>NZ_DXUU01000002.1:75958-129928 GCF_019417665.1 Ruminococcus sp.
TTGTATTCACTTCTGTTGTTGTGGTAGCCTTGGTTGTCGTAGTCGTTGTTGTATCTTCTGTTGTCGTGCTCGTTGCTGTATCTTCTGTTGTCGTGCTGGTTGTTGTATCTTCTGTTGTGATTGTATCATCTACTTCATTTGGAACTGCAATTGTAACTGTATCTCCATCTGTAATTTCCAGATGCGATACATTTTCAGAATCCGACTCTGTATAATACCGGATCTCATTAATGTTTGCATTCCAGAATGTGATCTTCATTCTGCCATTTTCACCAAAAGAATAATCAGATGGCATAAATGTATTCGTGCCTGCCATGAGATTCTCCGTAAAATCCGTAGAATCTCCAACCGACTTGAATTGAATTGCATGAGAGTCTCCATTTATAGAAGAAACATCTACTTCAATTTTGGTGATTTTTGCATTTGCATATGCTGCACCAAATTCATCCACCTGGTTGTTGCTCGGATTTTTCACACTAACATACTCCGGCATTCCAGACTGTACAGAAAAATCTTCATTTACAGTAAAATACATCTTCTGTCCTTCCAGATCCTTCTTATAGCCCTTTGGTGCGGTTTTTTCTACAATATAATATACACCTGGCTCCAAGAATCCGGATACTTTTGTCTCACCGTCCCAATCGCAGACCTTTGTATCATCTGCCCGGTAAAGGGACAATTCCGCATCGGTAATGATATCCTTACTTTCACTATCGATTTTCTGCAAAGTCACCTTTGCACCAGTGATCTTCACATCCACCATAGAAAGCACCGTGTTTTTGCTTTCAACAGCCTTCGTCCAATCCGGCTTTCCGTCCTCTGCAGCTTCAGTATAGTACAAGGTATAGAGGTTGTTTTCAGCCTTTGTCACATAGAAATAGATGGGTTCTGCCACTTCATAGCCCTTCGGCGCTTCTTTCTCCCTCAGTACATAATAAGTAACACGGTCTGTTGCCACCTGAATATCCGTACCGAGCAGCAAGGACTGGGATGCCTCTTTACCCTGAAAGGCTTTAATAGCAGTTTCCGTTCCGTCCTTTACAACTTCTGTCAGTTCCAGGGTTGCCCCCGGCAAAAGTGTTCCCGATTCGTCCACCTTTTTGATGGTAAACACCTGAGTGTTGTCGATTTTCGGGATCGCATCCTGATTTGCCGGTTCTCCTGCGCCCGGTGCTAACAGCTGCGGATAAATGGTCATATTTTTCGTGTCAATACGCATACCAGGGATCGTTGTATCATCGAAACGAGCTGCGGTACCGATTGCCTTGCCCTCATATTTCCACGCTTTACCCTCTTTCGTTAAAGTATACTTTTTGTAATCATTCTCCTTATCCACCCTATACGTAAATGTCTTTTCGGTGATTTCATTCCCTGTGACATCATATCCCATGGTCACAGTATATGTTTTACCCGAATCCGGCTTTGT
Organism: Ruminococcus sp.; assembly: GCF_019417665.1. Taxonomy (GTDB): domain Bacteria; phylum Bacillota; class Clostridia; order Oscillospirales; family Ruminococcaceae; genus Ruminococcus_C. Next base: position 77,385 of record NZ_DXUU01000002.1, read on the forward strand.
GCCATCCATGGAAACCGGATACATGGTAATATTTACCTCTTTAGGAACAAAAGTACTGTCTCCATTCTCCACCTTCAACGATTCGTATTTTTCCTCATAATCAATATAATACCGCTGAGGTGATTTTGTATAGCCGTCTGGTGCTTTTGTCTCTTCAATATAATAGTATTCCTGCAGCGTTGTGGCTTTATCCGGTGTCTCATCACCAATAGTAAACTGAATGGCACTGTCCCGTGTCAGTCGTGTGCTCATCAGTTCCCATTCTCCAGACTCAGGATTTTTCTCATACATGCTGATCTCTGCGCCTGCCAGCGACTTACTAGCGGCATCGACTTTATTCAGGTCTATGGTATAGCTGGTTGATGCGCCGAGGATGTCATAAGGACGATATCCGAATTCTGTACTGCCCTCAAAACTTTTGGCAATCAATGCACCCGAAAGATGTCCACGTCCATTATCTCCATCTGTTACATTTGCATTTGGTGCAAAAACTGTACCCTGAAAGTTTTTCCCCAGTTTCAGTGAAGTTGCATTATAAAAATTATACAATAAACTGCTAACACCATAGTGATTGTTATATGCACCATCATCTGTAGAAATTTTAATACCGTTAATTGACGTCCTTACATTATCATTGGCTACTGTCACCGCTGTACCGTCTACATTAATGATAATATAAGCATAGTCCCAGTCTACATAGTTTTTCTCCCATGTAATGACTTTACGAGACTCCGGCAGCTCGGGAATGTTTGTAAACTTAAAGGCACCGCAATTTTGTATCTTACTCCATTCTTCTGCTGTACAATTGAAAACAACCGATTCCTTTTTCTGTCCAGCATATGCAGAATCATCAAATATGGCCTTGCCATTTTCAATTGTCACAGTTGTTTTGGTTTTCATCTTGGACATCTTTTTGCTTCGTTCTTTCAAAAGCGCAAACTGTTCCTCAAAATCAAACAACTCCGTTGCATAAACCTGCGACCGGGTCACTTTTTTTCCATTCAGCGCCCGTGGTTTCCGGAATATTATCTCCCAGATCATCCGCATTCACGTCTTCTCTGTTAATGACGATTCTTCTGCCGCTGTCACCTGTTTTATTAGCATTACCGGCATTATACATATCTTCATTGTCCTTCGTTGCATCAGGGCCAAAATATGTATCATCCATCTGTCCTGCTTTCACAGTGCCGCCCATAATGACGTTGGCATAACCTGTATCATTCAGCAAATCTTTCAGATTCACATGATGCAAATAATCGCCCTTACCCATTGCATAGCTGCTGTATTGATCCTTAAAATAAAAATCACCTGCAATTGCCACACGGCCTTCTGCATCCGAATCGTACTCCGTAAAGTCACCATCCAGGAATACACAGAACTGCGAAGCAATGCCCAGTGCATATGCATCGTTGACATTCTGAATCGTCTGCTCTACGGTTTCTCCACGAAGCGAACTTTTCTCTCCGATCAGCAATGTAACATCTTCTGTTTCATTTGTGCCTGTCAGATTCGAAACCGTCTTCGCCGCATTCGCCGGCAGTCCAAACACCACGCCTGTCACTGCCATCACTGCCGCCGCAACGATTCCGGCAACTCTTTTTCTCATTTTTTTCATAAATGTGTCACCTCACCTTTCACCATATGCAGGTATATTCCGACTCATACGCCATGCGTCATTGCCAGAATCATCGAATTTCATCCAGGATCTTGACCCCTGATGCCAAATCATTCTGTCCAATTGCAGCATTCCGCAGCAAAACCTAAAAGAGCTTTTTTATCCTGGTGTTACTATTATAGCACATTTCATATAAAATGACAAGATGGCATTATCTGAAAAATAAGCCCATATATTTTGTATATTTTACATAGTTTTATCCCATAATTTTGCTAAAATTGAGCATTTTTAACATTGAAACCGGAAGTATAGAATACTGACCGGAGTCAAGCAATTTTACCCCTTTTATTTGCCCATTTTAAGGGAATAAAAACACTTCACCATTCAGAGCACAAAAAAGAAGCAATCGTGTCGACAAATCAACACCATTGCTTCTCATTACGATCTATTTGAATTTACACTATGCCTCTGGTTCTTCTGCCGCAGTTTCCGGCATTTCGTTTTCCTGAGGTGCTCTCAGAATCCGATCCAGTGCATTGCTATTCAGTTGTGTAGACAGCCGCAGCCGATTGATCTCTGCCTGCATTGTATCCATCTCCGCTGCCACACGTCCCAGAATCTTCCTTTCCTTCGCCGTAAGAGCTTCGATCTGTTCCTCCAACCGCTGGATCTTGATCTCCAGCGTGCGGTTCTGGATCTCCAAGGCACGCAGTCTCGCCGCCGTGCCCCGATTGATCTGATTCTGCCGCAGACCAAATGTGTGGATCTGGCGTGGCCAGCTCTTAATGCGCTGCTCTTCCCATTCGCCCTCTGCATAGGCATCCGACGGTGCACCATAACCCGGTTCTTCGGAAATCTCTCCCGTTTTTACATGTTCCAACAGTTCTTCCAGCTGTGCCATAAATTCCGCCTCCTCTGTTCACTGTCCGATCCTGGATTTCCAGTATGCCAGGGTCTCCCCAATGGTCTGTTCCAGGGGAATTTCCGGCATCCAGCCGGTATCTGCCTGCAATTTGGAAATATCCGCCTGAATTACCGGTATTTCCACCGGGCGCAGCTTTTCCGGGTCAACCTCTATCGTAATTTCCGCACCGCTCTGGGCAATGATTCGTTTCAGAAGTTCTTCAATGACAATTGCTTTGCCGCTTCCCACATTGTATGTCTCTCCGGATTTTCCATACTGTATCAGCAGTCCATAGGCACGCACCACATCACGCACATCGGTGAAATCCCGTGCCGCAGACAAATTGCCCACACGCATGACCGGTTCTCGCACGCCTGCTGCAATTTCCGCCGCCTGCTTGCAGAAATCTGCCACCACAAACTGGGGTGTCTGTCCCGGTCCCACATGGTTAAAAGCACGTACCATGACCACATGCATCCCATATGCCTTGGCATAGAGCGAACCAAACAAATTCTGAGTCAGCTTTGTAATGGCATAGGGATTTCCCGGATACACCGGCGTGGTCTCACGCACAATGCTTGTGCCTTTCGGCAATGCACCATATTCTTCTCCAGAACCGATCAACAGGATATGCGGCTGATATCCTTCCACACCCCGGACGGCATCCAGCACATTCAGACAGCCGTGAATATTGATATCTGCTGTCAGCTGAGGATTTTTCCAGGAATATGCCACAGAACTCTGCGCCGCCAGATGAAAGATCACGTCCGGCCGCTGGAGCACCAGCAGTGCCTGTACCGCATCACGATCCAGAATATCCAGGTTATACGCCTGACATCCGGCAACCGAAACATGCTCCTGTGGCAGCTTGGTCAGGATGGTTTCCCAGCCGCAGTCCTGTATCAGATGTTCCGCCAGATAACGGCCTACAAATCCACCGCCGCCAATAATGAGTGCTTTCATTTTCCATGCCGCCTTTCCGCAAATTCTTCCAGCGTGGCATATACTTCATCCACCACGTTTTTCTCGTTGAATTCCTGTTCTACCCGTTCTGCCGCTGCTTTGCCGTATGTCTCCCGAAGCACCGGATCATCTGCCAGCTGCTGCATAGCTTTCGCCAGAGCATCCGCATCTTCCGGCGGCACAGTGAGACCTGTGACGCCGTCCAGACTCACATGGGGTACGCCTGTGGGCAGGGATGTATTGATAACCGGCTTGCCATAAACCATGGCTTCCAGCTGGACAATGCCGAACGCCTCACTGTTTGCAACAGACGGCAGCACAAATATGTCGCAGTCCGCAAAAGCAGCCCGCAGATCCTCCTCGGAGAGATTTCCCAGAAAGTGCACACGCTCCGCTGTGCCGTCTGTTTCTGTCATGTGGTGCAGCTTCTGTTCCATTTCCTCAGTGCCGTGCCCCACCAGAAATAACTCGCATCCGTTGACCTGCCGGAACGCCTGCAAGAGTACCTCAATTCCCTTGTAGTACACAAACCGTCCCACAAAAAGGATGCGTACCGTGTCTGGATTCCGCTGTATCTGCCTCAGAATGGGCTTGCGTTCTACACTTCGATAGGTTTCCACGTTTATGCCATAGGGGATTACCCGGCATTTTTCCTGAAACTGCGTCAGAAAAGGTGAACTGGAGATATGTCCCGGCGTTGCAGCTATAATACAATCCGCACGCTGCAGAAACCGCATGAGCAGCGGTTTATAAAACCGGAGCAGTGTTTTCTGCCGCACCACATCGCTGTGCCATGCAATGACAACAGCGCCGCGGTATCCCGACAGCAGGCACGCCAGATCTGCCAGGGGAAAGGGGACATGGATCTCCACCACATCTGCCCATTTCGCCATCTGCCGGAATTTCCGCAGAAAAGAAAAGGACAACGGACAGGAGAAATACGTTCCCAGACTGGAGGCATAGTGGACGGAAACCCCTTCTACCACACGATCCTCCCCCTTGCCCTTTTCCTGACAGACCAGCACCTTTACCTCGGCACGATCCTGCATCTCCTGGGAAAAAACACGCACCACGCTTTCAATGCCGCCGATATGGGGATAATATGCTTTATTGACCTGCAAAATATGCAGTTTTTTCTCTTGCTCAGCCACCGCAGACCTCCTGGTATACCTCATACAGCTGCCGGGCAGAACATTCCCAGGAGAACTGTGCCGCACGTTTCGGTCCAGCTTCGGACAATTTCTGCCGCAGCGCCGGGTCTGTATACAGCTGTTCCAATCCATCTGCAATAGAGCCGATGTCATAAGGGTCTGCCACAACAGCATCTTCCCCTACTACCTCCGGCAGCGAAGCCGCATGGGTCGTCAGCACAGGCACACCGCACGCCATTGCCTCCAGGGGCGGCAGTCCGAATCCCTCATAAATGGACGGGAACACGAATGCCAATGCACCGCACATAAGAGGACAAATCTCCTCATCCGGTACATATTCCGTAAACAGCACCGACGTCTTCAGCCCCAGTTCGTCTACTTTTTGGTAAATACCGCTGTCCAGCCAGCCCTTTCCGCCGGCAAGCACCAGATAAGGCGGCTGGGATTTTCCCTGACAAAACTGATGATAAGCATCCATGAGCCGTTCCAGATTCTTTCTCGGCTCTACCGTCCCCAGATACAGGAAATATTCCCGGTCGATTCCATATTTCTGCTTCACCGCATCGATTCGGGCTGCATCCTCTACGGGATGGAATCGGTTCGTGTCCACGCCACAGTATACTACACGGATCTTGTCTGCAAACTGTGGGAAATAGCGAATGATTTCCTGCCTGGAGAACTCCGAGTCCGTCACAATGCGATCGGCACGTTTCATGGACTTTTTCAGTCCCGTATCCAACATATACTTCGTTCTGCCCCGAACTGTTTCCGGAAAGGTCTTGTACACCATATCGTGTACTGTGACAACGGTTTTCCCAGCGACCTTCGGCGGTACGATATAGTTGAAAAAGTGCGTCACCTGCGCTTTATCCCCGAAATAATGCTGATAGGACACAGGCAGAAAGTTGGACACCAGCCGATAGACATAGCCCGACGCCTTCGCCCAATGGGGCTTAACATTATCCCGGAGATACGGTTTCAGCCGTTCAATTTTAATATGCTCGTCCTTGCGGGAGAAAAATTGCAGCAGAAATTCGTCCTCCGGGTGCAGCTTGGACAGCGCCTGGATCTGTCCGGCTTCGCAGTAACCGATTCCCGTCATCCGGCAGCCAATGAGCGGCAGTACATCAAATGCAATACGCAACCTTTTTCAACTCCATTCAAATCCAGTTAGGAATGTGGAGTTAGGAATGAGGAATGATGGTGTTCGCTTGCGCTCACAGATTATAATCCATTGCCGCAAGGCAATACCGACATTCCTAATTCCTAACTCCTAATTTCTCATTATTTTACACGTTCTGACACTTCAGTTCATGTTCTACCAGCGCCAGGTCATTCTTCACCATGCGCTCTACCAGATCCGAGAAGGAGATCTCACGCTTCCAGCCCAGAACAGACTCTGCCTTTGCCGGATTGCCCAGGAGGACATCCACTTCTGCCGGACGGAAGAATTTCTTATTGACCTTGACAATAGTCTTGCCAGTAGCCTTGTCGATACCGATCTCATCCACACCAGAGCCCTGCCACTCTACTGTGATGCCTGCATGTGCAAAAGCAGTTTCCACGAATTCCCGGACAGTACGTGTCTCGTTGGTAGCGATCACATAATCATCCGGCTTGTCCTGCTGGAGCATGAGCCACATCGCACGGACATAGTCCTTGGAGTGACCCCAGTCACGCTTGGAATCCATATTGCCCAGTTCTACGCAGTCCTGTACGCCGAACTTGATGCGTGCCACTGCGTCAGTGATCTTTCTGGTTACGAATTCCAGACCACGGCGCTCAGACTCATGATTGAAGAGAATACCGGAGCAAGCGAACATATCGTAGCTCTCACGATAATTCTTGGTGATCCAGTGACCATACAGCTTTGCCACACCGTACGGACTTCTCGGATAGAAAGGAGTCTTTTCTGTCTGGGGCATTTCCTGTACCAGACCGAACATTTCGGAAGTGGATGCCTGATAGAAGCGGCATTCCGGCTTTACCGAACGGATGGCCTCCAGCATATTGGTAACGCCCAGAGCATCGATCTCAGCAGTTGCCAGAGGCTGTTCCCAGCTGGTAGCAACGAAGGACTGTGCAGCCAGGTTATAAACCTCATCAGCCTGAGAAATACGCATAGCTGTGATCAGGGAGATGACATCAGTCATGTCAGCATAAATAAAATGGATCTTGTCCTTGATGTGTTCCACGTTGCCATAATCCACAACGCTCTTCCGACGCATAATACCGTATACTTCATAGCCCTGTTCCAGCAGCAGTTCTGCCAGATAAGAGCCGTCCTGTCCTGTGATACCTGTGATCAGTGCATGTTTACTCATAATAAATTCCTTTCCTTTCACCGGAAATGATTCCGGGGAGATTCTATTTTTGATATTAAAAACGGGAAAAAAGTTTCTTATCCGTTTTCAAAAAGGTTGCTCATCATGCTGGTCCAGCTGAGCACAGCTGGCGCAGGTCCAGGGCTGCGAAAGCCCTGGTCGCCGTCCGCAGACGGCGAAACACTCCAGCGCATCTTTTTGCGCTGCGGAGAAGGTGGTGAGAAAAAGCGACAGCTTTTTCGAGGCGGGGCGAACAAGACCGCCCCGCCTTGTAAAACCGTTTTATCCAGTAAAGCCTTGCAAACGTCCCGGTGGGACGTTTGCAACAAAACCTACTTTTCAAATTCTACTCACACCAGCTGATTCCGGTTACAGATCTTCAGATTCTCAATAACCTTCTTTACGTCCTGTGTGCTGTCCTTTGCGCAAATGAGCACAGCGTCATCTGTATCCACTACGATCAGATTCTCTATACCCACCGCTGCGATCAGCCGCTTTCCGCCGCAGATCGTGCTGCGTTCTGTGCCGATGGTAATAACATCGCCCTCAATATAATTGCCGTACTCGTTGGTGGCATTGATGCGCTCCACTGCAAGCCAGTTTCCCACATCATCCCAGCCGAAGCTGCCCGGCAAGGTGTAAATATTCTCCGCCTTTTCCATCACACCGAAGTCGATGGATTCACTGCGGAATGCTTGATACTCTGCCTCCAGCACGCTCTCATAATCCGCCGTACCCACAGCCGCCTCGATCCGGGTCAGACCGTCATAAATATCCGGCATAAGCTTCTGGATGTTCGCCAGAATAGACGAGGTTTTCCATACAAACATACCACTGTTCCAAAGGTAACGGTGGGACGCCAGATATTCCTTTGCCGTCTCCAGATCCGGCTTTTCCACAAAACGCTCTACCCGATACACGCCTGGCATCTCAAGCGCAGTATCCCGTGCGAAATTGATATAGCCATAGCCTGTCTCCGGATAGGTGGGCGTAATGCCGATGGTCACAAGATTCTCATCCTTTTCTGCCACCGCAACTGCCTGGCGCAGAGTATCAATGTACATTTCTTCATATCGGATCAGGTGATCTGACGGCAGCACCAGCATCATAGCTTCGCCGTACTTCTTGCGGATCACCGCTGCGGCCAGACCGATGCACGGTGCTGTGTTGCGTGCGCACGGCTCTGTGAGAACATTCTCCGCCGGAAGAGACGGGAGCTGTTCCTGCACCAATGCTGCATAACTAACGTTAGTCACCACAAAGATGTCCTCTATAGCCACTATGGGCAGAAGCCGCTTTACGGTTTTCTGAATCATGGTTTCCCCGTCTTCGGTCAGAGAGAGAAACTGCTTCGGATAATTGGTACGGCTCTTTGGCCAGAAGCGTTCGCCTCTGCCGCCAGCCATAATCACTGCTGTAATCTTCATGATTGATCTCCTTTATCTTGCTTCTGCATCTGCTCCATATATTCCTGATGCAGCAATTCCTGTACATCGTGAGCATTTGCTTCCTCATTGGTCTCGCCGGGGAACAGGGCAGTTTTCAAAGTCATCAGAATAATGCGTAAATCTAAAAAAATGGAGTAATTCTCAATATACATCAAATCCATTTTCAGCTTATCATAGGGCAGGGTATCGTACAGCCCTGTCACCTGGGCATAGCCTGTGAGCCCTGCCTTGACGTGAAGCCGAAACTCAAATTCCGGCATGGTCTTTTCGTATTCCTGTGCCAACTCAGGACGTTCCGGTCGGGGTCCCACCACGGACATCTCTCCCCGGAAAATATTGATGAGCTGAGGCAGCTCGTCCAGGCGGCATTTCCGCAGAAAGCGTCCCACTTTTGTAATGCGGTTATCATCCTCTTTTGCCAGCTGGGGACCGTTTTTCTCGGCATCCACCACCATACTGCGAAATTTATACACATAGAATTCCCTGCCGCCGATGGTGAGGCGCTTTTGCTTGAACAAAACCGGACCGCCGTCATCCAGCTTAATGGCAATGGCGGACAACAACATAAAGGGTGACAGCAGCACCAGAAATACTACGGAAAACACCAGGTCAAAGATCCGTTTTCCCAGCTTCTGTTCAAAAGTCAGGCCATAATTGCGGCAGAGCAGCAGCGGCGTGTCAAAGAGCCGGATCTCCTCTGCACCTCTTAAAATAATATCCGAAATTTTCGGTGCAATATACGCCCGTATATTTTTGGCAAAACAATATTTGATCAGATCGTTTCTCTGAGCACCCGACACCTCACAGAGAATAATACCCTCATAACGTTCAATGGCATCATAAATTTGCTTCGGCTCTGCATCTGCACTGACGGATTCGCAGATCATATACTTGTCCACACGGCGGCTCATTTTCAGCACCAGTTCCGCTGCATTGCGGTCGCCATAAATGACCACAAGTTTCCGAGGGGGATAAATATGAAAATAAAGCTTGTTGATAAGAACGATCCACAAAACCAGCACGATCAGATCCGCACCAGTCAGAATCACCATGGGCAATATAGCGGAAAAATCACGGTTCACTACACTGATCTGAAAATAGGTCAGCAGATTCACACAAAAAATGGAGAGCGTCTGGGAATAGAACATATCTGTTCGCTTCAGATAGCCAATCTTCAGACCACCGAAAGATTTTGCAAACAACAGTACCAGCACCGCATAGATCAGGATCATCACCCAGTTGCCCCGCCGATAGAAGGGCAACAGAATCGCATCGCTGTAGCTGTGATACCAGACCCATGCGAAGCCGCCGGCATACAGACCCACCAGCAGAACTGCCGCAAAAAATGAAAAGATCCGTTTGAATTGATCTCGGTTATTGTTCATCATATGGTAAAGGCACCGGCATATCCGCTGTAAAAAGCGACCATGCCGGCACATCTCACTTTCCCAAAGGATCTGCCGGCATCTGTCGGCAGTGCCGTACTCCATAAGAGTACAGCATACGCCTTTATTATAGCAGAACAGCCGCTATGCTGTCAAGCTTTTCCGGCATTTTTCATGGGATTTTTGGCTGAGCGAACAAAATAGCAGCGGAAACTGTGCAGAAAAACGGTTTCTGCTGTTTTCAGGTTCATCCTAAAAACGTACCTTCTGATATGATTGCCAAAAAATCGACGCCACGGCAGATCGTGACGTCGATAACGAGTTGTCATTTTTTCATTTTTCCCTATGGGTAAATCCCACAAGATCACCGCACCGTTATTGTGCAACAGTGAAAATATAATAGGCGTCTTCACCAGCATACTGTATCGCAAGTTGCTGTGTTGGATCAATACCCTCCATGGCGTAGATCAGAACCGTATACGTTCCGTCTGCTTCTGCACCGCTGGTCACACCGTATCCCAAGTACTCTAATTCCTTTCCGGTAGTCTCTGCATACTGGGTATCATAGCGAATACCGTTCCAAGTGAGCTTATAGTACAAATAAATATTCTGGCGGATAGGTATATCCGTATGTGTTTCCGGCATGTCAGTGTTGTTTGTCAGTGCTGTCGTTTCTACCGGATCTGTAGGTGGATCCTGAGCCGATGCAATTGCCCCCCCAGACTTTGCCGTTGTCTCTGCCGCTGTTGTCACCGCCGCACAAGCTGTTGTGGTCTGACGGTGCACCTGTCCAGGCACCTGCCCGGTCACTGCTGCCTGGTTCTCTTCCTGTACTGTTACCGATTCAGTCACTACATCGATTGCGCCAGAAGCTGCGGTCTTCGTCTGCGCCGCTTCTGTATCAGACTGTACCACAGTCACTGTCTCTGTTTGGTGTTCCATCTGATCTTCCGATGCTGTAGAAACAGTTTCCTCAAAGACTGCGGCAGTCGTCACAGTCTCCGGCGTCACCACCTGAAGCTGTTCTGTCCCGCCCTGAGGCATTCTTCCATGCAAGGATGCCGCCGCAACAACAACACATGCCAATGCTGCGGTACAGATTCCAGCAGAGGTCTGCCAACGAAGATACCACGGACGTTTTTTCACTGTTTCCTGTGATGCAGCACGCCGCATGATCTCCAGGTACATCCGATCCTTTGCCGCTTCATCCGGCTTTATCTGTTCCAGTGCCTGCAGTAGTCGGCGTTCCATTTGTTCTTCATGATTCGGCATCCAGCTCACCTCCCAGCGACTTAGACAACAACTTTCTGCTGCGATGGAGCAGCGAACGGACTGTTGTCTCTTTTTTTCCCAGCATCCCGGCAATCTCCGCTCCGGAATACCCTTCATAATAAAATAAGTACACGACTGTTTTATATTGATCCGGCAAATCCATCACTGCCGACAATACGGCAGAATCCTGATCCGGTGGTTCTGATGTCCCCATGGCAGACTCCCAGTCCTCGACCTCCTCACGCTTGGAATGCGACCAGTGCCGCAGCGCATTTTTACAAAGATTCGAAGCTGTGACGATCAGCCACGCCCGTGCATGTTTTTCATCCGCCCAGAGCTGGGGCTGACCCATGGCACGCAAGAATGTTTCCTGCGTCAGATCCTCCGCATCCATCTGATTTTTCATCCGTATGTAACAAACACGATATACCGTATCTACATGCCGTGCGTAGAACTGCGCAAAAGCCATCTCGTCCTGCGGCATGAAAACGCCTCCTATCGCTTTCCAACAAAACTTGCCCGAAATCCCGTTCCGGTACAATTTTTCGGTTCTGCCTTCTTTTTTCGTCAGAACCCGTTCCCCTTTTCTTTAGTATATCGCATTTTTATCAACATGATATGTATATATTGTGTCGATCTGCAAAACAAAATAATCAGATCGACCGATATTGACATTTGACAATATTCCACAGGATTTTACTATACCATGGCATATTGCCCGAAGATCCGCCCTTCACGGATCAAAAATAATCGCTATGATGCCGAAGCCGGTGCATACGGCTCCGGGCACAGCAACTGGAGGAAATAGAAAAAACAAGTAATCACCTTTCTGCGAAATTCGCATCGCATATTCCAGGCTGCATCCGGTGTCTGGCTTCTGCGCTGGTGAGCGCATCCCTTCTGAAGCCTTAGCGGTGACTGCCAGCACCATGCACAGATGCTGTCCCTTCTGCCGTCTCCGCAGCGGATACTGTGGCATACTTGATGTGAATTCCGGAAACCGTTCTTCACGGTCTGGAAAAATCCCTTCATAATGGATACAATTCAGAACACCAAAATGTTGCATTTCCAAAAAACTTTTTTCGTTTTGTATATTTGCACAAAATCGATTCATTTGTTTTGTGCAATTTTTACATTTTTTGCATTCTTCAAGACTTTCAAAAAAAAGCGTTTTCTTTTGGAGAATTTTATGTTATAATACAATTATAAAGAATGTGGCGTCAGAAATGAGGAGTGACGGTATTGCCCTAAGAGCCTGTTCAGCATCTTTTCGCACGCATCTTGCTTGCATCTTTTCTGGGAGATTTTGCGAAAATACTCGGAAATCCACAAAGGATTTCCTCCGTTTTTCACTTCATCTCCCAAAAAATCTGACTGCGCAATCTGCGCACGCCCAGATACTGAACAGACTCTAACTCCTGATTCCAAATCAAATCCCCATTGTAAAAAACATAAGGTGGTCTTTCATGAACAAATACAAAAAGCTCGTTTTCAATACGCTGGTCTTTGCCATTGGTTCCTTTGGCTCCAAGATCCTGCTCCTGCTGCTGACCCGGCTTTATACGGGAAATATCAATCCGGGAGACAACAGCACCAAGGAACTGCTGGAACTGACGGCAAATTTCCTGATTCCCATTATCACATTCTCCATTGCAGACGCTGTCATCCGCTATGGCATCGACAAAAACTTCGACAACCGAAAGGTCTTTACTTCTGCCTGTATCACAGAGCTGTTCGGCATCGGCATTCTTATCCTGCTGTCCCCTCTGCTGAATCTGCTGCCTTATACGGAAGGATATGTCATTCTGCTGGTGATCTACTGTATCACCTCAGGCTTCCGGCAGATCGCCTCGCAATTTGTCCGGGCACGTGGTCTGGTGAAGCTTTTCGCCATGGACGGCATTCTCGCCACGCTGACCCTGTTTATTTTCAACGTGACATTCATTGCCGGATTCCATCTAGGTGTCACCGGCTTTATGATCTCTGTCATCCTGTCTGACCTGCTGTCAGGTATTTTCCTGTGGGCAGTGGCAGGACTGCAAAAATTCTTCCGTCCTCGTTATATGGATCGAAAAATGCTGCACACCATGCTGCGGTTTTCCATACCCCTGATCCCGTCAGCACTGCTATGGCTGATCACTGGCTTTTCCGACCGGCTTTTCATCCGGTATATGTCCGGCCCGGACGGTCTGGTGGGTGAAACTGCTGCCGGTATTTACGGCGTTTCTACCAAGATCCCGAACCTGATCTCCACCATTTCCACCATTTTCTTTCAGGCATGGAACATGTCCGCCATTGAGGAAAATAATTCCCGTGACCGGAGTCGGTTCTACCATCGGGTATTTGATGCATACCAATCTTTTATGTTCATTGCCAGTGCCGGGCTGATCGTCTTTGTACAGCTCCTGTCTAATATCCTCATCAACTCCGATACCTATCCCGAGTATGCCACGGCATATCAGTATACGCCGGTACTCATTGTCGGTGTACTGTTTATGTGCTTTAACCAATTCCTCAGCAGTGTCTACTCTGCCACCCAGCACACCACCCATTCTTTCTGGACAAGCCTTGTGGCAGCGGCAGTGAACATTGTACTGAACATCATTCTGATCCACATGTGGGGCATTATGGGTGCAGCCATCGCCACCTTTGTCAGCTATTTTGTCTGCTACTGCATCCGCATTGTGGATGCCCGGAAATATGTGCCATTCCCGGTGAACCACGCCAAATTTGCTGCCAACACCGCCATGCTGTTCCTGCTGGGCATTATCGTAGTAGAAGAACCGCCCATGTGGATCCTCATACTGGCTGTTGGATTCGTATTCATGGTACTGTACAATTTCAGCGCCGTGACTCAGACGCTGGCACAGCTGAAACGCAAAAAATAAGGAGATATTTCTATGGCAACACCACACAACGCCGCCGCAAAAGGCGACATTGCAAAAACCGTTCTCATGCCGGGAGATCCGCTCCGGGCAAAATTCATTGCAGAGCATTTTCTGGAAAATGCAGTCTGCTACAACACTGTCCGTGGGATGTATGGTTACACGGGAACTTATCACGGCGTGCTTGTTTCCGTCCAGGGCAGCGGCATGGGTATGCCATCCATCGGCATCTATTCCTACGAACTGTACCACGAATATGATGTGGAACGCATTCTCCGTGTGGGCACTGCCGGAGGTGTGGCAGATCACGTCCAGCTCCGTGATGTAGTACTGGGACAAGCGGCGTGCACCGACTCCAACTATGCTGCACAGTATCATCTCCCCGGCACTTATGCCCCCATTGCATCCTACGAACTGCTGGCATCGGCTGCGGCTGCGGCAAAAGAACTGCATATTCCCGTACACGTGGGGAATCTGCTCTCCACCGATGTGTTCTACAACGAACCTAGCCCCTTACCCCAATGGGCAAAAATGGGCGTGCTTGCCACAGAAATGGAAGCCGCTGCACTGTATATGAATGCCGCCGCTGCCGGAAAGCAGGCGCTCTGTATTGTCACTGTGTCTGACTGTCCCCTTCGGGGTGAAGCCACCACTGCGGAAGAACGGCAGACCTCCTTCACTGACATGATGCATCTGGCACTGGAAACGGCTGTTATGTAAGAGCCTGTTCAGCATCTTTTCGCACATGTCTTTTCGGTGAATTTTACTGCTTTCTGCGTTAAAAATTCTTGCCGGGCGACAGCCCGCCTGCGAATTTTCGCCTTGAAATCAGCGAAAATTCACTCAAAAATCCATGCACGACAAGATACTAAACAGGCTCTAAGAAAAAAGATAAGAAAAAACCGCTCTGTATCCCGATAAAATGGGGTTACAGAGCGGTTTTTTGTTTCATGATAAGTGCAGTTCCGATTTATGCGTCGGCATCTGTCTCCTGTTCCGAGGTGTAATACACATCATCATACATTTTTTCATAGAGACGGATGAGCGCCTGATTGGTCTCTTCCCGTTCCTGCACGATCTTCTGGATAGCGGCGATCTTTTCCAGGCAGGCTTCGTTCTCCGAAGTCGTCGGCACCTTTTCCAGCTTTTCCATGGCAAGTGTAATATGGGAAGTATCCTCCCGGATCTGTTTCAGTTCCTCGAAGATCTGCGCCGCAGTGAGATTCATGGGCGCTTTTGTTTCGCTGTTAGACATCATAACGGTTTCCTCCCGTTCACCGGGCAGGCACGTCAGACAGATGGTATTTTCATCCACAAACCGTGCCCGTCCCTTTTTCACAAGACCTTTTGCCCGTTTCGGATAGGTCGGTTCGTATACATTTCCCTGCAAATCCATGACAGTTATACATTTCATAACAGGATGATTCCTTCTTTGGTATCGGACGCTGTTTTTTGTAATGGGTGCCCTCCCCTGTCCGGTTTTATTATAGCATAGGGAAAAGGTCGATGTCAAGATTTTTTTACGGCAGAATGTTTTTTGTACCTTTGACGACATTTTTCGAAGGTTTTGGAGGAGGATGCGGTGGGAGCAAACCCCCGCCCTACGAGTCTTTCAACGACATAAATGGCATATGATTTACAATTTCGCAAATTTTTGGAGCGCCCCTATGTTTGCCTATCATGATTATCCGCAAAATGTAGGGCGACCATTGTAGGGGCGAACTTTGTTCGCCCGGCACTTTCTGTCACAGTTGCAATGATACCTTCAACAATCCCTCTTCTTCCGCTTCCCTGAAAACAGCCCGAATATAGAACTGCACAGGGGCACTGCCAGAGAAAAGCCAGCAGCGATCCCAAGCTGCTGCCCCGTCAAGAGCACAGTGGAAAAGATCACCCGAAGCATTGGCACATAAATTGCCGCAGCCAGTACCGCCAAAGATACCAATACAGCCCCCACCAGCCACAGGTTATTGCCATAACGCATGGAAAACAATGTGCGCTGCTCCGATTTACACTCAAACACATGTACCAACTGTGACAAGATCAGCGTGCACAATGCCGCTGTCCGTGCGGCTTCCAGTGTGCCGCCCATACTTGCTACAACAGAAAAAGAACCCAGCGTACCGATACCAATGAGAATACCCCGGAAAAAGATCCGTCCCATAAGCCCGTCAGAGAAAAAGCTTTCATCCGGCTTTCTGGGCGGTTTCTGCATCGCCTCCGGTTCCGGCGGTTCCAGTCCCAGAGCAATTGCCGGCAGACCGTCTGTCACCAGATTCACCAGAAGCAGCTGGGTAGGCAGCAGCACCACAGGCATTCCCATGAGGATCCCAAGGAACATAGTAAGCACCTCGCCGATATTACAGGACAGCAGATACCGCACGAACTTCCGGATATTGGCATAGACGCAGCGTCCCTGTTCCACTGCATCCACCAGCGTAGCAAGATTATCGTCTGTAAGCACCACATCTGCCGCCTGGCGTGCCACATCTGTACCGCTCTGCCCCATCGCCACACCTACGTCTGCCTCTTTGATCGCCGGAGCATCGTTCACACCGTCTCCAGTCATAGCGACAATCTCACCTCGGCGGCGATAGGCACGCACCAGCCGCAGCTTATGCGCTGGATTCACCCGGGCAAAAACGGCATATTGATCCAGACAGGCATCCAACTGGGCATCGGTCAAAGCGTCCAGTTCCTCCCCGGTCATTGCCTTTTTGCCCCGAAGCAGCCCTGCCTGTTTTGCAATTGCTGTGGCAGTATTTTTGTGATCGCCAGTGATCATGACCGTGCGGATCTGCGCCCGTGCACAGGTGCGGATGGCAGTCCGTGCGGCTTCTCTGGGAGGATCCAGCATTCCTGCAAGTCCCAGATAAATGCAGGCGCTGCCGTCCTGTTTCGCAAAGGCAAGCACCCGGAGCGCCTGGTCAGACAGCGTCAACACCTGCCGACGGATCACAGCCTTTTCCGGTTCTGTCAAAGGCACAACTCTACCGCCTTCCATCTGAAAACCGCACAGGGGCAGGATACAATCCGCTGCACCCTTCCAATAGGTACAAGTTCCTGCGCCGTCAGAAACTGTCACAGACATGCGGCGTGTTTCACTATCAAAAGGCTCCATGCGCTGCACCGGATGGGCACGCAGCAGCTGTTTCCGGGAAATGCCGCCCTTTTCCGCTGCCACCAGCAATGCCACTTCGGTGGGATCTCCTGTGACGCTCCAGGTACCACGGTCAGTCCGTGCGCTGCGGTTGCGCTGGGATTTCTGTGGGGCTTCGCTGTGAATTTCTGCCGTACTGCACAATGCGCCGCAAGTAAACAGTTCCCGGAGTGCCGGCTTTGATGCCGGGTTTACTCCATGACCTTCCTGCAAAATTGCCCCTGCCATCTGAAGACCCGTTCCTGTGACGGAGAATTCCTCGCCGCCGGCAATGACATGCGTCACAGTCATGCGGTTTTCCGTAATCGTTCCGGTCTTGTCGGAGCAGATCACACTGGCACAGCCCAACGTTTCCACGCTATGGAGACGATTTACCAATGCGCCGCGCTTCATCATACGACTGACTGCCAGTGCCAGAGCAATCGTCACAGTTGCTGGGAGTCCCTCGGGAATAGCCGCAATAGCAATGGTAATGCCTGTCATGAGCATATCAAACACCGGCTCGCCCCGGAGCACCCCGGCAAGAAATACGGCAGCGCAAACGCCCAGGCAAAGCAGTGCCACTACTTTTCCCAGACCGGCAAGGCGTTTTTGCAGAGGCGTCATTTCCTGCTGGACATCCTGAAGCATGGTGGAAATCTGCCCCATCTGGGTACGTGTACCCGTGGCAATCACTGTCGCTTCGGCACTTCCCCGGAGAATTGCTGTGCCAGCATAGACAATATTTTTCTTGTGCAGGTCGTTCCGGGTATCCTCTGGGCTGCCTGCCTGTTTGGAGACCGCTTCAGATTCACCAGTGAGAATGGACTCGTTGACGGCAAGCCCGGCAGCACTGGTCAGTGCTGCATCTGCCGGAACATTATCGCCGGCTTCCAAACGGATGACATCGCCGCAGACCAGTTCCCGTGCCGGAATGGTCTGCCATTTCCCATCACGGCAGACAGCGGCAGTGGGTGCCGTGAGATTCCGGAGGGATTCCAGAGTCTGCTCCGTGCGAAATTCCTGCAAAAAGCCCAGAATCGCATTCAGGAGCACAATAAGAATAATGGTGACAGCATCCGTCAGTTCTCCGAGAAAGGCTGAAACTACAGTGGCAGCCAGCAGGATCATGACCATGACATCACGAAACTGACCGAGGAACATCCGCAGGGGATGCAGTTTTGCAGCGGCAGCAAGCTCATTTTCACCGTCCCGGCGCAGCCGTTCCTGCGCCTGTTTGGAGGTTAGACCGGGCATAGAGATTCCCTCTTTCTACAGTGTTTTGCCACATGTATATGCCGGACAAGGGAAAAGCATGACCAAAAGGTATTCATACGACAAAATGCGCACAGACAACTCCCTCTGTGCGCACTTCATCTATCCAAGAAGACTACTTCAAACTGTCAAATTATTGCATCGTGCCGTTATCTGGCTGCATACCACCCTGCATACTGCCAGTGCCGCCGTTTGCTGTCACCTCCGTACCGCCGGTGACAGTGCCGCCCTGACCAAAGCCGTCCTCGTTATACGTACCGTTATAAGTGCCGCCCACCATAATAGTAAACGCCTCTGCGGACGTATCGCCGATACCAAAGATCACATCCGAAACTTCCTTGGGCGTTGTCACCGCAGCAAGCACAGTTCCGTCCTCACCCACAATACAGATGGAATCCCCGGCGGAAACACTGCAATTGGTGGCAACAAGGCAACCGCTTTCAGGATATTCCATCATGCCCCGGCTGGAAAGCGCCAGCAGGGTGCCGCCGCTGTAGGTCATGGCGCCGTTGGCATCCAATGAGCCGTCTCCGCCGCTGACAGGGCCGCATACGATCACTGTGCCGCCGGTCATATTCCAAGTACCGTTGGAATCCAGACCATCCCCATCGGCGCAGACATACAGATAGCCGCCGGAAATGGTCATGGCATGACTCTCCCCAGTGCCGCCGGTGTTCAGCCCATCATCAGAAGCGTTCAGAATACGAACATTGCCGCCGCTAATGGTCATATTCGCCTTGGATTCGATGCCTTCCGTGCACTTCTGTATAGTAATGTTGCCGTCAGAGATCGTCAGATCACCATGGGCACTGATGCCCTTGTTGTCCGAGGTGATGTCCAGATCTGCGCCATGAAACAGGGCTGTTCCTGCGGCATGAACTGCATGGTCTGTGGAAACAATGGTACAGCTGCCGCCGCTGAGTGTCAGGTTGCCGCCGCATTTGATACCCTTGCTGGTGGCATTTTCTGTTGCTGCGGTATCCGCAGTATCTGCCGTATCTGTCAGGGTGTCAGCATTCCAGTTCACCGCCGGCACCAGACCATAGACAGTCTGCGCTGCATCACCATTTTCGCCGGCAGGCACTTGTCCCCCTGGCATTTCCGGTGCAGCTCCATCGGGTCTCTGCCCGCCTGGCATCTGAGGCATTTCTCCGTCCGGCATCTGTCTGCCAAAACCGTCGTGCATACCGCCGTCGAAATCATCTTGTGCCGATACAGTCACTTCGCCAGTGGTGACAACACTGACTGTGCCGCCGGAGAGCAGCAGATCGCCGTCTGCCTGAATGCCATCCTGGGAACTGGTCACATCTACTGTACCGTCCTGCATATCAAAAACACCTGCACAATGTACCCCGTCCTCAGGCGCATCTATGGTAATCGTGCCGCCGGTGATCTCCACATCACCGCTGCAATGTACACCCTTTGCGCTGTTTGCCTCACCAGTCTCCGCATTTACAGCCGTACCGCTGCTGGTGAGGACATAAGTGCCGTTCTGGATCCACACCAGTGTTTCCGCCTGGAGACAATCGCCCCCTGCCTGCACAGAAACATTGCCCTGCTCCAGCTGGAGAAAGCCCTTTGTGGTATCCGCAGTCTCCGTGGATTTGATGCCGTCATTTCCGGCAGTCACATCCAGTTCTGCCCCAAACATTGCCACGCAGTCCTTGCCTTTCACGCCGTTTCCCACAGCGTCCACTGTTATTTTTCCGCTTACCAGCTTCAGGTCATCCTTGCAGATGATCCCGTCTGCACTGTTTCCACTGACTCTGAGTGACCCAGCACCGTTAATTGTTAGCTTATCCTGTGCATACAAAGCGCAGGGATCGATTTCCTGAGTATCAATGAGATATGCGGCATTTGCAGCGCTGTCCGCCAGAATATTTTTCGTATCCGCTGCCAGAGAAACAATGGTGCGCTTCTCATTGACGCATACCAGAGCCGGACCGGCAGTGTTGGTGATCTGCACGCTGTCCAGATAGAGCTTTACCTTTTCCGCACCAGTCACCAACACCTGACCATTGGTGAGTGTTCCGGTAAGGCGGTATGTTCCGCCGGTGGTAATGCTGATCTGATCGCCGTCCACTGTAATGGCATCTGCATTGCCGCCGGAAACAACTGTAGCGCCGTCTTTCAGAATGATTTCCCCATCGAAGCTGTCATACGTACCACAAAGGTCGTCCTCATCGGCAGTCACACCCAGATTGCCCGACTGTACGGCAGAAAGCGGTTCGCCGCTGACTACATTGGTACTGTCCTCTGTCGTGTTCTCTGTATTTTCCTCTGCGACAGACTCTGTCACCGCATTGCCTGCGCTGTCCGCCGTCTGCGTATCGTTCTGAGCACATCCGGTACAAGTCAACATTGCAGCCGTCGCCATACACATTGCCCAGGAAAAAATTTTCTTTTGCATTGTCCGCACGCTACCTTTCTCATCCGGTACCCCAAAGTTGTTTTTCATCATGTGTAAAACTCCTCTTTTTTATAGTGTACCCAATTCCCCAGCGTGTTTCCATTTTTCTTTCTATGTTCCAATTATCCCATGTTTTTATGGAAATTACGTGAAAATCCTGCGTGCAGACGTTAAAATCCAGCTGAAATCCAATCGTATAAAGGCAGCACCGTACCTTCGATAACCTTACTTATCTGGAATGCAATCCCAGTTCTTCGGAATCCAGTACCACCGTGAAAGGGCCGTCATTGCATAGCTCCACCTGCATATCTGCGCCGAAAATACCCGATTCCACCACAGGAACGATCTTTTTGCAATATGCCTTGCATGCTTCGTACAGTGCCTCTGCCTGCGCCGGCGGTGCTGCCTGGACGAAGCTGGGACGGTTTCCCTTACGGCAGTCGGCATACAAGGTGAACTGAGATACCAGCAGCAGTTCGCCGCCCACATCCTGGAGGGAAAGGTTGATCTTATCGTTTTCGTCGGAAAAGATCCGCAGGCGCATCATCTTGTCCGCCATTTTTTCCATGATCTGCTCATTGTCGTCGGGACCGATCCCAAGCAGTACCAGAAAACCCTGTCCGATCTTTCCGGTGATCTCACCGTCCACTGTAACGCTTGCGTGTTTCACACGCTGAATGACCATACGCATTGTTCTTCTCCTTATTTCTCATCTCTGCGGGCGGCTAATAGCCGCCCCTACAATTCACTTGATTTTTCAAACTGTGATCTGCCCCAATACTTCCCCAATGGGATCCTGAATGCACAGATCTGCCATATTGTCCATTTGGGTGGCATCCCGGTTTATGAGTACCAGGTGATCGCCACGGAAATAACGCAGCAATCCTGCCGCCGGATAGACCGTCAGGGATGTGCCGCCCACAAGGAGCAGATCTGCATTGGCAATGGCAGTCACAGCACGTGTCAGGGTATCCTCAGGCAGAGATTCCTCGTAAAGCACCACATCCGGCTTCACCATAGCACCGCAGGCGTCGCAGTGTGGCACACCAGTAGTCATCATGATCCATTCCGCATCATACACCGCACCGCAGGCACGGCAGATATTCCGGTGGACGCTGCCATGAAGTTCCAGTACATTGCGGCTTCCTGCCATCTGATGCAGCCCGTCAATGTTCTGAGTCACCACAGCCATAAGCTTTCCAGCACGTTCCAACTCCGCAAGTTTCAGATGGGCAGCGTTGGGTTTCGCCGTCAGGCAGATCATCTTGTTCCGGTAAAAACGATAGAATTCCTCGGTATGCCGTTCAAAGTAGGTGTGACTCAGAATGGTCTCCGGGGGCACGTCATACTGCTGGTGATATAGTCCATCCTGACTGCGAAAATCGGGAATGCCGCTTTCCGTAGAAACACCAGCACCGCCAAAAAAGACAATCCGCTGCGAAGCATTGATCCAGTCTTGCAGCGTTTTACATTTTTCCTGATCCATATAAATTCTCCTTTAGCCAGCAATAATATTTACATAAAATGTCCGTCTGCGTGGGCCGTCAAATTCGCAGAAATACACGCCCTGCCATGTACCAAGCACCAGCCTGCCGTTTTTCACCGGAATTGCGGCGCTACTCCCCATGGCGGAAGCACGAGCGTGGGCGGAGGAATTGCCCTCTATATGACGGAATTCCGGGCGGTCAGGGAATGCTTTCCGATAGGCAAGCAGCAGATCTGTCACCACGTCCGGATCAGCGTTTTCATTGATGGTGATCCCAGCGGTGGTGTGGGGGCAGTATACCACACAGATGCCATCGGAAATGCCGCTTTCTGCCACAGCACCCTGCACCTGAGCAGTAATCGGACAGAGATCCTCTGCCGGTGTTGTCAGGGAATATTGATACAACATAAGCCAGTCTCCTTTTTCATAAGCTACTCTTTCATTATAGGACATATCCGCAAAGAATGCAAGCTTTTTTCTTTTTCAGATCACGAATCGATATACATTCTTTTTCTTAGCGTATCCGCATAAATGTATTATAAATTATCAATGTCTACCTTTTCTTTTAAAAGAATTTCGCCTATGCAAAGATTTTTTTGCAGATTCACTTGACAAAAAGGCGATTTTGTTGTATAATAAATAAGCTGTTAGTGCGAACTGGAGAGGTGTCCGAGTGGTTTAAGGAGCTGGTCTTGAAAACCAGTGATTCCGAGAGGAACCGTGGGTTCGAATCCCACCCTCTCCGCCAGTTGAACATTCTCAAACAATGGAATATTCCATCTTTTGATTCACTATACTCGTGTGCGGAAGTACCCAAGTGGTGAAGGGGCTCCCCTGCTAAGGGAGTAGGTCGGGAAACCGGTGCGAGGGTTCAAATCCCTCCTTCCGCGCCATAAAGCCTTGTCGATTTTCGGCAAGGCTTTTGTGTTATCCGAAAGTATATACCACTCCTAAAAACACATGATTTTTAAGATTGCTTCAAGCTTTTTGCTATATACTAGAAACGTGGATTGAAGAATCCCCCAATTCCCCTAAATGGTTTCATCTCTCTTTCGGCCTGCTTTATGCAGGTCATTTTTTGCCCTTTTGCAAGTTTCAAAAAATAAAAGGACCTGCACCCCATAAGAGCACAGATCCTTCTTATAATAATCAGTTGAAAAGAAACTCAGTTAATAATTGTTACCTCGGACTCCTTGTCGAACAGGTGAATCTTGTTCGGATCCAAAGCAACCTTGATCTCATCCTGCGGACGAGCAGTAGAACGCGGATCAACACGAGCAGTCAGCGGAATGCCAGCGCAAACCAGGTACAGATAAGTCTCAGCACCCATCATTTCTGTGATTTCAACAGTAGTGTCGATGACGCCAGTGCTTGCGTTAGACAGGAACATTTCGTCGTCGTGAATTGCTTCCGGACGGATACCCAGAACAACTTCCTTGTCGACATACTTTGCCAGCTCCGGTGTTACCTTTGCAGCCGGGATCTCGATCTGATACTTTACAGCCTTTGCAGTCTTGGTTGCTTCCGAGCCAAACTCTACATAATAGTTGTTTGCCTTCTTCAGAACAGCGTCGATGAAGTTCATCTGCGGAGAGCCCAGGAATCCTGCAACGAACTTGTTGCCCGGACGCTCATACAGAGCCTGCGGTGTATCGATCTGCTGAATGATACCATCCTTCATAACTACGATACGGTCTCCCATGGTCATAGCCTCAGTCTGGTCGTGGGTTACGTAGATAAATGTTGTACCCAGCTTCTTGTGCAGCTTAGAGATCTCAGTTCTCATCTGTGCACGGAGCTTTGCGTCCAGGTTGGACAGTGGCTCGTCAAGCAGGAATACCTGCGGATTACGAACGATAGCACGACCCAGTGCAACACGCTGTCTCTGACCACCGGACATAGCCTTCGGCTTACGATCCAGCAGATGGCTCAGATCCAGGATCTTTGCAGCCTCTTCTACCTTACGAGCAATCTCATCCTTCGGAACCTTGCGCAGCTTCAGACCGAATGCCATGTTGTCGAAAACGGTCATGTGCGGATACAGCGCATAGTTCTGGAATACCATTGCGATATCTCTGTCCTTCGGCGCAATATCGTTTACCAGACGGTCGCCGATATACAGCTCACCTTCAGAGATTTCTTCCAGACCTGCGATCATACGCAGAGTTGTAGACTTACCGCAGCCGGAAGGACCTACCAATACGATAAATTCCTTATCCTTGATTTCCAGATTAACATCCTTTACTGCAACAACGTTGCCCGGATACTTCTTATAAATATGTCGAAGTGATAAACTTGCCATTCGTGCAGTTCCTCCTAAACTAGATTATTTTCCCGATCCAAGCAGCACAGAGCCGAATTCCCGGCCACTGCTCTCGGTGACAATATAATAATACCAAAAAAACAAACTTTTTTCAAGTCGTTTATTGCCCAAAATTCTGCATGTACATTTATCAATTATGACGAACTTCTCCGAAGCCTTTGTAGCAAACTTGCAAAATTTGTTTCATAGTTCAGCATTTTTTGGACATCTTTTTCAGAGAGCAAAATACAGTCCCCCAGCGCCAGATCCGGCGGCAGAAGCAGTCCGCCCAGTGCCACACGTTCTAACTCGCTGACGTGATTCCCTAGTGCGGCGAACATGCGCCGTACCTGATGATATTTTCCCTCGCGGAGACAGATCAGAACTTCATGCGTCGTCCCCGGCACGAGTGCTGCCTGTGCCGGCATACACTGTGCGCCGTCTGCAAGGGTGAGGCCTGCGGCGATCTGTGCAGCATAGCCATCCTCCCAGGAGCGTGCCAGAATGATCCGGTAGTATTTTGCCACATGACTTCGTGTCGCAATGACCTGGTGTGCCAGCTGACCATCATCGGTCAGAAGGAGCATCCCTGTGGAATCCTTGTCCAACCTTCCCACCGGGCGCAGTTCTTTTCGGCACATTTCCGGCGGTATCAGTTCCATGACCGTGTGCTGTCCCGGCTCGTCTGCGGAACTGACATAACCCTTAGGCTTGTGCAGCAGCACATAGAGATACTGATCGCCGGAAACATATTTTCCGCAGAGAAAAACTGCATTCCGCTCCGGGTCAACAGGCAGATCGGCACGTTTTATGACAGCACCGTCCACTGTGACCTTTCCCTTTGTGATCATCTGGCGCAGTTCCCGCCGGGAATACATGGTTCTGGCAGACAAAAATTGATCCAGACGCATAAGAGACCTCCTGTTCTGTTTTCCCGTCTGTCCGCATACCATACAGCAAAGGAGGCGGCATAGAATGGGAAAACGTGTTATTTTAACAGCCGGCATACTGGGCTTGTTGTTCGGATGCGGCTGGCTAGCGTGGTGGATACAGCAGGAACCGCCGGCAGAAGAACCGGTGCAGATCATCCTGGAGGACGAAGCCGCACGAACAGAATTCCTCCGGGCACAGGGACAGCCGGAGAGCCGCTGTATCACCGCTGAGACGGTGCAGCTGCCTGTCAGCGTAGATGATGCTTATGAGGACTATGCAGCGCTACAGGGCGCACAGAAGCTGCCATTGACGGCACATCTGGGAGAGACAGCAACACGCTATACCTATACACAAAGCAGTTCCGGACAGGATATGCTCCGCACGGAACTGCTGATAGATGAAAATCAGATGCTGATCGGGGCAGTACAGTATGACTGCACTGCGGCAGAAGAGATGACAGCACTTCTAAAAAGCCAATAACAGAACAAAATCACGATCTGTATTTGGCTTAACCTAATACTAATCCCATAGCAGACCTGATTTTCACAAAAAATATCCTAATTCACACAAGGACACGGCACGCCGTGTCCTTACAAATACCTAAAACAATCCAAATCGGAACGGACATCCCCGTCCTTTCCCGATCACTTATCAAATACGTGCAGCAGGCCGCCGATCAGGGGCAGTTCCTTTGCCTTGCCGTTTGCAGCGTTGATAATACCGATAATCAGCAGTGCCAGGAGTGCCAAAGAAAGCAATGCGGATAAAATGCCGCCAATGATCGGGATCATTCCCAGAATAGCGCCTGCGATGCCACAGACAATATCCGCCAGAAACAGAATAAATCCCTGATTGGCATGATATTTTCCATAGCGGGACTTTCCGCCATTCACCAGCAGCGGCAGAATGAACAAAATTCCCACATAAGAAAGGGCAGCCCAGATCTTGTTATCCTGAATGTCCTGGGTGTCATACATTACAGAATTGTCCGGGGTGTTCAGAAAATCGTTGAAGTCTTTGCTCATGGTAATTTCTCCTTTAAATGAATATGTAATATAGTTATGCAGCAAAAGGCTGCATTACGACTGATCCAATGCACCGATCGCTGCGATAAATCCAGCTACATCCGTGAAATCCTGATAAACGGAAGCGAATCGAATATAGGCAACAGCATCGATCTGTTTGAGCATTTCCATGACCATATTGCCGATCTCAGAAGAAGTCACTGTACTGCGCATTTCATTGGCATACTGATTTTCCAGCTGGTCGATCATGGCAGAAACCTGTTCCATGCTCACAGGGCGCTTTTTGATGGCGTTGAAAATGCCGGTAATCAGCTTGTTCCGGTCAAACGCCTCAAAGGAGCCGTCTTTTTTCTGTACCATCAGCAGCGGCCGCTCCACCACCTCATAGGTGGTAAACCGCTTTCCACAGCGTGTGCATTCTCTGCGGCGGCGGATCTTCGTTTCAGAGGGACGGGAGTCCAGCACACGGGTATCCCGTTCTCCGCAAAAAGGACAATACATTTTCAGACGCCTCCTTTCTGTATTGTGTGGATACGATTTTGCAGCAGCGTGTAATTATTCGCCAGCTCCGACACATCAGAAAAACCGCTGCGGTACAGTTCCAGAATAACAGAACAATCGGGGCTGACTTGTGCAAGAGTCTCCAGAAAGGCGTTCACCCGGAACCGTCCCTTTCCGATGGGCAGACAATCGCCGTACTGCCCATGGTCGCTGATATGAACATGCACCACATGGCTGCCCAGCAGTTTCAGCATGGCAAGGGGATCCTCACCGGAACGCACCGCTTGTTTCACGTCCAATACAAAGCGAGCCTGTTTCCCTAGCCCACCGCACATTTCTTTCAAAAATGCCGAAGAAGCGCTGGTACAGCGTGCCACATTTTCCTGCGCCACAATGACGCCATAGGATTCTCCCAGTTCTGCCAAACGCCGGAATCGTTCGAAATAAAGTTCCCGGTTCACTGTCCCTGCCGGTACTTTATTGCCGTGCAGCACGAACACCTTTGCGCCTAACATCTGCATGGCTGTGAAATAGCGGCGGCAGTATTCCAGATAGTCCTCCACACGGCGTGGGTAATTGGAAAAGAGCATCATAGGCTCCATTTCACTGGTAAACGGATGGAGCGAACGGCAGGTCATCTCAAACCTCCGCATCACCTGTGCCAGCGTATCCACAAAGTTCCGGCGCAGTTCCGCATGCGTATTGATGAAAATTTCCACATGGGAAATGCCGGCAAGCGCCAGGTCATACAATGCCTCTTCCACTACCCGGGGATAGAGGCACGCCGTGGAAACACCGGCACGCAGCATAGGATCCCTCCTTCCGTCCGTTTTTTCCATTATACCATATCTTTGAAAAAATTTCAATAGAATTCGAATGATTTTCCACAGAAATCAATCAAAAAATATAGCAATCTTTGTGGGGACAAGGGATACGCATCCAACGGGCGAACTTAGTTCACCCCCTACATTTTTCTCCTACACAGCCCCCCCAAAGCCGCAAAAAACGAGCCAATGCACTGCACTGACTCGTTTTCTCATTTTCACGCAGAAAAACTTATATTTTCGCCTTTTTCTTCACAGGCTGCAAAACGCTGATACCACGCTTCTTCTGCCACCATACCCACAGGCTCGGTACAAAACAGATGGAGTTATAGGTACCCATCACAATACCGATCATCATGGGAACAGAGAAACTCAGAATGGAGGTCAGACCCATTACCAAGGAGACAATGGTAACAACCAACATGGAACTGAATGTGGTGATCGATGTACGCAGTGTACGGCACAGGGACTGGGAAGAACTGATGTTCACCAATTCCTGGATCTGCATCCCTGGCAGCAGGGTCTGGTTTTCACGGATACGGTCGTAAATCACGATGGTATCATTGATAGCATAGCCCAACAGTGTCAGGATAACTGCCATGAAGTTGGAGTCGATCTCAAAGCCGCACAATACCACGCCGCCATAGGTGACAATCAGCGTAGACAGAAGCCCCAACACTGCGCACACACCTGCAGACCAACCGCTGATCTGCTTGAATCGCAGCGCAATGTACACGATCAGGATCAGTGCCGCAAAAATCGCAGCAACAATACATTTGGCAAAAAACTCACTGCCTGATGTGGCATCAACATCGTTGGCATCCAGAAGTTCCAGCTCGCTGTCCGGATAAAGTTCCTGGATCTTATCTGTTACCTCAGCCTGACGCTCGATAGTCAGACCTTCATTGGAGCTGAAGGACAAAGAAAGGGTCTTTGTATCACTGTCCAGGCTTTCGCCGCCCTGGGCATTGACAGAAGAGCCGATCAGAGCGCTGATCTCATCTTCAATGGTTTTTTCGTCCATTTCGCCGGAATAACTATAGGTGATAATGGTACCGCCCTTGAATTCCAGCGCTACATCTACGCCGGTGAAGGTAGAGAGCAGCGCAATCAAGATCAGTGCAAGAGAGATCAGAAAGAACAGCTTCGACTTGCTGCAAAAATTACGCACTTTTACGTCAACATCAAACTGTTTTGATTCTTTAGTCTGCTTTGACATCGATACCACCTCCATAAAGCTTTTTGTTCTGGAAGCACTTGAAGCGTGACAGAGACATGGTCATCAGTCTGGACGCCAGTACACCCATGATAAAGTTCATAATCAGACCGGTCATCAGCGTGAAGCCGAAGGAATAGATAACACCCTCAGTCGTTGCGCCGAAGAAGTAGAAGATCGTGTTGTTGAAGAGCTTCGCCCAGATGCTGTCCGGCACGCCGAATGCGCCCATGAGCACAATGGATACAATAATACCCGTCAGGTTTCCGTCAAAGATCGCACTGAAGGCCCTGTGATAGCCGGAATACAGCGCAGTATCCAGATTCTTGCCCTTGCGCAGTTCTTCACGGATACGCTCGCCGGTAATGATATTGGCATCGACGCCCATGCCGACAGACAGGATGATACCTGCAATACCCGGAATGGTCAGCGTCGTACTGGACATAAAGCCAAACCAGCCGGAAACTGCTGCCAGCATACCGGCAACCTGTCCGATCAGAGTGATAGACGCTACTACACCCATCAGCCGATACAGTACGATCATATAAACAATGATGAACGCCAGTACAATGATGCCGGCAATGATCATTGCTGTCAGTGCGCCCTCGCCCATGGTCGGGGAGATGGTCTTGAAGCTGGTAGACTCCAGAGAGAAAGGCAGTGCACCGGAATTGATCTTATCGGCCAGTTCCTTGGCACTTTCATATGTAAAGTTACCAGTAATGGTCGCCTTACCGTCTGAGATCACAGCGCTGACAGACGGGGCAGAGATCATGGTGTTGTCCATCCAGATGGAGATCTGACCCTGCTGTGAATAAAGTTCTGAAGTTGCCTCATAGAACTTTTCCTTACCGCTGTCGTTCAGATCCAGAGTGACCATCCAGGTGTATTCCCCTGTGGTATCATCCTGGGTCGCACCAGTGCCTGCCTTTTCTACATCGGCACCAGTGAGCACGATGTCACCAGCAGGAACGGCATTGCCTTCTTCATCATAGGATGAATCCGTACCCTTACGGAATGTCAGTTCAGCAGTCTCACCCAATTCCTTGACAGCCTCTTCCGGGTCGAAATTTTTCTCGCCCGCCTGCCAAGGGAACCGCACAATAATGCGGTTGCTCTTATAATCCACATAGGTCTCGCTGTCGCTGATGTTCTGGTTTGCCAGACGGAGCTTGATGGTCTCCAGCGCCGCATCCATTTGCTCCTCCGTTGCATCCACATCGCCCGCCGGTTCAAAGGTCACGTCTACGCCGCCCTGGATATCAATGCCCAGACGGATATCGCCGACCCCGTGAACATAGGTCGTAACGGTATCACCATACTGGGAGGATACACCGAATACAGTAGTGAGCGCAAACAGAGCGATAACGGCAAATACAATGAAGAAAACAGGTTTTTTTACTTTTCTCACGATTTAGCCTCCTGTGCTGCGGTCTGTCTGTGGCAGTACCGCATAGTATACTGTGCCGTCGGCAGAATGCACGATCGACAATTACTTATTATTATATTCCAAATTTCGCAATTAGTCAATAGGTAATGCAAAAGTTGTACAACATTGCCGATTCGAAAGTAAAATTTTCGGCGACTTCTCCAAATTCAGCCGGGAAACTTTTTGAAACAACGTTGCAATCTGTTTATTCTTATGGTATAATAGGAGAAATAAAGGATCAGGAGTTAGGAATGAGAAATGATGGTGTTCGCTGCTCTCACAAATCATAATTAGGGCAACACCATCACCTCTAATGCCTAATTGTTAATGTTAATTTTAAAAAAGGAGACCGATGCCAATGGTACACTTTGGAAACGACTGGGATACCATTTTAGACGGGGAATTTGCCAAGACATATTATCAGAATCTGCGGCAGTTCCTGCTGACGGAATACCGCACGCAGACCATTTATCCCGGTATGTACGATATCTTCAACGCCCTGAAATACACCGCCTATGCCGATGTCCGGGCAGTGATCCTGGGTCAGGATCCCTATCACGGTCCCAACCAGGCACACGGGCTATGCTTTTCCGTCCGTCAGGGCGTTGCACCACCGCCGTCCCTGGTGAATATCTTTAAGGAAATCAAAGACGATATAGGCATTGACAACACTGGGAAACATGGTGAGCTGACCAACTGGGCAAAGCATGGCGTGCTGCTTCTGAACACGGTGCTGACAGTGCGTGCAGGGCAGGCAAATTCACACCGAGGCAAGGGCTGGGAGGAATTCACAGACGATGTGATCCGGCTGCTGGACGCCAGAGAAGAGCCGGTGGTATTCCTGCTATGGGGCAACAATGCCAAATCCAAGAAAGCCCTCATCCAGCATCCCCAGCATCTGGTGCTGACCGCAGCACACCCCAGCCCCCTTTCAGCATATCACGGTTTTTTCGGCTGTAAGCATTTTTCCAAAGCAAACGCCTTTTTACGGGAACATGGATTACCAGAGATCGATTGGAGTATTTAACATTAGAACTATTCCTTGACTCCTTTTCAATAAATAAGGTTCTGTAAACGTCCCGGTGGCTCGCCATCTTTAGGGTGAGTCTGCTGAGATCATTTACAACGGGATCAACTTTCCAACTGTAATTGCGAAGTTTGCAGGAATTGTGGGCGAACACAGTTCGGCTCTACATTGCGATTCTATCGAACCTCATTGAAAAAACGGTGGGAGCAAGCCCCGTCCTACGTTTTGGGTTTTCAAATTAAAAAGGAAAGTTTTCGTGGGTTATACCAGCAGGCGGATAATATCCGCCCCTACAGTGGATTTCTGTTCATCTTTTCAATATCACGCTTCTGACCATAGAAAAAATCTATGACTTTCAATTCAAAATTACACTCTACCGAAATTCCCAGTAATGTGCTATAATATGAGAAATAACCGTTTATGATATACCAATACAGAAAGGTTGATTCTCCATGAAAATCACATCTATGTTCTCCAATCACACTGTTTTTTCCTTTGAAATTTTCCCGCCGAAAAAGACCTCGCCCATTGAGACTGTCTATGATACGCTGGAAGCATTGCAGGATCTGAAACCGGACTTTATCAGCGTCACCTTCGGCGCAGGCGGCAGCGGCAACGGAGAAAATACCCTCGCCATTGCACGCCGTCTGAAAGAACGGTATGGCGTAACACCGATGGCACATCTGCCCTGTATTCACTATACAAAAGATCAGATCGACCGAATTCTGGAACAGTTCCGGGAAAACGGCATTGAAAATATCCTGGCACTCCGCGGCGACCGGGTCGAGGGGATGCAGCCGGCTGAGGATTTCATCCACGCATCTGAGCTGATCGCCTATATTCGGGACAAGGGCGGTTTTGATATCGCAGCGGCATGCTATCCCGAATGCCATCCGGAAGCACCTAATCTGGATACAGATATCCGCTATTTAAAAGAAAAGGTAGATGCCGGAGCAAATCATCTCATCACTCAGCTGTTTTTTGACAATGACACTTTCTATGATTTCCGCTACCGCACTGCCCGTGCCGGTATCAACGTTCCCATTGAAGCTGGTATCATGCCAGTGACCAACCGGAAACAGATCGAGCGCATGGTGACCATGTGCGGTGCGAGTCTGCCCAGAAAGTTCACTAAAATGGTGCAGCGGTTTGAGGACAGCCCCGAAGCACTCCGGGATGCCGGCATTGCTTATGCCATCGACCAGATCGTGGATCTCATCACAGACGGCGTAGACGGCATTCACCTGTACACCATGAACAATCCTTATGTGGCACGGAAGATCAGCGAAGCCGTAAGCGGCATTCTCAAAGCGGTGCCTGTATGCTGAGCCTGTCTTTGGAGTCCATAAACCGGAAAGAGGCGCTCCGGTATATGGGATATCACGGTGAACCGGACGAAACTTTCACGACACTGGTGGATGAATGCGAAAAAGCGCTGCAAAAAGCTGCTCAGCCAAGGGTCATTTATCGGGTGCTGCCCCTGTCCAGAGACGGAGACGGTCTTTCCGCCGGAGCACTGCCCCTGCCGGGTGCGGATATTGCAAAGCATCTGGAAGGCTGTGACCGGATCCTGCTCATGGCAGCGACACTTTCCGGGCAGGCAGACCAGCTGATCCACCGTGCCGGCATTTCCAATATGACACGTTCCCTGGCGCTGGATGCCCTGGCAAGTGCTGGCATTGAACAGATCTGCGACCGGGCGGAACTGTTTTTCCAGGAACAGCTGCCGGGGGTGTATTTTACCTGGCGGTTCAGTCCGGGCTACGGCGACCTGCCTCTGAAATTGCAGCCCCGAATATTACAGCTGCTGGATGCCCAGAAACGGCTGGGACTGACAGTGACGGCGGAGAATATTCTCATTCCCCGGAAGTCTGTAACAGCCATCATCGGTTTGTCTGAACAGCCTTTGAAAAAGGGCGCTAGAGGATGCGCTACCTGCCGGATGCGGGAGACTTGTGCGTTCCGGAAGGGCGGCGGACATTGCTAATACGAATTCCTCAAACGCCAATAGATAAACAAGGCATTTTCTATGGTCGGAATCCAACGAATGCAATTCCACTTGCCATATCTCTGACAAAATGCAATTTGTAAAAACAAGAAAGGACAATCCCTTATGCTCTCTTCCCTATTCCCCAACCGAAAATTCATCCGCTTAGACGGCGGTACCGGCTCTATGCTCCAAAAAGGCGGTATGCCCGTAGGCGCACTGCCTGAGGTGTACAATATCACAGAGCCAGAGCGTATCATTGCCGTCCACCGTGCCTTTCTGGATGCCGGTGCCGATGTGGCCTACGCCAACACCTTCGGCGCAAATCGCCGCAAAATGGCGAAATCCGGTTATTCCGTCCAGGAACTCATTGCCGGCGGCATTGCCTGCGCCAGAAAGGCCTGTGAAGGCACATCTGCAAAGGTCGCACTGGATATCGGCCCCATCGGACAACTGCTGGAGCCTCTGGGTACGCTGACGTTTGAAGAAGCATATGATATTTTCCGAGAGGAGATCGAAGCCGGACAGGATGCCGACCTGATCGTCATCGAAACCATGACCGATCTGTACGAGACAAAGGCGGCGCTTCTGGCGGCAAAGGAGCATTCTGACAAGCCCGTGCTCTGCACTATGACCTTTGAACCGAATCTGCGTACTTTTACAGGCTGCACTGTGGCTTCGGCAGCAATGACTCTGGAAGGACTTGGGGCTGATGCCATCGGCGTAAACTGTTCCCTGGGGCCGGATGAACTGTACCCCATTGTGGAAGAAATGGCAAAATGGACGACCCTGCCCCTGATCGTGAAGCCCAATGCTGGACTGCCTGACCCTATCACTGGGGAATATCTGGTATCCCCGGAAGAATTCGCTGCTGCTGTGGCAAAATTCGCGCAGCTGGGCGTTACCATTTACGGCGGCTGCTGCGGTACGACCCCGGCGCACATTCAGGCGGCATACGACCTGTTGGAGCAGACAACGATTATAAAGAGAGAAACGCCGGAGATCCCGGCGGCAGTTTGCTCCGCTTCGGAAGTGGTGATCATTGATCAGCCCCGAATCATCGGCGAGCGCATCAATCCTACAGGGAAAAAACGGTTCAAAGCGGCATTGCAGGCAAATGACATGGATTATATCCTGGATCAGGCAGTGCAGCAAGTAGATGCCGGCGCAGATCTGCTGGATGTGAACGTGGGTATGCCCGGCATTGACGAAAAGGGCATGATGATCCGCACGGTAAAAGCACTCCAGTCCATCGGCGGCACACCCTTGCAGCTGGATTCCACTATCCCGGCAGTGCTGGAGGCGGCACTCCGTGTGTACAACGGCAAGCCCATTGTGAATTCCGTCAACGGCGAGGAGGCTTCCCTACAGAATGTCCTGCCCCTGGTGAAAAAGTACGGCGCTGCTGTGGTGGGACTGACCCTGGATGAAAACGGCATTCCCCCGAAAGCAGAAGATCGGTTCGCCATTGCAAAGCGTATCCTCGACCGTGCCACGGCGCTGGGCATTCCGAAACGGGATATTTACATTGACTGTCTGACCCTGACGGCATCCGCAGAACAGGACGGCGCACGGGAGACCTTAAAGGCGCTGCACCGGATAAAAGAGGAACTTGGACTGAAAACTGTACTGGGCGTATCCAACATTTCCTTCGGTCTCCCAAACCGAGAGGCTGTCACCCGGACATTCCTGACTATGGCACTGGAAAACGGGCTGGATCTGCCCATTATCAACCCCAACATTGCCTCTATGACAGAGGCAGTGCGTGCCTATCGGCTGCTGGACGGCATCGACCGGAACTGCACGGAATTTGTAGAGGCATATGCGGGTATGCCCACAGCTGCCCCTGCTGCTCCGGTTTCCGCCGGGAAAACATATTCTTCAGAAGCGAAACCGGAAACGCTGGATCTACCCTATGCCATGTCCCACGGACTGAAAAACGAGGGGGCGAAAATTACGGCGCAGCTGCTGGAGACGACCGATCCTATGGACGTGGTGAACAGCGTGCTTATCCCGGCACTGGACGAAGCCGGAAAGTTGTTTGAACAGGGAAAGATCTTCCTGCCCCAGCTCATCCAGACTGCCGGCGTGGCACAGGCAGCTTTTGAGGTCATCAAGACCACACTGATCCAGCGCAACGCCGCACCTGTGAGCCGGGGCGAGATCGTTCTGGCTACGGTAAAGGGGGATATCCACGACATCGGAAAGAATATCGTCCGGGTGCTACTGGAAAATTATGGATACACCGTGCTGGATCTGGGACGGGATGTCCCCTGCCAGCTGGTGGCAGATACCGCAAAGGAACACGGTGTAAAGCTGGTGGGACTGTCAGCGCTGATGACCACCACATTGGGTGCCATGGAGGAGACCATTCAGTTAGTCAAGCAGTCCTGCCCGGACTGTAAGATCGTTGTGGGCGGCGCAGTGCTCACGGCGGATTATGCGGAAAAGATCGGTGCTGACTTCTACGCCAAGGATGCCATGGATACTGTGGCTGTGGCAAAGCAGATCGTCGGATGATACCATGAATGTATAATTAAAAGGGAAAAAGGAGGAGCATTATGGAAACAGAACCCACCAACGACATGCCAGAACTGAACGAAGAAGAAAAGAAAAACCGAAAATGGGATTTAGTCAACAAGCAATGGGCTGCCACCATTATTTTCAGCGGCGTGGTGCTTCTGCTGGTGGCATTTTTGTTCATCAAACGAGAAATGTTCACCAATATGGTGGCATATGTCTTTGATGTCATCCGTCCCATCACCATCGGACTGGTCATTGCCTTTCTATTATATCGTCCTACCTGTCAGATCGAAAAGCTCTTTTCTAAATTGCAAAAGCGAGCACCCAAGTTTCCGGCAAGCGCACTTTCTGTATTCTGTGCCTATTTTCTACTGTTTCTGATACTGGCTGTCATCATCTGGATCATTGTGCCCCAGTTTATCACTAGTATCAAGGATTTCACAGACAACATTATGGTATACTATAATAATGTCATGAAATTTCTGAACAGCGACAGAGGCGAGCAGATCCTGAACCTGCTCAATGAAAACGGCTTCGATCCGGTGACCCTGCGCACCAAACTCATGAGCCTGACCACATATATTCCCGATGCTGTGGGCACTATCGGCACTTGGGCGAGCAGTCTTATCGGCGGTGTGATTGATTTTTTCATTGGCTTAATCTTCTCCGTCTACGTCCTCGCCGGACGGAACAAGCTGCGCAGCCAGGGCACACGCATTCTGCATCACTTCCTACCCCAGAAACACTACCACCGTCTGACCCATTATGGAACTCTCACTTTTTCCACCTTTTCCAAGTTCATCAGCGGTCAGATTGCAGACGCATTCATTCTAGGTGTTCTGATCTTCTGTGTCATGAGCATCGGCGGTCTGGAATACCCTATGATGATCGCTGTTATCATCGGTATCACCAATATGATCCCCTATGTGGGTCCCTGGATGGGCACCATTCCCTGTGCCCTGATCCTACTTATGGTAAACCCATGGCACGCCATTGCATTCGTTATTATCGTCATCATTGCTCAGCAAGTGGACAGCAACCTGATCTATCCCCGTGTAGTCGGCTCATCTATCGGTCTGCCGGCGATCTGGGTACTCTTTGCCATTACCGTGGGCGGCGGTCTCTTCGGTGTCATTGGCATGATCGTTGGCGTTCCAGTGATGTCCATCATCTACACGGTGATCCGGGAAAAAACTGTATCTGACCATAACAATGATCAGGCAAAAAAACCGGAAAAACGAAAATGGCATATCCGCAAAACGATGCAGCGCATACGTGACCGTGTCAAAAAGAACGATCCTCCTTCAGATCCGCAATAAAAAGCAGCAGACAGGAACAACTGGTGAACCGGTGTTCTTGTCTTTTTTGTTCTCCTTTGATCAACACGAATCCCTTAAACTCCAATAGATAAACTTACAGCAAAGTCTGTGGGTAGAATTCCTGACTGGCACTGATTTTTTCCAAGGAACATATTTCCATAGTTTAACAAGCTTTATATATAAAGTTTTCCTGCCGAGTTTGTTAATCATGCTGAATTTCAACTGTTTGTATTGACAACTTCGTTTAAAAATAATATGATAAAACTGTAATAAAAAGTTGTCATATAGCGGACAAAAAGGGGGAAACTGAAACGCTATATGACGAACACGTGCAAGATTAAAATAATTCAGAAAGGATGACTTTTATGAAAAAGACAAGAAAGGTTTTCGCACTTCTGCTCAGTACAGGGATGGCACTGAACAGTATTCCGTTTGGCATTGTTTCCGCAGAGGAGACAACACTCAATATCACCAGCACCATAGAAGCGGACGGAACAATTCTCACACGCATTAAAAACAAAGAATATCGCTACACGCCGGATGAGAACGACCGCACCTATCGGAACTATGACCCATCATCTGTGTTTCTTGTAACATGTACGGATGCAGAAGCGTTTCAGGCTGCGTTTTCGGAGGATTATTACATTGAAGCATTAGAAGATGGCAGGCTTTGCGTTACCAGCAAAGATGCTCCCAATGGATTTTCCTATGCTGATTCACTGTATGACAGCGAATGGGAACAAGAGGATGCAAAGGCGGCAGCCATCCCCCTGCTTCGCTCCGGATTGGTCACAGAAATGACACTGCAAGATGCATACCACGAATATCGTTCTAACAACATTCCTACAGTAGGCACCATGACTGTTTATTCAGACAAAGCACTCACTGACAGCGACTTCAATTGGCTGAACAGTGATGATTATGAATTAGATGGAACAGAAGCACATATTATCGCCGGAGATGACGGCGTTTGGGAAACGCAATATAACCTCATGAAAACCATTCTGGAAACTATGCCCTCTGTTTATGCTGTCTATTTGAACCCGTATACAATGGACGCCATTTGGAATGGCGCTACATATTATGATGTGCTCACCTACACTGCACAGACAAAAGGCGACCCCGACAACGACACCAAAGTCACCCCAGACGACGCCTACCAGACTCTCTGCTATTTCGCCAAAACTTCCGTAAACGCAGACGCCGCTTTTACGGATAACAGCGACGAGACAAAAGAAGCCGCTGCCTTTGCCGCTGCGGATGTCAACGGTGATGGTGTTGTGAATGCAGACGATGCTTACTTGATCTTGCGGTATTATGCGGCAGAGTCTGTAGGCGGAACGCCCAGTTGGGATTGATTTCGAAGGAATAGACAATTTCCGCCATAATTCGACAAACCTATGTACAAAGTTTTCCTGTCCAATTTGTAAATGATGCTGAATTTCAACTGTTGATATTGACATCTATATTCAAAAGTGATATAATGAAACTGTAATATAAAGTTGTCATATAGTAATCAGAAGGGAGGGGTGCAGAAGTGCTATATGACGAATACGTACAAAATTAAAACAATTCAAAAAGGAGGACATTAACAATGAAAAAGATTCGAAGAATATTGTCTGCCTGTGTTGCCACAGTGATGGCTGGCGTGATGATCGGGGCTGTTTCGGCTCCGTCGGCTTCGGCAGCTGGCACATTAGGAGATATTAATGGCGATGGTTCTATTAATATTTCAGACTCTGTTGCATTAGCACAATTTTTACTTGGTCAATACAGTCTTTCAGATTACTCTATTGCAGATTTGAACTGTAATAACTTAATTGATTGGGCTGATCGTCAAATTCTTTTGTTATTCCTAGTTCACCAAATTCCTTCAATCCCTTACTACGGATAAGTCAAAAAGGAGGATATTATGACCAAAAAAATCATTATTAAAGTAGTAAGTACTATTATTGCACTAGTTCTTACAATCTCATCACTCACATTTGCCAGTGTACTCCCATCTTCAGCATTGAACAGAACTGTTCATTATTTACGCTACGATTGCACTTCAAAATCTATTACTAATTATACTCTGAATCAATTGTCTGAATATGCTTCAAATTCGAGAACTATATTCCCCGACAATCGTAAACCTGATACTGATCAGTCTGTCGTTTATTTAAGTAGTGGTGGATCTGGCTTTATTGTAGATGACCACTGCATCGCAACTGCTGCTCATTGTGTATACGATTACGTAAATAACTGTTTTATTGATAACATTGATGTTATCATCTGCAATTCAAATAAAAATAATCCTATACTAACTTGCGATGCTGTAGCTTTGCATATACCACTTATGTTTAGGAGCTATCGTAATAATGAGCCAATTCGCTCTTGTTATGATTATGCGTTGATATATGTAGAAGAAGATTTATCTCAATATGGGATTTTTGAATTAGGTGTACCAACAAATGCTTTTCTTTCAAATAATTCAGCAATAGTAACAAGTGGCTTTCCTGGATATATCAATGTAGATCAAGGTGCAAACGGACAACGGTATTATAGCACTGGAAGTATGCAAACATTCAACATTACAAATGACATTCAGCTATACCCAGAAGCAGCCGATCTTAGATTTTACTCAACATGTATTAATAGTGCTGGTGACAGCGGAGGTCCTGCATACGCAATTACCACTCTTCAAAATACTGAATATCGTACTATTGTAGGTATTGTTACAGGCGCCGGAACAAAAATTGAAAATAATGTTGAAGGTTACTGGGGGACTTATGGCGTTCGAATGACAACTGATTTATTACACTTTTATCTGAATAATAGCTATATTTAATTTATACAAGAGGTGGTTTTTATGAAAAAGACAAGAAAGGTTTTCGCAGTTCTGCTCAGCACAGGGATGGCACTGAACAGTATTCCGTTTGGCATTGTTTCTGCTGAGGAAAAAGCCAGTATCTCCAGCGTTATAGAAGCAGACGGCACCATTGTTGCGGAGTCCCGTACTACAAATGCAGATATCATGCATCGTTTTTACTACACGCCGGATTATAATTCCATGCGCTACCAAACGCACAATAACGAATGCGTTGTGATTGCCGCATGTGCAGATGCAGACGCATTTGCAGCTGCTTTTGAAAATGCATTTACAATTTCAGCAATAGACGACAACACATTTTGTGTCGTTAGTGCAGAAGAAAATCCAAACTTTTCCTACACAGATAAACAAGGCGCTCCCCCGTCCTGGACATATGAAGAAGCAAAATCGGCGGCAGCTCAACTGCTTCGTTCTGGGCTTGTAACAGGGGTATCTATTCAGAATTTATATTTCGAATGGAATGCAGGCTATCTTACACCTATCGGGACTCTCACACTCTATGCAGACAGAGCGCTCACAGAAGAGGATTTCTCCTGGTTAGATGATACGTGGACAGTCTCTATTGATGGTTCTAAAGCAAATTTTGACAGTGTCACCACATCAGCAACCACAAATGATGAAATCTGGTCTGCCGAGTATGACCTTATGAAAGAAAGTCTGACACAGGTTTCAGGTGCATATGGCGTTTGGTTTGAACCATACATGATCAACGCCATTCAACCGCCAAACTCCTACGAAACTATTGTTACCTACACCGCACAGACAAAGGGCGACCCCGACAACGACACAAAAGTCACCCCAGACGACGCCTACCAGACCCTCTGCTATTACGCCAAAACTTCCGTAAATGCAGACGCTGCTTTCACGGATAACAGCGACGAGACAAAAGAAGCCGCTGCCTTTGCTGCTGCGGATGTCAACGGCGACGGTGTTGTGGATGCAGACGACGCTTACCTGATCCTGCGATATTATGCGGCAGAGTCCGTGGGCGGAACTCCCAGTTGGGATTGATTCCTATTTTCAATGACACAAGCAAAAAGCGCTTCGGACAATTGCCCGAAGCGCTTCGTTTTTTCTCAATTAGTCGCTGACATACGGCAGCAGTGCAATGTGTCTTGCACGCTTGATCGCTGTTGTCAGTTCACGCTGATGGAATGCACAAGTGCCGGTAACTCTGCGAGGCAGAATCTTTGCACGCTCAGTCATGCACTTCTTCAGTCTTGCAACATCCTTATAATCAATGCGCTCTACACGATCCACGCAGAACATGCAAACCTTTTTCCGCGGTCTCTTTCCGCCGCGCTGAGATCTTTCTCTCTCCATGCTGATATATCCTCCTATCTGCAATGCGGTATTCATTTTCGCTGTTTGTCAGATCAGAACGGTACTTCGCCATCGCTGAGGATCTCTTCGAAATCGCCCAGATCTCCCAGCTGCAATGCGCCGGGTGCCTGTGCTGCCGCCGGAGCTGGTGCAGGGGCTGCTGGCTGTGCCGGGGCTGCCGGAGCCGCTTGTACATAAGACGGCTGTTGATATGCGCCCTGATAGCCGCCGCCTTCCTGTGCAGCACGCTTGGATTCACCAAAAGAGACGTTGTCAGCTTGTACTTCCATGCTATAGTGCTTGACGCCATTCTGATCTGTGTAATCGTTGTTTCTCAGGCTGCCTTCCACAATGACCATACTGCCCTTGTGAAAATAACGGCTGACAAACTCAGCCGACTGCCGCCAGCAGGTCACATTGATAAAATCCGTCTCACGTTCGCCCGTCTGTCTATTAGAAAACCGGCGGTCAACTGCCACACGGATGCGGCAAACCGGTGTCCCATTTGTTGTCTGACGAAAATCCGGATCTGCACACAGACGACCCATCAAAATCACTTTGTTCAGCATATCGGTTCCTTTCTGATCTTTAAACAATTACTTTACAGTCACCAAAGAACGCAGAACGCCGTCTGTAATGTTCAGAACACGCTCTACTTCTGCCGGAACATCCGGAGTGGACGTAAAGGTATACAGTACGTAGTACCCGTCCGGCTCATCGTTAATCGGATATGCCAGCTTGCGCTTGCCCCACTCGTTTACTTCATCCAGTGTGGCAGCAGATGCGATCTTTTCACGGAACTTTTCAACCAGTGCCTTTGCCGCATCTTCCCCGTTCTTCAGACTGAAAACCGTCATCAGCTCGTAGGATTCCTGTTTCTTTGCCATACTCAATACACCTCCTTCTGGATTCCGCCCGTGCACATAACACGAGCAAGGATAACATATCTATTATATCAGATGCCCATCAAAAAGTCAAGGGCTTTTTTCGGGATTTTTCCGTTTTTTCTATCACAATTGTTTTTATCATTTTTCAAAGAAACTATTGACATTGTACAAACTTTGTGGCATAATTGGAATATCAGCAGTATGAAAATTTTCTCAAATGAGGAATTGGGAATAATGGTATCGCCTGTAGCAATAAGTTTATGCTAAATTCCACCATTTCTCATTTCAAACAAAGAAACGGAGGATGTAATGAAACATCAGCAAAACATCTGCCGGAGTGCAGCCATTCTGACGGCGGCGGCTCTGACTGTCACGTCTCTTCCCGCCCTTGCGGCATCCTCGGTGGAATACAACACCTGGACAGGGTATGTTCTGCGGAATACGGAGGGAAAATATCTGAGCGTTCCCGGCGGCACAGAAGCTGAGGGCGTCTATGTAGGATTTTTTGAAGCGGACGGTGCTGCGGCTTATAATACCTGGT
Source organism: Ruminococcus sp. (assembly GCF_019417665.1). Classification (GTDB taxonomy): domain Bacteria; phylum Bacillota; class Clostridia; order Oscillospirales; family Ruminococcaceae; genus Ruminococcus_C. Next base: position 120,351 of record NZ_DXUU01000002.1, read on the forward strand.
ACTTTACCGAAACTGACTTCGGTATCACCATCAAGTCCGCCCTTTCTGAGGGGCAGTATTATCTGGCAGAGGACGGAAGCGGAAATCTATACCTTTCCACAACGCCCGGTACATTTGAGCTTTCCGCAGACGGTATACTCAGCGGATTCCGCAGCGGTGTGGAAAATCTAGTCTATGCAAAAATCACCCCGGAAGCTGTCACCAATCTCCACGCCGGCGATATGAATCAGGACGGCGTACTGGATGGCATGGATCTGACAATGATGCGTCAGCTTGTAACCGGAAATGCCGATTTTGTCCAGACTGCCGTCGGCGATCTGAACGAAGATGGTGTACTCGCCAACTCAGACGTTTCCCTATTACAGCGGTATCTCCTGGGTGAATCGCTCGCTTTCCCGGATCCGCAGATCCCCCAATGCAGCCTGATCCCTGCACCATCGGAACCGATCGTCACTGAAACCACACCTGTAGAAACAACGACAACAATAGATACCATATTGACAGCAGAATCCACTGTTACAGAAACCACCAGTGTTACTGCTGCAACGACAGCACCGGAACTGACCATGGCAGATTTTCCATCAGAATATCAGTATGCGGCGGACTGGATCTGGGATAACCGCATTTCAGCGGAAAAATCCACTGAACGCAGAAATACAATTTTCGACCAGATCGTTGCCGGAAAGGGCACTATTAATTACGTGGTGCGCTGGCAGTCCTATAAAACTGTCACTCTGGAACAACGGCAGCAATTTGAACAATTGGTAAGTGACTGCATTAATGGCTGGGCAAGCTGGCTCTCCGGATGGGATGGCTGGGAGTATGACCATATCGAGGTCAATGTTGTGGGCTGGGCAGTACTGGACAAGTCGGTGATGCTGGATCTGCAGCCGAATGAGGTGGTATATGACGATCTCATTGAGCCATATGACAGCACCTATGACACCTCAAACGGCGTGGAAACAATTCCGGACAAGCTGCCCAGTGCGCCCAGCGAGCTGTCCCACTTCGATCATTTTGCGGACAGTTCCTATGAATATCCCGGCGGTCTGGACGCACGCTTTGACATGTATCTATGGGCAACACAGGGATTCCCTGCCATCGGCGGCTGCGGCGGCGACTGGGGACAACGGCTCTCTGACGACGCCTATCTGAATATGCTGGACGGTACAGGCATTCACGTTCTGGAGCACGAGATCGGACACGGTTTCGGTATGACGGATTTCTACGGCGGCGAAGGCGAATTTGATGGTTTCCCGCCGGGAGGATTCCCAGGCGGTGAGAACTCCCTGATGATGGCAGGTTCCGCTATGAAGATCACCGATTTCGACGGCTGGATGCTGCGATATATGTGGAGCAAAATCAAAGACGAACAAGGTCGATTCTAAGTTATTGAAAAGAACATTCTCCGAAAGTAAAGGCAATACCGCACAAAGATTGTGCGTCAGATGCGCAGTCAGATTTTTCGTCAGATGAAACAAAAAGCGCAGTGAATACTTTGTGTATTCACGAGCATTTTTGTGAAATATGACGGAAAAGATGCAAGCATATGACGTGCAAAGCCGTCAGGCGCTCTTTGTGCGGTGTTGCCTAAAGCTTCGGGGAATGTTTTTGTTTTGTTCTCAACGAAAGCGTGATTTTCTCTGACAAAACCATTGCAAAGCCCTGAAGAATATGGTATAATAAAAACGTATATCATCCGGACAGCGGTATACCGGATGAAAGAAAGGGAGTATTTTATTATGGACGCAAGTACATTTCCGATTTCATTTACCTACCACCTGATTTTCTGTATTGTTGCAGGTGTATTTTTTCTGGCACAGTTCATTCGTCTGCGGCGGCCGTATCAGCTGATCCTGGCAATTGCCATTCTGGCATCTCTGTTGATCTATGTGGGCGATGTCTCGAATAAGACCTGGTTCCATACCGTGGGCTTATTTGAAGTGATACTGCTCCTGGGTGCTGTGGTACTTTCCATTATTGACCGTGTTAAGACAAAGAAGCTGGAAAAACAGCAGGACAGTGACGGAGAAGCTGCATGAAGATCGTGATTACAGACGGGGCAACGCTTTCCGGCGGCGGTGTTTCACTGGAGCGATTTTCCAGATACGGAGAAGTCTGTGCCTATGACCTGACCGCACCGGAACAGCTTGCAGAACGTCTGGCAGATGCCGAAGTGCTGCTCTGCAACAAGACCGCAGTCCCGGCGGAAACTTTCGACGAATGCCCGAAACTGCGATATATCGGCGAGTGTGCTACGGGGTATAACAACATTGCCATTGCAGCGGCAAAGGCGCACGGTGTTACTGTCTGCAATGCCGGTGTGTATTCCACGGATGCTGTGGCGCAGCATACCTTTGCTCTGATACTGCATCATTACAGCCGTGTGGCAGCGTATGACACAGCTGTCCGGGACGGTGCATGGAAACGGGCAAAGACCTTTTCTGTGATGCCCTACCCCATGGAGGAGCTTGCCGGGAAAACTCTGGCAGTCGTAGGCCTTGGCAGTATCGGGCGGAAAGTCGCTGCCATTGGTGCGGCCTTTGGTATGTATGTGATTGCCGCAACCCGGACGACGCCTCAGGATTGCCCTTATGATCTGGTTTCAATAGACGAAGCCTTTGCCCAGGCGGATGTGCTGACGCTGCACACGTCTCTGACGGAACAGACTGCTCATATGGTGAATTGCAGACGGCTGGAGACCATGAAGCCCAATGCGTTGTTGGTCAACACAGCACGGGGCGGACTGATTGACGAGGCAGATCTGGCGTGGGCGCTGCAAAATGGCGTGATTGCCGGGGCGGCACTGGATGTGCTGACGGAAGAACCCATGGGGGATACGCCTTTGTATGGGCTGGAGAATTGTACAATCACACCTCATGTTGCCTGGACGCCTCTGGAGACAAGGCAGCGGTTGCTGTCCATTGTGGAGGACAATCTGCGTCTGTATCTGGCAGGTACGCCGCAGAATGTGATTTGTTGAATTAGGAATGAGGAGTTAGGAATAAGGAATGGCAGTGTTCGCTGCGCTCACAGATTTTAAAATCAAGAGAAAACTTTATATTTCATTCATTGCCACAGGTGATACCATCCCTTATTAGTAAATAGGAGAAGTAGAAAAATGATCGATGTTTCCAAGAAAAAGCGGATCGTACTCAAATTGGGTACATCCACGCTGACGCATAAGACCGGAAAGCTGAACATCCGCCGCATGACCAATCTGGTACGGATCCTGTCAGATCTGCACAATGCCGGGAGAGAACTGCTCATTGTCTCCTCCGGCGCTGTGGGCATGGGCGTGGGAAAGCTGAACCTGCCGGAACGCCCCAAGGACACGCCTTCTAAGCAGGCGGCTGCGGCAGTGGGACAATGTGAACTGATGCACATCTATGACGATATGTTTGCCAAATACGGCGTGACGGTGGCGCAGATCCTGCTGACAAAGACCACACTCACCAACGGCCGTTTGCCCCATGTACAGAATACCATTCACCGGCTGTTGGAACTGGGCGTGATCCCCATTGTCAATGAGAATGACACGGTTTCTATTGATGAGCTGGAACTGGAGATCGGGGAGAACGATTCCCTTGCTGCACAGCTGGCAGTGGCAGTGGATGCAGATCTGCTGGTGATTTTGTCGGATATCAATGGATTGTACTCTGCTGACCCCCGGAAGTATGAGGATGCAGAGGTTATTCGTGTGGTGGAAAAAATCGACGAGCGCATTGTCCAGATGGCAGGCGGTGCAGGGACATCCTTTGGCACCGGCGGCATGACCACCAAGATCAATGCGGCAAAGATCGCCACAGAAAACGGCGTGGACATGGTCATTATGAACGGCAGAGACCCGGAGCAGCTGTATGGGCTGTTTGACGGAGAACCGGTGGGAACGCATTTTCTGGCGCAGGAAGTTTGAATTGGAGGAAAATGGAGTTTAAAATAATGGAGACAGGAGATGTGTTATGACACTTGAACAGGAAATTTCAAAACTGTTTGCTGTATATCCCCAGGTGCTGTATGGCTATGCCGGAACAGCCTATTGTGAATTTGGGCAAAAATATCCCTCTGTGCTGGTATTCGCTGTACCTTACAGTAAACAGTTGACTCTATTAAATTATAAAGAACCAGATTTTGAACAAGGTATTCAGGATGCCCGTGCAGTACTGGAAGAAATTCTGGAGCAGTTGGAACGAATTTTGAGAGCCAGCGGAACGGCCTATGAGATTCCGCCGGTGGGGCGGAAAAGTGAAGCGGAACTGGAAGCTCTGTTTTCCTTTAAATTCGCCGCAGTCAATGCCGGGCTTGGATGGATCGGCAAAAACGACGTGGTAATTACAGAACAGTACGGTCCGAGAGTACGGTTGTCGGCGGTTTTCATTGATGCAGTGATGCCTTATGGGACATCTGTCACTAAAAGCAAATGTCCGGATTCTTGCCGGAAATGCGTGGATATCTGTCCTTGTAAAGCTCTGCATAATGTTTCATGGGACATTGAAACATGGCGAAGCGATATTATTGACTATGAAGCGTGCAACCAAAAACGGAGCCAGTATATTGAAACCCATGGGAGAATGAATTCCTGTGGTTTGTGTCTGGTAGTTTGTCCCTTTGGAACGAAGCAGCAGTGATATTGCTGTATGACATAGACAAACCATGTAGGGGCGGATATCATCCGCTCGTATTTTCCGTCACAGTGTGTCTGCGGGCGGCTGATAGCCGCCCCTACAATGCTGTTATGCAACTGAAAGGAGAATTACTTATGAACTACGCAGAAACCCTGGGCATCCGTGCCAAGGCAGTGGAATCTGCCATTGCCACCGCCGCACCTCAGGTGAAAAACCAGGCGCTTGCCGCCATTGCAGACGCACTGCTTGCCCGGCAGGACGAGATACTGGAAGCAAATGCAAAAGACTTAGCAGCCGCACAGGCGAACAATATGACAGCATCCTTGCAGGATCGTCTCCGCCTGACAACGGCACGGATCTCCGGCATGGCAGACGCTGCCCGTCAGCTCATTGCCGCAGAGGACCCCATTGGTTCCGTAGACAGCGGTTCTGTCCGTCCCAACGGCTTGCAGATTCTGAAAACACGTGTGCCTCTGGGCGTCATCGGTATTATTTTCGAATCCCGTCCCAATGTTACCGTGGATGCGGCGACCCTCTGCCTGAAAGCCGGGAATGTGGTGATTCTCCGTGGCGGCAAGGAGGCAATCCACTCCAACACAGCCCTTGCCAATATTATGCGGCAGGCGGTGGAAACTGTGGGGCTGCCGGGGGATATTATCCAGCTGGTAGAGGATACTTCCCGGGAAACTGCCGCAGATATGATGCACCTGACGGGCTATTTGGATGTGCTCATTCCCCGTGGCGGTGCTGGTTTGATTCAGGCAGTGCTGCGCCAGTCCACTGTGCCGGTTATTGAGACAGGCGCCGGGAATTGTCATGTGTATGTGGACAAATGTCTCCATGGTGAGGCGGACTATGACATGGCAGTGCGTATTATTGACAATGCCAAAACACAGCGCCCGTCTGTGTGCAATGCCATTGAGGGACTGGTTGTCCACAAGGATGTGGCAGGGGAGATCCTGCCTCGTGTTCAGGCGGCATTTGCAGCCCATGATGTGACCATTTACGGCGATGAAGCCACCCGGGAAATTCTTGGCGCAGATATCGAACCGGCAACGGAAGAACTGTACGACACGGAGTTCAACGACTATAAAATTACGGTCAAGGTTGTGGACAGCATGGATGAAGCCATGGCGCATATTGCAAAGTACAGCACAAAGCATTCTGAGTGCATCATTACCAGGGATCTGGACGCTGCCCAGAAGTTCCAGCGTACCGTGGATGCGGCGGTGGTCTATGTGAATGCGTCTACCCGGTTCACTGACGGCGGCGAGTTTGGCTATGGTGCAGAGATTGGCATCTCCACCCAGAAGCTTCACGCAAGAGGCCCTATGGGGCTGCATGAGCTGACTACGGTGAAATATCTGGTCAGCGGTAACGGACAGATTCGGGAATAAGAGCCTGTTCAGCATCTTTTTTCGCACGTCTTTTCGGCAAATTTTGCCGTTAACTGCGTCGAAAATCCTTGCCATACGTCAGTATGCCTGCGGATTTTTTCCTTGTAAACGACAAAATTATGCTCGAAAATCCGCACATAAAAAGATACTGAATAGGCTCTAAAGGAAAAATTATGCCCAGACCAGTGAGGGAGTATTGGTCTGGGCATGCTTCAGGAAAACAAATGGGTGGAAACGTAAGAAAGGATTTTATATATCAATGATTGTACACCTCATTCAGCCCAAAATGGAACGGCGTCCCATGGACACCAGTCTGAAAGCACGGATGGCGCCATCCTTGGGGCTTTTGACCATTGCCAATCTACTGGAACCGGATCATACTGTGATCCTCACCAACGAGAACATTGAGGACATTGACTATGACAAGCCAGTGGATCTGGTGGGGATTACGGTGACAGTGGATGTTATGCCCCGTGCCATTGACATTGCAAAGGAATTTCAGAAAAGGGGTATTCCGGTTGTGGCGGGCGGGATTCATATTACGGCGTGTCCGCAGACAGACACCTTTGACGCCATCAGCATTGGTCTTGCCGAAAAGACCTGGCCGGAAATTATCCGGGATATGCAGGCAGGAACACTGCAAAAGGTTTATTGCTGTCATGAACCCATACAAGGAAAGGACATTGTTTCCCCGGCTTATCATCTGATTGACAAAAGGCAGTATCTGTATTGCAATGTCATCAGCACCAGTCGAGGCTGTCCATTTCAGTGTGATTTTTGCTATAACAGCTGCGGCAGCTATAAAAATTTCTATGTCAACCGCCCCATTGCAGATGTGTTGGGAGATATTCGTCGTATTGGAAAAAAGCATGTGATGTTCATCGACGACAACTTCATCGGAAATCCCAGCTGGACGCAGGAATTTGTCCGTGCGATTAAGCCTATGCAGCTGAAGTGGAATGCAGCGGTTTCTGCTAATATTGTAGATATGCCGGAACTTCTGGATGAAATGGCAGAATCGGGCTGTCAGAGTCTATTTATCGGTTTCGAAAGTCTCAATGAAAAAGCACTAGCAAAGGTACATAAAGGTCAGAATCAGATCGAAAAATATGAGCGGCTTGTAGAAGCATTGCATGATAGGGGAATTATGATCAACGCCAGCTTTGTGTTTGGTCTGGATGAAGATGATGTTTCCACTTTTCCGCAAACCATAGACTGGATTGTCCGGCACAAGATCGAAACTGTTACCTCACATATTTTAACGCCGTATCCCGGAACAGAAGTCTATGCCCGCTTTCAGAATGACCATCGGATCATAGATCCAGATCTATCCCATTATAATACAGCCCATGTGGTATTTGAACCAGCAAATATGACAAAAGAAGAACTATATGAGGGGTATCTGGATGTGTACCGACAGGTCTATTCTCTCAAAAATATTCTGAGCCGCTGTCCAAAATCCAGAAAACAGCGCATTCCCTATTTTCTGTTTAATCTTGTTTATCGGAAATACGGATGGCTTACGGAAAAGTTCTGTCAGCGCATCACTTATGAACGAATCGGACGGATTGCGGAAAAGTGGTCCTATCATTAAGACCCTGCTTAGTATCTTTTTGGTGAATTTTGTTGCTTTCTGCGTTGAAACTTCTTGCCTTGAAATCAACGAAAGTTCACTCAAAAATCTACGCAGAAAAGTTGCTAAACAGGCTCTAAGCCCCTGTCTAATGCAGCAATTTCAGAAAAATCGGAGGTGATTTTATGCTCAGTATCATCTGTGCAATTGTTTGTATCATCTTGATCGTGTTGGATATTTGCGGAAAACTGCATCTGGAGAAAACCAAGGGGCAGGTACTGCTGAACCTGTTCTGTCTGCTGGGTGCAGCAACACCTGTGGCATCGAATGCCTGTTCCAATTGCATTACGGATCTGTTGGGAACACCATCCATGGATGAATTGATGGAAACAGGGGACTGGCAGGAACTGCTCCTGACCCAAGGAATCCCGGATTGGATCATCGTGATCGCCGCTGTGATCTGCGTGCTGACGTGGATCTATACGCTGGTACGGACTGCCGCTGGCACAAAGATCGTTTCGCCCCAGGAATCTCCGGCTCTGGCAGCGAAGCGGTATCTGACGGTGACGTGGATCTCCCTGCCATTCTTTCTGTTGATGCTGGTGATAGGCGTGATAAATCTAGTAGTGGCACTTAGTTTAGTGGGAATGTATCTTTTGGCGTTTCTGTTTTGCACGCTGTTCTTTCCGCCGGTGCTGATTATCGGGGTAGTGTTTATCGCAATCACTTCCGTCGAATTACTGCTGCCCATGCTGCCGATCTTTGGCGCTGTGCTGATCCCATATATCACAGGTGTATTTTACAGCAACCGGTATCTCATTGCCTGTGCCGTATGTTTCGGCTGGAAAAAACCGCTGCGGATTTTTCTGCAAGTATTGCTGTTCCTGCCCTGGATACGGTGGATCGTGGTCTGCTGCTGCATGGGGAAAATGCAGAAGTATCAAAGGATGATGGGGCAACGATAGGCACATCATATCTTACCAAAAAAGCAGCACCTCACAAATTTCTGTGCGGTGCTGCCTTTTTATTTTTTCAGAGCCTGATTGATTTTTTGGATTTTCTTTTTATACGCAAAATATTGGCTGATCCAGATACAGATGTAAATGAAAACGAAGATGAAAAAATAAGAGATCTGTCCTTTTAGATCCAGCGATGTCCATCCCAAAAGCACGGATACCGGCAGGAACACAATCGCAGTCACGAAAAAATGTGTTACAGTTGCCCGAAGCAGACTCCAGGACTCTATTTCCCAGATGACCGAAGCAGCAGCAAAGACTGTGCCCACCACGCCGGAAAGCAGAAACTGTGCTGTTGCACCGGCGATTTCAGAGCCGAAAAGCTGGGCGCAATCCGGCGCACAGACATAGTAAGTGCCCAGACAGAAAGAGATCACCAATAAAATCATATTGCAGATGCATACGCCCACGGGAAAACCGATCAAGCTACGGATGATAAGTTGTTTTTTCATAGCATTACCACCTTTCTAAATGTGTAAAATTGTTTTGATTCGAGAGAGATATCGACGGGAAACATAGGCGGTTTCGCCGTTTTTCAGCTGCATCCCGATGGTGCCGGTGATACTCAGATCCAGCCGCCGGACATAGCGCAGGTTGACGATCTCCGAGTTGGAAATGCGTACAAATCTCCCAGGATCCAGCAGCATTTCCATTTCGTACATTCTCCGCCGCAGGGTAAACTCTCCCAATTCCGTCTTTGCGTAGACTTTTTGATTGGCGCTGTACACTCGGATCAGCTGTTCCTGTTCCACCAGCACGGCGCTGTCCTCGTCATAACAGACAATGGTGTGGGGCACTTCCTCTGAGAGCCGCCGGAGCAGCTGCTGTACCTCTTCTGTGACAGCCGCAGTCAGAATATGCACCTCCGGATCTGGATATCGGCTGTCCAGTTGGATTTTGATTTCCATATTGTCAGTCGAGTAGACAATCTCGACACTCCTTTCAAAGTATTTCAAGTGAAAGGCTT
>NZ_DXUU01000020.1 GCF_019417665.1 Ruminococcus sp.
AGCCGCAAACTTATTATAATCAAAAGGAGTTATTTTTTCAAGACTCATAGCTATAGGCTTTTCTGAACCCCCCGGCCTAGCCGGGGGTTTTCTAAATACAAAAAAGGCGGTGCTGGAAGACACCGCAGAAGGAAAAGCCTTGAAAACATAGCGTTTTCAAGGCTTTTTGGCGGAGAGTGTGGGATTCGAACCCACGAGCCCGTGAAGGGCTACCTGATTTCGAGTCAGGCTCGTTATGACCACTTCGATAACTCTCCGTATTTTATTTTCAACATCAGCCCTCAAAAAACACTTCGGAAAAGGGAGAGAACTAAGAACTATTCAATTGTTAATGATACTTGAAAATCCCTGTAAAATCAAGGTTTTTTCAGAAGAGTGCTTCCAAAATGGTCATTTGTTTTCGAGTCAAGCTCGCTATGACCACTCCAATAACATTTCATGAAATCCATTGTATATTTTCCGCACCTTTAGGAAACCACAAAATTACATCAATTATTATAACACATTCGATTTCAAATTGCAAGCCTTTTTTTGAAATTGTCGTCTTGCACAAAATCAAGAAATAATCTTAGTCTGGATTTGTTCTGTTTGTTGTTTTTTGCAAATTTCAGGTCGATAGCTTGACTTATTTGTCGAAAAGGATTATAATAAAGTGTATTTTTCTATCCCGACAGAATGTCACAAGTGTTCCCAGTTCTGCGGAGAAAGGGTTTTGATAATGAAAAAGTTTTTTGCAAGTTTGTCCCACAGTGCTAAGATCACATTGATCACCTGCGGCTGTTTTGTGATGCTAACCATGCTGATCCTGATTTTTCTGATGCTCTGCCCCATCCAGGAGAGCAGTTCTGCCAATTATGTCAACGAATCTCTTGTTGTGACTACTGCTATGACAGAAAATACCCTTGCTACAGAAGAAACGGCAGAAACAACGCAGTTCACCCGGAAAACTACCGATGCCAAACGAAAAACAACTGCGACTTCTTCGTCACGGACGGTAAAAACAGAAGCTGCCGACTACGATAACGACGAGTATGATACGCCTGCGTATGAAGAACAAGACACTCCCGCATATGTTCCTGTCACAACCACACGAGCATACCGCAGTACCACGGCACCGATTGTCACCCAACCCGTCACTGAGCCACAAGCACCTGCACAAACAGATTCGCCTGTGGTAACAGACCCACCGGCACAAGTACCGGAAGAAACGCTTCCCATTCCGGATGACGCAGCTTCTTACGATTGAGAAAAGTCAAATTGACCGGATCTGCATTGACAGATCCGGTTTTTTGCAAATTTTGCAAGTAAAGAAAAGGAGCATGTTACATGAACACACAATCTGTCTGGTTTCGAGCGGTGCGCTTAGTATTTTTACTGGCTGCCGGAAATTGTATCGCGCTGTTTGCACTCTGGCGGGGCGGGCTTGGCTGGAAAATCTCTCTCGGGGTGATAAGCGGTGTTCTCTTTTTGTTCTTCTGTTTCGCCCATCCGCATACACTGGCAGGAGAGAAAAAATTAGCGTCCCTTGCGCATGGATGCAGTCTTCTCCGGACGTGTGCAGCCTGGTTCTGCCTGGAGATTCTTGCAGTCACCACTCTTGCCCTATGGTCACCGTGCAGTCTAGTCATTCAACTCTGCAATGTGGGTGTATTCCTGTTGCTCTGCTGGTTCTGGCTATTTATCGGTCTGCTCCACGTGGCGATGCGTTCCGCGCAGGTAAAACTTCCCTGGCATGTGACATTGTTTTTCTGCTGGTGGATGCCGGTGCTCAACCTGTTTCTGATAGTACATATTTACCGCACTGCCCAGCGAGAACTACACTTTGAATGCGCAAAGGCGGAGCTGAACCAAGTGCGGAAAGAATCCGAGGTATGCAAAACACGATACCCAATTCTCATGGTGCACGGCATCTTTTTCCGGGACTGGCAATTTTTCAATTATTGGGGGCGTATTCCGGCAGAGTTGATCCGGAATGGTGCCACGATTTTCTACGGAAATCAACAATCTGCCCAGTCTATTTCCGGAAGTGCCCGGGAACTTGCTGTACAGATCCGAACGATCTGTGAGACGACTGGTGCAGAAAAACTGAATATCATTGCCCATTCCAAAGGCGGACTAGACTGCCGCTGTGCCATGCAGGAATACGGTGCGGCGAAGTATGTGGCATCCCTGACCACCATTAACACGCCTCATCACGGCTGCGGCTTTGTAGACGATCTGCTGAAGAAAGTTCCATCCGGCGCTGCCCAGTGGATTGCCCGTCGGTATAATGCCATATTTAAAAAGCTTGGCGACATCAGTCCGGATTTTCTGGGCGGTGTGCAGGAACTGACAGAGGAAAGCTGCCTGGCATTCCACAGGAATCATCCATGCCAGCCGGGCGTCGCCTATCTTGCAATGATGTCCAAAATGAAAAGTGCCCGCTCTGCACCATTTCCTCTCTGGTTAGGATATCTGTTGAATAAACGTCGTGGCGGTGACAATGACGGACTTGTACCGGTAGAATCCGCTCGGCTGGAGGGCGTTCCTTTTGCCATGATTCCGGAGACAAAAAAACGCGGTGTTTCTCACGGCGATATGATTGACCTCATGCGGGAAAATATCCCCGGTTTTGACGTACGGGAATGGTACAGCCAATTGGTACAACAGTTGAAACGCAATGGTTTTTAACTAAAAAACGAAAGGAGCATCTATGAAACCGCAATACGATGCCAATGTACTGACCTACCTCCAATGGCGCGGCGATCTGTCCATGGTGCAGTCTCCCTTCTGCCATATTGACAGCTTGATTTTCTGCTGCCTTTCCTATCTGAACTGGGATGGCATTGCCGAAGGGCGTACAGCTCGGGAATCGATTTCTTTGGCAGATGCCGCTGCCGCATGGAAAAATCTCCCTCCGAATCAACAGGTGGTACGTGTGCCTACAGACCAGGAGCTTCTGACCGTTGCTGCGGAAAGTAGACGCTTTGGTGAGATCCGCCTGTTCCGTTATACAGAACGATTCAGTGAAGAACGACAGGAGCAGTTTTCTGCCGTGACATTTCTACTGGACGAAGAAACTGTTTATGTGGCGTTCCGGGGCACAGACGCCACGCTGACGGGCTGGCGTGAAGATTTTAACATGTCCTTTCTGCAGACGATTCCCTCACAGGAGACGGCGGCGGCATATCTGCGCAGCGTGCTGGAAATGGACTTTCCCAATGTCTATGTGGGTGGGCATTCCAAAGGCGGCAACCTGGCAGTCTATGCGGCTGTCCACGCTCAGCCAGCATTTCTTCCTCGCATCCGAGCGGTCTATAACAATGACGGTCCTGGTTTCGTCAGCGATGTATTCCAGCAGCCCCAGTATGCCCTGCTGCAAACACGTGTACATACATTTGTGCCCCAGGCATCCCTTGTGGGAATGCTCCTGGAGCACGATGAGGAATATCGAGTTGTTTACAGCACCCAGAAAGGCTTTTTGCAGCATGATCCCTATTCCTGGTGTGTGGTACGCAATGACTGGTATTATTTACAGGAAATTACAGCAGCGAGCAAGCTCATGGATACCTCATTGAAAAAGTGGATCCTAGGCATGAAACCGGAGGAACGGGAAAAACTGACGGACGGCATTTTCCATGTGCTCCAAAGCGAAACCAATGCACATACAGTACAGGATCTGGTAGACGGCGGAAAAAATACCATTACCGCCGTGCTTCGTGCCTGGGGTGATACACCACCGGAAACAAGACGATTCATGCAAAAAATGCTTTTAGAACTGCTCCTGACGGTGCGTGATCTTGTGGCAGCACAGCGCCGTGGACAGTCTCCAGAAGAGATCTATGCTGCCATTGAACAGCATCAGCACGAACAAAAGAAACAATGATATCCATGCGAAAGGGAATTTTGGAAAAATCCTGCGTTATGAGAAATAGAGTTCCGATACATGAGCAGTGAAATACAATAGCGTTTCCTTACCTTGCAATAAAACATGCAGTTCAAAGCCACCGTCCGCATCATAGATTTCTTCATAGAGCCACCAGGAATTTTCCAGATCTCCCTCACATTGCAGCACTTCTGCATCTCGCAGAAAAATAGTGCTGTACGCTGTAAAACCACTTTGATTGTCCAAGTGAATGACCAGGTCATTGCCGCACCATTCCAGAGATAGGATCTTACAGTCGTGGAAGTCCAGTTCCTGAACAAATTCCCGTCCGGCACGTGTCTGGTATTCCTGAAGATAATCTTCGTAATATTGCTTTGCAATTGCTTTTTCTATCACCTCGTTTTCTTCACAAAACGAGGTGATTTTTTTCATAATTTCTGATGTAGTAACGCCTAACGCCAACACCCGGATGTCAGCGACTTCATTTAAAATCTCTGTCGGTAAGTCCTGCTTCAATTGCGAAACTTTTGTCTGCAAATTTCTTTCACAGTTCTGCCTGATTTTTTTCGGATCAGAAATATGCGGTTTCCATGCAGCACACATACGTTCCCGTTCTGCATCATAATTCGCTTTCACCTGCGCATATTCTTCTTCAGACAGCACTTGTGTTTCCCACAATTGGTTTCCGTTTTCATCCAATGTAAAATATTTCTGAGTCTGTGCATAAGGGCACTCTTCCGGATACAAATCGTCAAAGTTGACTTGTTCCATATCTCTATCCAGTTTCAGCAATTCCTGCAATCTGGCATCAAATACTGCCTGAAAAAATTTTTCAGAAAACACCGTCGCTTGTTCCGATTCCTGCAAATTCAGATGCAGAGAGTTTTTTTGCATAAGCTGATACCATTCTTTGGTGAAATGTTTCACGTTTTATACTCCCATCACATCCACCGTGCCCTCCAACATGGAGTCATCTAGCTGCATCTCTGGTTCTTCCGTCTCTGTTTCTGTCTCCAGAAGCGATTCACCCTCTACAGACTCCGCAGCAGACGCCTCCGGCTTTGCAGAAGGTGTGATCTGTTCTGCCACACGTGCCGTCAGTCCATTGATCTCCACTGCCGGGTCATCCAGGTCAATGAGGAGATATCGTCTGCCATTGACACACTGGGTGCGTACCTTGTCCGTAGCATCCTTACCGATGGAAACGGTAATGCCGTCCATGCTGATGGTGGTTTTGTTCTCCACCAGATTGTTGACAGTAATGGGCTTGTCGTGGGTCGCCTCCCGGTATGCCATCTGCATTTCCTCTGCCTTTTCCTGGCTAACACCAGAATCCAGCAGGATATCCCGTACATGGATATCATCCACAATGGGCAGATCCGGCTCGTTGGCATATTCCGCCGCAATATCCCGAAGCTTTTCGTTGACACCGGTAATCACAGAATAACTCAGCTCGTCCGCCACGATCTCCTGCATCATGCTCTGGAATGTTTCCTTCTGTTCCTGGGCAGTCTGGGTGAAATTGCAGCCTAACACACGTTCCACAATACTAATGTTCACATCCTTGGGCTTGTGAGCAGAGTACAGCACATGGTTCACATCAGGTCCTCTGCCGGTAAAGGTAGGATACAAAAAGCCGTCTGTGGGAATTTCCGCCACAATGCGGTCATAAACATTTTTCTTTTCAATGGCATTCTCGTCCTCGTTGTAGATCAGCCCGTCCACACGCACTTCTACCGGACAAATAGCTATAATCAAGAAGTGGTATTCGTGGCTCTGGTAAGGGTCTATCTCGTCACTCTTAGACTTCTGGAATACGGTATATGTACAGTGCCCTACCAGAACGGCATAGGTGGAGATATAATCCATATTGTGCACCACTTGTTCCATAAGCTGGGTAACAGCATTTTCGTCCTCCAGCTTGGTATTCAGCGCCTCATAGAGAATCGCCTGGCTGCCGCCCTCTTCATATGCTTCATTTGGAAATTCATATTCCAACAATCCCTTTCCCAGTGTGCCGGCGAGGACACGCTTGAGGGTCGCCATAAGGCATTCGCTTTCCTCGGACGGAATATTGTGATAGGCACGACTGTTCTGGCAGCGGATATTCTTGTCCGAATCCACAAACGCCGTTGCCACGTGATTCAAGACAAACAGGTCGCTTGTCTCTGAAAAATTCTTGCGTATCTCAGCTAGTTCTTTTTTGTTCATAATGGGTATACCCTTTCTTTCATAATAAATATCGGTATGTTTTAAGAAAGTCGATTCAGTATTTCACGCATTTCCGGGAGATACGCCTCGTCAATCTCATCCGGCGGCAGCATTTCTCCGGTGTCATGATAATGCTCGATCAATTCTTCTAAGAATTCCTGAAAAGTACAGCCTGTGCTCAATTCCCCATGATCATCACAAATGATGTCCCCGGTCGTTTTGGAAAAACAAATCGCTTCCCCGTCTCCCACACAAGAACCGATGATCACCAGATCGTCCGATAACCATGGCTGATCATATCTGAAATGGGACGGAGAACGCAGTTCCACAAACCATGCGCCGCATTCATAGCGGCTGGTGAAACGCAGCCATTCTTTATACTGCGCCGGGATGGTGATCCCGGTGGTATTCTCCCATGCTGTGATTTCTCGTTCTTCTGTTGGTTCTCCAAATTCAAAGCCGTATATTTCAGAAAAACGGTAAGTACATTCTACAAGGATCTTTATAGTTTCTTTTAGTTCCATTTGATATTTCCTCCTGTTTATCGTCAAAGAGACTGTCCCAACGTATACGCTTCATCCAACGCCAGATTCCCCTCAATTGCGCCCATTTCCCGGACGCCCCTGACCAGAACTGTCCCGGCATTTTCCAGATGAAAGAAATCCAGCACCAGTTGATACTGCGTGAGGATCGCATCAAATACCGCCGGGAGTTCTGCCCCGGCTACCGCCAGCAATACCAGCTTTTTCACCTGGAACGTATTGCGCATGGGTGTATGCAGCCGGTCAATGACCGCTTTCAGTTGAGCGCTGACACCGTAAAAATAGACCGGCGTTGCAAGGACAATGACATCTGCCGCCGCCAGCTTCGGATAGAGCTTCTGCATATCATCCTGCTGCACACAGGTATTTCCCTCCCGCTGAAAACAAGCATTGCAGCCCATGCAAGGATACACATGATAATCGGCAATAGATAGAGTCTCCACATGATGGTGCAGCTTTGCCCCATCTGCAAATGCTTTCGCCAACAGGTCCGTGTTGCCGTTTCTGCGAACACTGCCAGTGAGAATAATGATGTTGCTCATAGAACACCTCATTTTCTATGTATTACACAGCAAGTAAAAAATCAAGTCCCATCTTCATTATCGCATCCATATCGCTGGCACTGGGCATATAACCGCTGTTTGCCACCAAATGAAGCCGCAGATTCTTATTTGCAGAATCTGCAATATATAACTGCATTATCTTTGTAGGTGTGACAAGATCAGTATTCCCCTGCAAGATCAGATACGGAATCGTGATATGTTGAAGCGTATCGGATAAATCAATTTCCATCAATTCTTTCATAAGAGAACCATTCTTTAGAGTACCGTTAAAAACCATAGCTTTAAAATCTTTAAGGGAATAATCTGGACTGGTCAGAAGCCCACGAATAATACTACCCATTGGCGTTTTTCCGCCAGCTTTACATTGATATCCCTCAGTGTATTTCTGAATCCACTTCATGATCGTTCGCTGTTCCTCCGGATGTTTTTCCTGCATCATCCGTTCCAGCTGTTGTTTCTGTTTATCGGGCAGGGATGACCCTTTCAAAGCATCATGTACCATTTCGTTATAAACAAGGTTTTTCAGCACCTGTCCTTATACCATGACTTTATTCAGTAGTTCTGGAACTGCTTCCGCCGCCTTTGCTGCAAGAATAGATCCCCAGGAAACTCCTTGTGCATTTCCCGAATCAAATCGGCTGTCATATGGACAAAATGAGAAATGGTAAAGGAATCATCTATCGTACAGTTATTGATGCCGCACCCCAGCTGATCCCAATACACCATAATAAAATGTTCTGTCAGTTCCGGGAATAAGCCTCGGCATCCTTCATTAAATGGAAAAGGACTGCCGGGACCGCCGTGCAGAGTGATGAAAATTGGATTCGTTCTGTACTTCCCTTCTATAAGAATTTTCTGGGGATAGCCGCCGAGAGAGACCGTTCTCAAATCGGAAATTTCATTTGCTTTAATAATCGCTTTTCTTTTTTGGTTCATGTTGATCTCCTTACTGATATTTCATCAGGAATACGCCACTCTGCCAATGCTCTCGCCGTCGGCGCAACCGGCAATCCCACCACACCGTAATAATCCCCTTCGATCTTTTCCACCAGAAGCGCACCATAACCTTGTATGCCATAGCCGCCAGCCTTGTCCAGTGGTTCACCAGTGGCAGCATAATCCCGGATCTGTTCCTCTGTCAGGGGATAAAAGGTCACCTTTGTCTCCGTCTGAAAGGAACTGACCTTGTTCCCCTGCGCCAGTGCCACGCCGGTAATAACTTCATGCGTTTTCCCAGACAGCAGCCTCAGCATTTCTACAGCACGCTCTGGTGTCCCCGGCTTTCCCAGAATCATATCTCCCAGAATTACCACAGTATCCGACCCCAGCACCACTGCATCCGGATGCTCTGCTGCCACTGCCATAGCCTTTTTCCGTGCCAGGTATTGTGCCGCTTTCCGTACAGACAACGCCGGCGGCAGGGACTCGTCCACAGCTGCCGGGCAAACCGCAAAGTCCGACCGGATCAGCCGCAGCAATTCCTGCCGCCGCGGCGAAGCTGACGCTAAGATCAGCCCCATCAGAGCACATCCTTCGGGTCATAGTTGGGTTCTTTGAAGATGTGATTGCTTTCGGTGACTTCCTCCCGAAATACACCCTGCCATTCCTGGGGTGTGAAATCTTCCACCGCCACGGAAATATGATCTCCATTGCAGCCAATAGCATCTACCAGAGCTGCGGCAACCTTCTCGGCAGCCAGCTGTTTCTGCTCATCCGTTCTTCCTTTTAGCATTTTTATGGTAATATGCGGCATATTCCATTCCTCCTGCAATTTTTTCCGGTGCATACACCGTTTCTCCTATCATACCATATTTTCAGCGAAAAAGCAAGGGCTGAGTTTATAAATTGAGGAATCGTGGTTAGGACAATGCTGTCATTCCCGGCAGTTTCATTCTTCTCGACATCATTCCCTATATTTTACACAGATTTTACATAGCCGCCCTTTAGACTTTACATTATCCCGTTATAATATCAATTGGTAAAAACGCCGTATCATGCGGTGCAAATGTAAGGAGTATGAGAACCATGGATATTTTCTCTGTGATCACCCTTCTCGGAGGACTGGCATTCTTTCTGTATGGCATGAATGTCATGTCCTCCGGGCTGGAAAAACTCGCTGGCGGTAAATTGGAAATCGTTCTGAAAAAAATGACCTCCAACAAGTTCAAGAGTTTGCTTCTTGGGATGGGCATTACTATTGCGATCCAGTCCTCTTCTGCATTGACTGTCATGCTGGTGGGATTGGTGAACTCCGGTATCATGGCACTGAGCCAGACCATCGGCGTACTGATGGGCTCCAATATCGGCACAACCCTGACAGCTTGGATCCTGAGTCTTTCGGGCATCGAAAGCGACAATGTCTTTCTGCGGATGCTAAAGCCGGAATCTTTCTCTCCTATTGTTGCCCTCATCGGCGTCATTATGATCATGATGGCAAAGCACAACCGTACCAAGGACATCGGACGCATTATGGTGGGATTTTCGGTGCTGATGACAGGCATGTCCCTCATGAGTGATGCGGTCAGTCCTCTGGCAGATTCGCCTCAATTTTCTAATCTGCTCACAGCGTTTCAGAATCCCCTCATGGGCGTTCTGGTGGGTGCCGTTTTCACTGGCGTTATCCAGAGCTCGGCTGCTTCTGTAGGTATCTTACAGGCATTGTCTCTGACCGGACAAGTCACCTATGGCATGGCGATCCCCATTATTATGGGACAAAATATCGGTACCTGCGTCACCGCCTTGATCTCCAGTATCGGCGTGAACCGCAGTGCGAAGCGCGTGGCTGCGGTGCATATCTGCTTCAATCTTCTGGGCACTCTGATCATTTTGCCCATCTTCTACTTGCTGTACTGGCTGTTGGATTTTGCTTTTGTGAAATCGGCTATCGATCCTGCTGGAATCGCTCTGGTGCACACGATCTTCAATATTGTCACAACAGTGATCCTGCTGCCCTTTACAAAACAGCTGGAAAAACTGGCATACTTCTTGATCCAGGACAGCAAAAAGGAACAGAAAGAAAAGGAAAAGCGTGCTCTTCTGGACGAACGTCTGCTGAATACACCGGCAGTTGCCATTGAGGTATGCAGAGGCGTAACAGTAGAAATGGCAGAACTGTCCAAGAAAACCATGGAGCTTGCCATTGGGATGCTGTTCGAATATGACAAGAAAACAGAAGAACAAGTCCAAGAAAACGAAAACAGGATCGACAAATATGAAGACAAGCTCAATGCTTACCTGGTGCGCATCAGCAAGCACAGCATTGCATCCAAAGACAGCCGCACAGTTTCCAAAATGCTGCACTGCATCGGCAATTTTGAGCGTATCGGCGACCATGCTGTGAATATTATGGAATCTGCACATGAGCTTCATGAAAAGAATCTCCATTTCTCCGGAGACGCCGCAAAGGAACTGCGTATTTTGTGTGATGCACTGTTGAAAACCCTGCACATGGCATTTGAAGCATTTGAAAAGGATGATCTGTCTATTGCACACCAAGTGGAACCTTTGGAAGAAGTTATTGACACCCTGAATCTGGAACTGAAAAACCGACACATCAAGCGACTGCAAAACGAATCCTGCACAGTAGAACTGGGATACATTTACCAGGATCTTCTCACTAACATTGAGCGGATCTCCGATCATTGCTCCAATATCGCCGGAGTACTCATTGAAATCGACGAACAGCAGAACATCCACAAGTATCTGTACAAGCTTAAGAAAAATGATGAGGAATTCCAGGAATCTTACCACGAATATCTGAACCACTATTATCTGGAACTGGGTCAACCAGAATCCAAATCAGCAGAAACCTAAAAAATAATCTAAATATGAAAAAAGGATTGTTGTAAAAACAGTCCTTTTTTAACAAGGTAACAACAGCCATTTCTCGCCATCCGCAAAAGCACCGCTTCTTTTTTATTCCTGTATTTTACCGTAAATTCACAAAATGTGACAGCTTTTTTGCATAAATTATGTTATACTGAGCGTGTGCTGGGAATCTTCTGGATTCCCGATGGATGCGCAGAAAGGAAGCATGGAACATGCAGATTACACCGTATACACGCATGGTATTTTACCATGAAACAGACCGGATGGATATTGTGAATCATTCCAATTACATTCATATGACAGAAGAAGCACGTGTAAATTTTATGGGAAAGATCGGTGTGGGTTACGAAAAAATGGAATCTCTGGGAGTAATGCTCCCAGTGCTAGGCGTTACCTGTGAATACAAGAACTCTCTTCATTTTGGTGAACATCTTGCCGTCTACTCCCACATCACCAGGTACAACGGTTTCAAACTAGAGCTGTCCTATGAGATCCGCTGTGTAGAGACTGGAAAGCTCTGTGCAGTTGCCACATCGTCCCACTGCTTCACGGATACGAAGATCAAGCCCATGCGCATCCGGGACAAGTACCCGGAAATGCACAACTTTTTCTTGGAAGCAATGGAAGTGACCTATTCCGATTAAGTGGAAAAATTCAATAAAAAAGCACCGCATAGGATACCTTACATGACATCCTGCGGTGTTTTTTGTTGTCTTAATTTTTAGTTTCTTCTCGATACAAATTTGCATACAACGAAAGCTTTACATCCTGGTATGTAGGAAACGCCTTCCGGTATTCTGCCGTATCATCGGCAAATTCCGCATAGACCAGCGCCTCTTCCCTGCCGCAATCTGCAAGAATCATTCCCTCTGGGTCAACCAGACAGCTGCCGCCCACAAAACCATATGTTTGCTGTGTACCCACACAGTTCACGCCCAGCACGTAAATCTGATTTTCAATGGCACGTGCCCGGAGCAGCGTCTGCCAATGAGAACTGCGCTGTTCCAGCCAGTTCGCCGGCACAAATACCAGAGAACTGCGACGTGCCGCCAATCGGAACACTTCGGGAAACCGCAGGTCATAGCAAATGAGCGTACTCACCGGTATGCCGCAGACCGGCCCAGAGACAATTTTATCACTGCTGTCATAGAATTGATCTTCATTCCCGTAGGAAAAGGGGTGGATCTTTACATAATCCAGCACAGTCTCTCCTGTGCTGTCCAGAAGGGTGTAGTGGTTTTTCCCTTTGCCGTCCAGTTCCTCGGAAACCCATCCAAAGCCAATGGCGATTCGGTACTGCTGTGCCAATTGCATCATCTTCTGTCGGATCTCCGGGCTATAAGGTGCGATCTGAGAAACATGCATGGAAAATCCAGTGAAGCTCATTTCCGGAAAGACAATACAGTCACAGCGTTCCCCTGCCGCTCGGCCGATCCAACTTTCTGCCAGCGCAAGATTATCCAGGGGCTTTTCAAAGGCGATCCTAGTCTGTGCAATGGCGATCTTCAACCTATTCACCTCTTATATTTATTGTCGGGAACTGCCGGACATTTCGTGTTCTCGTTCTTTCTGTTCATCTCGCTGATCATGTGTATCCTCCGTTTGTCGGGAATCTGGACCGTGATAGAACACAGTATCAGAACGTTTCCAGTTCTGTCTGGGACGATCCTTGAACTGTGTGGCATGGGGTACCAGGTGAATCGGATCCTCTGGAGTCACATTTTTCTTGGCAAGATATGCTGCATAAATACACAGAATAATATACAACCCGGTGAGTACGCATCCGGCAATGATGCCATAGCGAAACCATGGTGAGTTGGGAAAATTCTGCAAAGCATAGAGATTGAATTTCATAAAAGAGCGATCCACATCGCTGACTGCTACCAGAGGGACAGTGGCAATGACTTCTCCGGAAAATTTCAACTCCATGCTGCCCAACTCATCCCCGGCTTTTACAGGAGCCTGGACATTCTCATCCAGGTGAATAACCTTCTGCACTGCCGTGGTATCCACATTATTACACCAAAGGAGAATACAATCCTCCTGGGGATGCACCAACACATAGGAATTGCCATCAGAATTCATAACCTCCGCCTCGGCGGTCTCCTCGTTATCCTCCAGAAGCGTCACATAAGAAAAAGAGGAAAATGCCCAATTCAACAGAGATGCCGCATCCTCCAAATGGTAGAATTGCAATTCTCCATCCTCATCATAAAAGGGCGCATTCATGAGGATCACCAGATATGTATTCCCGTCTTTGGTGGCTTCGGTAATGATACTTCTCCCTGCCTTGTCCAGGTTGCCGGTCTTGATTCCCATTGCGCCGTTGTAATAATAGTCGCTTGTCTCCAGCATCATGGGGTTGGCATGCGTCCAGGACCAGGCAGCCGCATCGGAATGATTTGCAAGATTGGACGAAGACGGCGAGAATGAAGTTGTGGTTGCAATCTCCTCGAAACCATCCAGACTGAGGGCATAGTTAGTGATGGTGAGCATATCCCGTGCAGTGGTCATTTGCCTGGCATCATACAATCCCGTAGGGTTGGCAAAGGTCGTTGCGGTACAACCGATCTCCTGAGCAGTTTCGTTCATTTTCGCTACAAAGGCATCTGTGCCTCCAAACTGATCCGCCAGAATCAGCGCTGCCTCACAGGACGAAGTGAGCATCAGTGCGTAGAGATATTCTCGCACCGTCAGAGTGTCGCCATTGTAAATATCCGCATAGCGCAGATCGTCCACCGCTTCATAGCGGTACAGAGGTGCGTATAATTCGTCGTTGGCAGTGATTGTCGTGCCGTCCAGATCACCGCATTCCTCCATAACCACAATAGCGGTCATGATCTGTGCCAGATGTCCAGGCATCTGCTGCTGGTCTGCATTTTTTTCGTACAGGATTTGTCCAGTATCCCGGTTATATAAAATCGCTGCCTGGCTGCGGATAGTAGTATCTGGCGTAAAAGTATATGCCTGAACAGGCAAAGTATTGCCGCAGACAAAAACAATGCCGACTGTAAATGTCATTACTATAACACTGAGTCGTTTTATCCAATGGAACAGGTGCATAAATTGCATTCCTCCCGATAATTTCTTAATTCCTGAAAGTTTAAGTGTGCTTTACTACTATTATAGCAAAAAAAAAGTGATTCGAAAAGACTTTTTTCAAAATTTTATTTACCTTTTCCTGAAAATATGATAAAATAAAATAGAACGCCCCTGAAACCGACAAAACTGCGGTTTCGGGCAAGGTGAATTTTTGTTTTTTAGGGAGGTAACACCTTTGGTATATATTACAGGAGATATGCACGGAGATATTTCACGGTTCAAAGACCCGATTTTTAAAAAATTGAAAGCCGGTGACGTTCTAATCGTCTGCGGTGACTTTGGCTTCATCTGGGACGGCTCCCGGCAGGAAAAACAGATCCTGCACAAGCTGCGGGAAAAGCCCTTTACCATTGCCTTTGTGGACGGATGCCACGAGAATTTTGACATTCTAGAGCAGAATTTCCGCACAGTAAAATGGCGCGGAGGCATGGCACATCTGATCGCGCCCAATATCTTCCACATGATGCGAGGGGAGATTTTCACCATTGATGACAGAACATTTTTCGCCTTTGGCGGCGGACACAGCCAGGATTTCGAATTCCGGCAAGGACGGAACTGGTGGCAGCGAGAGCAGCCTACTCATGCCGAGATTCGCCGTGCCATCCACAATCTGAACCGCTATGATGCCAAGGTGGACTACATCATTACCCACGAACCGCCGGCTTCTCTAAAAGACTGCCTGGGGGTGGACATGCAGCAGCGGCTAGAGATCCACACATTTTTTGAGGATATCATCAAACAGTGCGACTACCGGAAGTGGTTTTTTGGAAAATGCCACATGGATCGATTCATCCCCATGAAATTTTACGCCATGTTTGAGGACGTGCTGCCCGTAGAAACGGAACGGCGGCGCAGGCAAAAACCAATAAGAGAAACAGACGAAACGTAACAAAACAACCGACTGCCAAAATCATAAGGCAGTCGGTTGTTGTTATATTGAATAAGAGGAGCTAGTCTGTCACAATAAAATCCGCATGCTTTGCCGGCTCGCACGTTTTGACGTAATGTCGTTCTGCCGGAAAGTAACGAGTCTCGTATTTTGCTGCAATTTGCGAAGTGTCTCCAATATAATAATCTCGATGCAACACTCTCTGCAGCCGTATCTTCTCTGGTACATCCAGGTAAATCATTGTGTCAAAAAATCCTTGCAATTCTTGTCGCTGTAAGAAAATACCTTCTACGAGAAGAATCGTTCCCGGTTCTGCATCCAGCGTTTGCAGCGTATAGGAATCCTGTTCTTTGTCATAGATTTCAATGATTCCATGAAAAGCATGATTTTTCCGCATGGGTGTAAGAATGTCATGGAGAAAATAGTCATATCTCCACTGTAAATTGTAATAACATTCCCACGCCGGAACGTCATCACGATATCGCACAATTTTTGGGTGAATGAAATCATCAATGTGCAAAACAATTGTCTGCAATCCCACTTTCCGGAGCATGGTTTTCAATTCCCCAGACAGCGTACTTTTTCCAGCGCCGCCCAGTCCATCAATGCCGACAATTAAAATTTTCCTAGCATCAGCCTTTGCGGTGATATGTTCAGATAGTTTTTTATATCCATATGCCTTACTCACTCGCCGAAGCAATAACCTCCGTCATGAGATTTGCCGGGAGCTGCTCATAGCGCACTGGCTCCAGGGTAAATGTTCCCTCGCCCTGGGTCATCTGCCGCAGCTGCATTGCAAAATCTGCCATTTCACGCATAGGTACTTCTGCCAGGATCACGGTCATACCCTCTTCCTCCGACGGATTCATGCCCAGGACTCTGCCCCGGCGCTTGTTCAGATCACCCATAATATCGCCGGTATTGTCATCCGGAATGGATACCTCCAGAGAACCAATAGGCTCCAGAAGCGTGGGTTCTGCCTGCTTCATGCCTTCTTTATAAGCAATAGACGCAGCCGTCTTGAACGCCATTTCCGACGAATCCACCGGGTGGTAAGAACCATCTACCAGGATTGCCTTAACGCCTACAACCGGAAATCCGGCGAGAACGCCCTTTGTCACCGATTCCTGCAAGCCTTTTTCCACTGCCGGGAAGAAATTCTTCGGTACGGCACCGCCGAACACCTTTTCCTCAAAAACAAGTTCGTCAGAGGGATAGGGTTCAAACTCGATCCACACATCGCCGTACTGTCCATGACCGCCGGACTGTTTCTTGTGCTTGCCCTGTACCTTGACCTTTTTACGGATGGTCTCCCGATAAGCAATTTTCGGTACAGACAGCGTTACATCTACCCCGAAATCGTATTTCAGCTTGGAAATTACAGCACTGAGATGCTGTTCGCCCAATCCAGACAAGATCATCTCCCGTGTTAACGGATTCTGTGTATAAGAAAGAGTCTGATCCTCTTCCAGCAGCTTCTGGATCGCCGATGCGACCTTCGCCTCGTCTCCTCTGGCTGCCGGACGAACTGCCATGGGATAACAGGGCTTCGGGAAAACAGCTCTGGAGAGGGATACCACACGGGATGGATCACACAAAGTATCCCCTGTATTGGCAGAAAGCTTTGTGGTTGCTACCAGATCTCCTGCCGCACAAGAATCCGTCTCCTGCTGCTTTTTACCGCAGAGGTAGAACAGCTTACCGATCTTTTCTGTCATACCTGTGGCAGCGTTCACTAGTTCTGCTCCAGCCCGCAAAGTACCCGAAACCACACGCATCATAGACAGTTTTCCCACGAAGGGATCTGCTAAGGTCTGATATATCTGCACACAGACCGGTTCATCTGCTGCTGTATGAAGTGCAACCGGTTCGCCGACTGTATCTTCTGCAAGAATCTCCTCTGCCTCTTCTACTGCCGGCACCAACAGTTCCAACTCCTTGCACAACAGGTCGATACCTTCCATGGCAGCTGCCGAAACGCATGCCACCGGAGTGATCGTACCGTCACGCATGCCCTTGTGGATACCGTCCACCCGTTCTTTCTGGGTAAACTCCTCACCAGAGAAAAACTTCTCGAACAGTTCCTCATCTGTCTCGGCGATGGCCTCGGAAAATGCCTGAATCAAACCATCTACACGATAACTCAGCTTTTCGGAAACCTCTGCGGTGGGCATAGGAATCTCCTGCGCCTTACCGTCCTTGTCATAACGGTACGCTTTCATCTCAATGAGATTGATATACGAATCGATTTCCCGATTCACAATGACGGGCACAACCACCGGGCAGACTGTAGGACCAAAGGTAGATTTCAGATCCGTCAGCACATTATAGAAATTGGCATTTTCATCATCCAGCTTTGTCACCACAAACATCCGCGGCTTTCCCTCAGCAGCACGATACGCCTTTTTGGTGCCTACACGCACGCCGGACTTTCCAGACACAGCGATCATAACACAGTCTGCTGCCGAAATGCCCTGTACCATACCGCCGGCGAAATCAAACATGCCCGGCGTATCCAACAGATTGATCTTCTGTCCATTTTGCATGATGCTGCCCACTGCTGTATAAACGGAAGAATGCCGTTTCATTTCCTCGGCAGTATAATCGGAGACCGTATTCCCGGCGGCAACACTGCCCATCCGTTCGATTCGTCCGCCCTGGTACAACAATGCTTCCATGAGCGTGGTTTTTCCGGTGCCTGCGTGACCTGCCAATGCAATATTCTTTGTTGTCATAAGTAATTGCTCCTATTCATCCAAATTTTTGAGAACTTCTTCTCATATGATACCTATGCCGTTTTCGGCAGAACAGTCATATTGACTAATATTTATTCCACTGAATATTATAATTATAGCATATTTGACATCTCCATGCAAGTCTTTTTTGAAAAAAATTGCAGATTTTAGAGGTCTTTCTATGATAAAATTGAAATTTCACGGAATTCGCATGAAAAATATGCTTTTCTTTCTGCGAAATCCGTTGCCTGTTTTGTATATTCCGCCAAATGTGCAGCATATCTCTTGACAAAAGTCACGAAATCAAGTAGAATGTACTATATCAATTTTTATCTTGAACCGGAGTGTGAAACAAACATGGATGCCGCCGATGAAAGCGACACAAATCAATATGTTTTTTTGAGAATATACTGGGATAAGAGGCATAGTCTACACCAGATGCGGTGTTAGCTATGTCTTTTTGCGTTTTTACCACAAACAGACTTCACAGATAGATATGATAACAGGAGGAAAAAAAGTCCATATGATCTGGCTGATTTTATTACAAATCATTCTCATCGCATTGAATGCGATTTTCGCAGGGACAGAGATCGCCGTCATTTCTGTCAATGAGACCAAACTGGAAAAAGAGGTTGAGACAGGCAACAAACGTGCACGATGGCTTCTGAAAATGATACGGAATTCATCAAGATTTCTGGCGACCATCCAAGTCGCCATTACGCTGTCGGGCTTTTTGGGTGCTGCTTTTGCCACCGACAGCTTTGCAGAAATCCTCTCCCAATGGCTGCAAAAAATTGGAATCGGACTGAGTGATTCCGTCATGGACACCATTTCTGTCATTCTGGTAACGCTTATCATGTCCTATTTTTCTATCGTTCTAGGAGAAATGGTGCCCAAGCGTATCGCCATGAAAAATGCAGAACGACTCTCCCTGACCATGGCCGGGCCGATTACAGTAATTGCAAAGCTCTTTGCACCGCTTGTATGGCTGCTAACAAAATCTACCAATGCAGTGCTCCGGCTCTGTGGTATTGATCCCAACAGCGATGATGAGATCGTCACCGAAGAGGATCTGCTTCTCATGGCAGATGCCGGACGCAAAAAAGGAACCATTGATGCCACGGAAAACGACATGATCAAAAATGTTTTCGCCTTTGATGATCTGACAGTAGGTGAGATCTGCACCCACCGGAAGGAGGTCTCTGTTCTGTGGATGGATGAGACCATTGCGGAATGGGAGCAGACCATTCACGAGTCCCGACATACGGTATACCCGGTCTGCGGTGACAGTATTGACCAGATCGTGGGTGTTCTAAATGCAAAGGATTTCTTCCGGCTTCAGAACCGCACCAAGGAATTTGTTATGGAACATGCGGTACACACACCGTATTTTATCCATGAAACCCTGAAAGCTGATGCACTGTTTAGCAAAATGAAGCGCCACGCCGATCACTTTGCTGTAGTGCTGGACGAATACGGCGGCATGTGCGGTATCATTACTGTAACGGATCTGGTGGAACAATTGGTGGGTGATTTCGATGATGACGAAACAGCCCAGCAGGAACCGGAAGTGGAACGCCTGGACTCCAGGAGTTGGAAAATCCGAGGTACATGTTCCCTAAACGATGTCTCTAAGGCTCTGGAACATGAGTTTCAGGATGAGGAATATGAGACGTTCAGCGGTTATCTCATCGGAAAACTGGGCGAGATTCCCAAAGACGGCACAAAGTTAAAAATGCAGGTGGACGGTTTTCAAGTATACATTCTGAACATCCGACAGCACTGCGTGGAAAAGGCAATTGTACGCATTCCAGAACAGGAAAATGCTGCCGCAGAGGATAAAACTGCCGAATTAAAGCAGTAACGTGGAAAAAAGTTTGTCCAAAATCGCCTTTGACAGCAGAGCAGCAAATCTGGTAAAATAATAAAGCTGTAAAAAAACAGCAGAAAATATATCATGCGTAGAATGGTTCAGCGTGAGATCACTTCAGTGGTTTCACGCTTCTTTTTTTTTGCGCAGAAAAGGAGATTTTTATTATGCCAAGAAATCAGTTTCAACGAATGGTATTCGCATTTCTCACTGTTCTGGTGACAGTACATGCCTATGTCTTTTACAGCCTGTATGTGGTCAATGGTTCCACCCTGCTCGCCGTCAACGAAGGCGCATCGGGCGTGTTGGATGCCATTGGGATGCAAGGCGGTGTGTACATGTTCGGCCGTTTCATGCCCATCTGGGCGGTTATTCTAGTAGAATTCTGCTTTGCCTATGCCCTGGAAGTTGTCATGGGCAGTCCTTGTTCTTTCCGGCTGGCGTGCAAGGTATTCGACCCCAGAACCACCCATCCGGTACTGTTTGAGACTGCCATTATTTGTACCACTGTGGGACTCATGTGCCCTTCCATGAGTCTGATCGCTGCTTTTCTGTACTACCCCTATTACGCCGGATTCGACATTTTCACGTTGCTTGCTAACTGGGTAAAGCTGGTCTGCTTCAACTTCCCCTTTGCATTTTTTTCCCAGCTGTTCTTTATTCAACCCCTGATCCGCACCGTATTCAAGGCATTGTTCCGAAAGGATATCCAAAAGCGGCAGGAGCAGCATATGGAGCCGGATACCGCAGAACAAGCAGTGGAAGCGGCTGCCTGAGCCAACATTTCGTAAAAACAAATATTATCCACCCACAGAAATGTCATTTGTAGAAGAAAAATATGGGCAGAAAATGTTTGCACCTATATAGATTTCTTTTCCATCATATGAATAAACAACCCCCGGCAAAGTGTGAACTAGCCGGGGGTTGTTTGAATACAGCGAAACGCTATGATGGCCAACAGGGTGTACCCAGATTTGTTAAGGCTTTAAAAAATTTTCGAAATAAGTGATTTCCATTCCGATTTGATAGTCCCTCAGGACTCAATGAGCATACACCGCATTAGACACAGATCAAAGCCATTGATAATCCCATCCTTGCAGAGGTCTCCAGCTTTCCAGTTAACAAGGTCACCCTGACACAAGAGCCACTTTTGCAGCATTACGAGATCGGCTGCATTTGTTACACCATCATTATTCACATCACCTGCAACCTGTTCGTCAGGTGATCCTGTGGATGTCGTTATGGCAGTTGTTGTTTTCCCAGATGTAGTTGCTGCCGTGGAGGCAGTAGTAGTTGTGGTTACGGCAGTTGTTATTGTAGTGGTTGTCGTAACCGGTTTCGTCTCTGTTGCAAGATTCCACCGCTGACAAGTATGGTTTGTCGGTTCCCACTGCTGCACATTGGCACCGCCTGCTACAGAAGCATTGCTTACTTCAACGAGGCAGGTATCCTTTGAGGCATGGCTGATTATGCTGTATGAACCATCAAGATTTTTCGTAAAGCGGAACAGCTGTGCACTGTCCTTTGTAGAATATGCAGCGAGTTCGATATTTCCGCCGTTTCCGCTGCCATCCGCCTTAAGGGCATAGCCTTCATCTTGAACTGAACGAATCCAGTAATAATTCTGTGAACCAAATGAAGTGAGCAGCCATTTCTGACCATTGGTATTATTCTGCTCCCACTGCTGCACATTGACATTTTCTTGCATTTCACCATTCACAATATCCATAACCATACCTGAGTTCATATTCTGGAATGTATAGATCACGTTGGTATCCATTGCACAGCCGGGGTCTGTCACAGATTCCAAGATCCACTTCTGACAGTCTGCGCCGTTCATCTCCCACTGCTGCACATTTGCACCAGAAGTTTTTGAAGCATCTGCAACCTCAATCACTGATTTTTCACCTGTGATTCTCGTACAGATGTTATAGCTGCCATCAGCATTTTCCGTCAGCATAAACTGCTGATTGGTACCGCCGTTATACTGATAGATATCAATGTTTGTCCCATTATCCGTCTTTTTCCCGGCAATATCCAGCACATATGTACCGCCATCTCCCACCGCAGATGCAATATAATAATATCCATCACCTGCACTGTAAAGCTTCCAAATATCGTGCGCAGAAGTTCCGTTCGTTCCCCACTGCTGTACATTTGCACCATTTTTCGCTGCCGCATCAGCTACCTGGAGATAGAGACCGGAGTTGACATTCTTAATTCGATAAGCCGCACCTTCCGTAAAGCTAGCAGCAACTGGTGCACTGGGCGCTTCTGTATAGCCTGCGCTGGGAACACCCTTTACAGAAAAACGCAAATACATTATGTTACTCCTTGAGGTCTGACATCCGCTGTAGGTAGAGCAATAGGTTTTTGCATTTACTGCGGAAAGTGAGGTATAACTATAATTAGAAGTTGGACGCCAGGTACAATCTGTAGCATAGCCCTCAATCGTAGTGCGGGAACATCCGACAGATGTGGAACCGGTTTCCGCATAGGAGCCTGGATATGTCACCGTATTCCAGTCGCAGATCACATTGCCGCCGTCCTCATAGCAGCAGTTCTCCGCAAAAACCTTCGAAGCTGTATGTACCGTATACGCCATGCTGAATGTGCTGACATAGTTATTGAGCGAATGGAAATAGCCGTAACGCATAAGGCCAGGACCTCTCGTCAGGGTCTCGTGGAATTTATTTCCGATCAGAGACATACGAGGGAAATTATTGTAATTGTTATAAGAAGTCTCATCATCCGCTGGATAGCCCAGGATCAGACCGTATTCATGCAGACCAAAAGAACAATCTGAAACGGTACAATAATCCGCATCATAGCAGCAGGCAAGGAATTTGTCCCAATCCTCCAGTCCCGTAGAAGCAGTGTTATAATCGGCATGACCGGTAAATGTGCAGTGGTCTACCCAAAGATTCTGACCGGATCCAAAATAAACCACAATGGAGTCATTGCCGTTCGATTCGGCATCGTGCTGCAAGTCAAAATTCTTAATGATAATATTGTTTCCTGTACCGCTCTTGGACGATGTACAGAATTGCACGTTGTATAATGTATGTGCGGAATAGCTGCCAATAATGGTTTTGTTGTTATGCACATAAATTCTGCCGTCTGGGCAATAATACCGTCCAGATGAGTCCGTTGTCAGGCTTGTTACCTTAATATCCGCAGTCACAACAATCGTATAGGGCGTGTCAGATGCGGCATATTTCTTCAGGTCATCAAAAGTAGAAACCTCTACAGTCTCCCCGAACAAGCCACCGATATCTCCAGCTTTGATGTTATTGGTATTGTCATTGAAACAATAACCCGCAAAGCCTTGTAATCCATCGGCATTCAACAGCCAAAGCTGATTGTCCGCACCGGTATAGGACGACAGCATCATACCTGATGTACCCTGTGTCAGTGCAAGGGATGTGTCGGCATAGTTGACGATTTTGTAGTACAGATCATTTCCCAGATGGTCTTTTTTCACCGGGATCACATACCAATGCTGGGACTGCGCAGATTCACTGCCGTACATGATCACCTTTGCACCTGCTGACACATTGTAGTTCAATGGCGTCAGGAGACGGCCGGACTGTGCGTTAACAAGCTTGAAGAAAGTACCGATTGTATTCGACCCCACCCGGTCAAACCGCCAAGATGCCGAAAGATCGCCGCCCAGTGCCTGTACAGTAACTGCTGCGCCGTCAGCTGTTCCAGTCTCCGTCAACACCTTTCCATTATCCTTGGTTGCAATATTCATCAGCTGCACCGGATAATCCACAGATGCCGCCCATACTGGAACTGTGACATTGCCGTAGCTGTACATGGGAAGCAGCCATGCGGTGAGCATGACAAACGACAGAATAACTGCCTGCCATATACGTTTCACTTTTTTCATGATCATTTTCCTCCTCAAAATATATCGCCATATATCGCCCATTTTTGCCTGTCATGCATGGTTTGCGTTTCGTGATATTTCACAAAGTTCTATCAACAGACGTTTTCTTTTTCAAGTATATCATAAATTCAAGTGAAATGCAAGCATTTTTAAATCGGACGCACATTACGGCGACATCACACAAAAATTGTGTGGTGCCGCCGTATATACATTGCCATCACTTCTGTTTCATTTGCAAACGGATAATATCCGCTCCTATATCATCATCCTGTCGCACACAAAATACGTTCTACATACTGCCGCATCTCCTCCTTGGAAGAAACCGTATGCGTGCCGTTTATGATCTCCCGTTTTTTCTGTTCCGGAAGTGCGGCGAATTTCAGCAGTGCCTCCGGATTCTGCACAAGCGCCATGCCAAAGCCAAGGGGAATTTCATAAGGTTCCATAGTTCACCTCCAGATATAGGATATCATTATCCTGCCCGAAAGTGCTAAGGTTATCCATAAAGCATCTCTAAAAAACTGCCCACATAGGAAGTGCACACGTCTTTTCGAGCATAAATTTTAGAACGGATCCTCCCAATATAAAACCTGGATGCATATTTCCCCTGCAATGTCAGATACTAAGGCGAATGAAAAAAACGGAGGTATCATCCATGAAAGACAAACTCTTCGGGGTCTTGCAGCGTGTGGGGCGTTCCTTTATGCTTCCCATTGCACTGCTGCCCGTTGCCGGACTGCTTCTGGGCATCGGCAGTTCTTTCACAAATCCAACCACCCTGGAGACCTATCATCTCACAGACATCATCCAGGAGGGCGGTCTGCTTTACACAATTCTGGACATTATGCGCAAAGCGGGCAGTGCTGTCTTTGATAACCTGGCGCTGCTGTTTGCCATGGGTGTTGCCATAGGTATGGCGAAAAAGGAAAAAGAAGTAGCTGCCCTTGCCGGTGCCATCAGCTATTTGATCATGAACACTGCCATCAGTGCCCTGATCACTGCAAAAGGGGGCGTGGATGCCATGGCGGCAAATTCCACCACTACTACCCTTGGCATCACTACCCTGCAAATGGGCGTGTTCGGCGGTATCATCGTAGGGCTAGGCGTTGCAGCTCTCCATAACCGATTCTATCAGATCAGGCTGCCACAGGTACTCTCTTTCTTCGGAGGAACACGGTTTGTGCCCATCATTTGCAGCGTAGTCTATCTGCTGGTGGGCATCGGTATGTTCTACCTTTGGCCGGTAGTACAGGGTGGCATTGCCCGTCTGGGGCAGCTGGTGCTGAATTCCGGCTATGTGGGAACATGGATCTATGGCATCGCAGAACGTGCCCTGATCCCCTTCGGGCTGCACCACGTGTTCTATATGCCATTCTGGCAGACGGAGCTGGGCGGTTCTATGGTCATCGATGGGGTTACGGTACAGGGTGCACAGAATATTTTCTTTGCAGAGCTGGCTTCCAGAGCTACAGAACACTTCTCCGTTTCTGCTACCCGGTTTATGTCGGGCAAATTCCCCTTTATGATCTTCGGTCTTCCGGCGGCAGCATTTGCCATGTATTGTGCTGCCCGACCGGAAAAGAAAAAAGCTGTTGGCGGTCTGCTCCTCTCCGCAGCTCTAACGTCCATGGTCACGGGTATTACCGAACCCCTGGAATTCACCTTCCTCTTCGTTGCCCCTGCCATGTATGCCGTCCACTGCGTGCTGGCAGGTCTGTCCTATATGCTTATGCATATGCTGAATGTAGGCGTGGGCATGACCTTTTCCGGCGGTTCCATCGACCTGACCCTCTTCGGTATTCTCCAGGGCAATGCCAAGACCAACTGGATCTGGATCATTGTGGTGGGACTGGTCTATGCAGTGGTGTATTATTTCGTGTTCTACTTTATGATCACCCGGCTGCATTACAAAACTCCCGGCAGAGAAGCCGATGACGAAGAGACAAAGCTCTATACCCGGAAGGATATGGATGCCCGGAAAAAAACATCTTCCCATAACACACAGGACAGCTTCGACCGTGTGAGTGCCTGCATTGTAGCAGGACTGGGCGGTGCGGCAAACCTCTCTGATGTAGACTGCTGCGCCACGAGACTGCGTGTCACGGTAACAAACCCGGCACTGGTAAGAGACAATCTGCTAAAAGAAAGCGGCGCATCCGGTATCATTCACAAGGGCAACGGCGTACAGATCATATACGGACCCCAGGTCTCCGTGGTGAAATCTCAGTTGGAGGATTTTCTGGATACAGCAGAGGCTGCCCGGGCGGCAGAACTTCTAGAAGAAGCAATACCGCTGGAGTCTGTTCCCCACGAGAATCCATCCCCCGGAAAAAACCAGTCCATCTCCTTGTATGCCCATATACAAGGTGAAGTTGTTCCCCTGGCAGATGTGGCGGACGAAGCCTTTTCTTCCGAAATGCTGGGAAACGGCATTGCCATAGAGCCGGAAGAGGGTAAACTCTATGCACCATGTAATGGCACAGTGGAAATGGTATTTGACACCAAACACGCCATCAATCTAACATCCGATCAGGGATGCGAACTGCTTTTGCACATCGGCATTGACACTGTAAAGCTGAAAGGCGAATTCTTCGAAGCACATGTGGCAGACGGACAAAAAGTGCACAAGGGCGATCTGCTGATCACCTTTGACATGGACGGAATACGAAATGCTGGCTATCGCCTCACCACACCCATGATCATCTGCAACACAGAGGATTATACCCATATCAATGCCGTTGCATCCGGGCATATCACACCGGAAGCAAAGCTGTTGGAAATCAATGAATAAAGGAGAAAAAACCATGAAAACATTCACCTATACCATCAAAGACGAACTGGGCATCCACGCACGGCCGGCAGGAATGCTAGCAAAAACAGCAAAGGCCTATGACAGCGAGATCACCATCACCAAGGACGGAAAAAGTGTCCTCTGCACAAAGTTAATGGCACTTATGGGGCTGGGTGCAAAGTACGGAGATACAGTAACGATTACTATTAACGGCGGCGATGAAGCGGCAGCAGAACAGGGAATCCGGTCGTTTCTGGAAGCCAATCTGTGAGGTGACGGTGCATGATAACATTTACCGGAAAAGGCGTTTATGGCGCATCTGCCATAGGAAAAATCGCCGTGTTCCGTCGGCAGGATATTCCTATCAAGCGCACAAAGATACAGGATATCTCCTCAGAGCTGAAACGCCTGGAACAAGCAAAGGAAAAGACGCTGGCACAACTGGAGAAGATCCACAAAAAGGCGCTGAAAGAGGTAGGCGAAGCCAATGCCCAGATCTTTGAGATCCACATGATGATGGTGGAGGACGAGGACTACAGCGATGCCATTATAGAAATGATACGCACCCAAAATGTCAATGCGGAATATGCTGTGGGGGTAACTGGCGATCATTTTGCGGAAATGTTCGCCGCCATGAACGACAGCTATATGCAGGCAAGAGCCACCGATGTAAAGGATATCTCCAACCGGATCATTGCCTGTCTCACAGACGGCAGTGCCGACACATCTGCATCGGCGGAAAAGGTTATTGTCTGCGCAGACGATCTTGCCCCCAGCGAAACCGTCTCCCTGGATAAAGACAAGGTGCTCGCCTTTGTCACAGCCCATGGCTCGTCCAATTCCCACACGGCAATTCTGGCAAGAAACCGAAACATCCCTGCCATTATCGGGTTGGGAGACGATTTTCTGGAACAGATCCAGGACGGTATGCTTGCTGTCGCAGACGGTTTCACCGGAGAATTCCTTGTCGATCCCGACCCGGAGACAATCGCACGCTATACACGAAAACAGCAGGAGGAGACGGAGAAAAAGGAACTGCTCCAGAAGCTCCTGGACAAGGAAAATGTTACCCTAGACGGCACGAAGATCAAGATATATGCCAACATCGGCAGTGCTGACCAGACAGGCGCAGTACTGCTCAACGACGCAGGTGGCATAGGTCTATTCCGCAGCGAGTTTCTCTATCTGGAAAAGAACGACTACCCCACCGAAGAGGAGCAGTTCCGGATATACAAAAAAGTTCTGGAAAGCATGGCGCCGAAAAAGGTCATCATCCGTACTCTGGACATCGGTGCAGACAAGCAGGCGGACTATTTCCACATGCAGCCGGAGGAAAATCCGGCGCTGGGACTACGAGCCGTGCGGCTGTGCCTGACCCATCCTGAGATATTCCGGGCGCAGCTCCGGGCACTGTACCGGGCATCGGCATTCGGGCGGCTGGGTATCATGTTCCCTATGATCACCAGCGTCAGTGAACTGAAAGAAGTCCTTGCCCTCTGCCAACAAGTGAAGCAGCAACTGGAAGATGAGCACCTGGCATATTCCCACACCATGGAGGTGGGCATTATGATCGAGACTCCAGCGGCGGCAATTATCAGCGACAGGCTTGCGCCCATGGTGGATTTTTTCAGCGTCGGCACGAATGATCTGACTCAGTACACTCTGGCATGTGACAGGCAGAATCCCCAGCTGGAACGCTTCTGCGATCCTCATCATGAGGCGATTCTCCGGCTCATTGAGTTGTCCGCTAAAAATGCCCATGCCAACGGTGCATGGATCGGCATCTGCGGTGAACTTGCCGCTGACACATCCCTGACAGAGACTTTTCTGCGCATGGGGATTGATGAGCTTTCAGTCTCGCCGCCCTTTGTGCTAAAGGTACGGGATGCCGTGCGAAAAACAGACCTGCGGCGTTCTTAAATTTGGAATTACAGAATGATAATCCATCCCGACATTTGCCATTGCACCGTTTGTCTCAGAACACGGCACGCCGTGCCCTTACGGATTGTTGTTGAAATAGCCCTTGCATAGAAATGGCTGGCACACCGCATATGGTGCACCAGCCATTTCCGTTATTCACCGATCTTCTCAGCAATCTCCGTAATCACACGCTGATCACTTTCCGATTTCACCTGATATTCCGTTCTGGAATAGAAATTATCATTGACATCCCAAAGCACGGGAACAAAGCCGTATTCCGCAGCCATATTCAGCATCAGGCGCAGACATTCCGACGAGTCCGTATATTCCGCATTCCGTGCCAGATGAGTACTCTCATAAATGGAAGTACACTCTCCCACAAACACAGGGATACCCTTTTCTGTAAACGCCGTTTTCAGCAGTTCACACTGATCTGTGCTGTAATCCAGCCACGCCTGATTGCCCACCTGGTTCATCCAATATTTCGCATTGTCAATATAATGCACAGAGACCATGAGCCTGTCCTCTGCCGTATCCTCCGGCATCCGGAATCTGGCATCCGTAGTTTTATCAATATTCGTCCAATAGCCAGAGACAATGAGCAGCCGCTCCTGATTCTTGCCTCCTGTTTTCCGAACAGCGTCCACAAAGGTCTGGTTCATCTCGTTAACATAGTCATACAGCTGGTCATCCGTGTAGGAATCTGACTCCTGCTGGGAACCCAGATTCTCATTGAAGCCCTCAAACACCAGATAATCAGAATAGTCCTTGTAGTGTTCGGCAATCTGCATCCACAGATGTTCCGTGATAGAGAGTACCTCTTCCTTTTCGTGATTCTTGATGAGGAATTCGTCGTAGTGGTGAATATTGATAACGGCATACAGCCCATCCTCCAGACAGTATTCCACAAGCTCATCCACACGCTGGAAGTAGTCCGGACTGATGGTATATGTCCCGTCGTCCGCCATCATATTACCCCAGTACACAGGGATACGCACCGTGCGGAATCCTGCCGCTTGATAGCCGTCAATGCACTCCTTTGTAGTCGGGACGGCACCCCAGCAGGTCTCATAATTCTCCGGCGTATTCTCTCCGATGGTCATACAGCCGCCAGTCTCGTTGGCAGTATCCTCCCAAAACGCCTCCATGGTATTTCCCAGATTAATGCCCACGCCCATATCCTTTGCATAGGCAGTAGCAGTCATATCCCGTATGGCAGTTTCAGAGGTCTCACTGCCGTTCCCGGCAGCAGTTCCACATCCGCTGACAAGACTGACTGCACCCGTCAGAACACATACCATTGCAATCACTTTTTTTCTCATGCTCCTATCTCCTTTATGCTGTCTGTTGTAACAACATCTGTCTGAGCACTGCCAGATCGAGACCATTCCATCTGCCGTCCCCGAATACATCGGCACACGCTGCCTGTCCTTTCGTCAGAGGAACTGTTCCCAGAAGATATTTCTGGAATAGCACCACATCACTGACACTGATCGCACCATCCAGATTCACATCGCCCTTTTCTGGCTGGACAGTACTCCCCACGATCTCCTGGAATGCCGCTTTTAGTTCCGTGTCATACATCCGGCAGCTGCTGCGATCATAATGCAGTCCCGTAATATCCCAGAGCACCGGGCAAAGCTGACGGTCATATGCCGCCTTGCAGACCGAAGTCAGGAACAGCCGGACGGAATCTGCATCCTTGTTATTTTTAGGGCAGCCGAATTCGCCCACGATCACCGGGATACCCTTGTCAATAAAATTCGTTTTCATCATATCCATGTAGTGTTCCAGCTGGGCAAAGTCAGAATCTGTTCCCCAGGTCGATCTCGCTGTCCCCCAACTTGCATCCTCTTCCAGAATGGCAAAGTCTGAGGGTGTATAATAATGCACTGATACTGCACAGCGGTTCACAGAATCCTCCGGCATCTGGAACAGACTGTCGCAGGTCAGGTCAATATCCGTGGCATAGCCGGCAATGAGAAGATGCCGCTGAGAATTATTGCCGCCGGACGAACGGACGATATCCACAAAAGTCTGGTTGATCTCGTTCAACAGAGCGTATGCCTGTTTCTTACTGTCGTTGTCACCGCTCCATCGGTTCCAAATATCCTCCCAGCATCCCTCCTCGTTCAGGGATTCAAACATGAGATAATCATCATATTCCGCAAAGGCATCAGTCAGCTGTTCCCAGATACGGGTGTATTTTTTCATGCACTCGTCCTTGTCCGTTGAGAATCCGGCAAACCAGCCGTTATCGTAATGGATATTGAGGATCACATACATGCCACTGTCCAGCGCCCAGTCCACTGCTTCCCACACTGCGCCAAGATAGTCGTCGCTGATAGTATAATTTTCCTCCATCATATTCGACCATGCCACAGGAATACGCAATGCCCCGAAACCCTCATCTGCATAGCCCTGAATCATCTCCTGGGTAATGATCGGACTACCCCAAGCAGTTTCATAGGATTCCGGCGTACCATCACCCCACTGGGCGATCCAGTCACCGCAGGATTCGTATGTATTGCCCAAATTGATGCCAATGCCCATGTCGCGCACCAGTTCCATGGTAGTGATATTCCGCATTGTTCCATCGGATGCGTGGGCTGCCCCAGCAGAAAGATCCCCTGCCGCTGAAAGGCAGAGTACAGCAGCTGTCAATAGTCCTGTTATTTTTGTATGTTTCATAAGCGCCACATCCTTTCCCGAAAAAGCCTTGCATTCACGTGCCAAATATGCTATACTTCCATTATAGCACATCTCCCTGCATATCAGCAGGATAATTTCGACAAATAATAGCATAAAACTGACAACAAAAAGGAGCCTCCCATGTTCCGAATGCCTCTCAGCGCCTTTCTTCAGGATGAAAGCTTTCCCTTTTTCATACAATACGGCATCCACAAAGAACCTCTCTATCTCCACAGCCACGACAATTTCTCCGAGCTAGTCATTGTACTCAGCGGCAGTGCAGAGCACATTGTGGACAGCGAACGATACCGCATCCGCAAGGGCGATGTCTTTGTTATCAGTGATGAGACAGAGCACGGCTACACAGATGTCCGAGATTTCCGCATCTGCAATATCATGTTCCGTCCGTCTTTCTTTTTTACGCCGGAACTGGATATTACGGAATCTGCCGGATTCCAAGCACTGTTCGTACTGGAACCCCGCTATTCCAGAAAAAGCCGTTTTTCCAGCAGGCTCAAGTTAGATATGGACGCTTTTCTTCAGATAAACCGCATGATCGACCAACTGCACCAGGAATTCACCGAAAAATCCGACGGCTGGAAAACCATACTCAAGGCGGAATTTCTGAAGCTGACCGTCACTCTGTCACGCCTGTATCGTTTCGAGGCGATTCCCGACGATGCTGGGATCCTGCAACTGGCAGGTGTCATTGCCTATATTCAAAAAAACTATGCAGAACCGATCTCTGTCTCTCAGCTTGCAAGGCTTTCCAACTATTCTGAGCGACAGTTTATCCGGTTGTTCAAAGAAGCCTTCGGCTGTATTCCCATGACCTATATCACCAATCTGCGAATGCAGAAAGCGTGTGAATTGCTCCGGACAACAAACCTCTCCATAGCAGAGATCGCCTCTCGGTGCGGCTATCACGACAACAATTATTTCAGCCGGATCTTCAAAAAGCACAACGGTATGACACCCTCGGCATACCGTGCCAGAGTAATAAAAAATATCTCATAAAAAAAGCGGCATCCTCTGCCTGTATCG
This sequence comes from Ruminococcus sp., assembly GCF_019417665.1. Lineage (GTDB taxonomy): Bacteria > Bacillota > Clostridia > Oscillospirales > Ruminococcaceae > Ruminococcus_C. The sequence continues at coordinate 31,947 of NZ_DXUU01000020.1, forward strand.
TCCAGGCAGAGGATGCCGTTTTATGTTTATTCTATCGTATCAGTGTGTGTTATTCCACTACCGAGGTATCATTGCACTGGAAGAGATGATTCCAGGTGCACCAGGAATTTCAGAAGCAAAAGACTGCCATCCAGATCAATTTCCCGATTTTGATTGCAGTCTTCGTTGATTCTGGCAGTTTCATTTATCATCACAGGCGGTGTGGTATGGGGAAATGTTTCGAATCAGTCCTACTGCAAGGCTCATAACACATGCAGCTATCTTTGTCACAAAATTTATTTCATTTTTTCATAATGATCCCTCCTGTTCAGAGAATGAATCCTTTTTCTGTGCATATGAGGCAATTGTAGACGTAACCACATTTACAGTTGTGCTTGTTTCTGATGCAGCAGTACTCTCCGCCGGGTCATTTACGAAAATGGGGAAACTTGCCCTGGCAGTGGTATCCCTATAGGTGTACCACAATATAACATGATAGATGCCAGGCGTATTCATATCCAGCTGACTAGTGTCCACAGTGAGCACACCGCTTTCTATGAGTGCACTGACAGCTTCTGAAGTCAGATCCTGGGTATACACCTCAGGCTCATATCGTTCCACACCATCTTCGTCAGTATAGCAGTAACCGGCGGAAATATTCGTTCCAGTAAAGTCTACTTCCTCTCCAGGCTGATATTCAATCTTGTCCGGATAACTGTGGAGGAAAAGATAAGAAGTTAGTTGCGGATCAATAGTTGTTGTTTCTGACTGAGTAGTCGTTGTCACATCTGTAGCAAAAACAGTTGTAGTCTGCGTGGTATCCGTAGTCTTCATTGTGGTTTGCTCTGTAGACCATATCGTTGTTGTTGTCTGTGTGGTAGTCAGCATAGTAGTTTGAGTCGTGGTCAGGGTTGGAAAAAACGTTGTCGTCTGTGTGGTAGTCAGCGTAGCAGTTTGAGTCGTGGTCAAAGTTGTAAAAGTCGTTGTTGTCTGTGTCGTACCTGGGATAACTGTAGTGGTTGTCCCAGGCAGAGCAGAAGTTTTTTCCGTTGTGACGATATTGGTTTCTTCATCCTGTGTATCTGTTGTAGCAACAGCCGCTGTGCTGACAGTAGTTCTGCTTGTCTGCGTGTTATGCGTCGTATACATAGTAGTCCCGGCGGAAGTTTCGGCGTTGCCTGTCAAAACTGGTGTGGTCTGCTTTACCGATGCAGCAGAATTGGTTTCTGTCACCATATCCGTATTTGTGTCTGGCTGCTCCAGTGCAGTTTCCACAGGAGAAGCATCCCCACTACCAGTTAGTATGCTATCGGTTTCTCCGGCATTTTCCGTCACAGCTGTTGTTTGCGTTTCCGTGGGATTCTGAGAAACGGTAGCGGCAGCCTCTAATGTTCCCGATACAGTTGCTTCCGCTGTCTGAACAAACTGAGTCGGTTCGACCACCTCTAGTGTACCTCTTCCCTCCTGGATGGTGGGATAGATAGACAGACCCAAGCCCAGGAAAACTGCTGCTGTGATCATGCCGATCCACTCTATGCGGAAAAAGCGCATTTTACGGAACAATACAGGAAGAAGTGCACTGTATTCCTGTTTCATGTACTCCGGTTCCTGCATCTGTCCCCGCAGCAAGGCAATCTCACGAACAAGTGCATCTACCTTGTCAAAATCCGGTTCTGCCTTTCCCAATTCCTCGTCCATCTGCTGCTCCAGCATATGACAGCGTACTGTATCTCTATGATATTTCTCCTGTATGCGCCGGGCAAACTGAGAATCTTGATTCCGTTTCATGGAAACTCCCTCCTCTCTTTTGCCTGCATTGCATTTGCAACTTTACGCCGAAGCCGTGTCATTCGCATATAAGCAGACGCTTCTGAGATCCTGAGCTGTCCGGCGAGTTCACGGATGGTGTATCCCTCCATGTAATGTTTCCATAACAAGGTATATTCCTCTTTGGTCAGAATGTCCCGGATATGGTCGTCTGTCCAGTCCGGCTCAGATGTTACACTTTCCCTGGACAGCACTTCCTCCGGTGCAGCAGCACAGCGTGCCTCACTGCGGCGGTATTCCTTTATCGCAATATCTGCCGCACGGTACAGCCATGGTCGGATATGTTCCAGATCTTTCAACACAGACTGCTTTTTTACCAGGACACAGAACACCTCCTGGGTGCAGTCCTTAGCCGCATCTGCATCGTCCAACCTGGCAACACAGTAATAATAGATGGAATCATAATATCGTTCCACTATCGTTGTTATGATATCTTTCATTAGTTCATCCTATTTCATCATGATGGTAGGCAGAAGTGCCGTGATAGTATTTTTATTATATCACAGCCTTCTATATAGTACCGACTGAAAAAGTAGAAAATCTAACGAAAGCCGCACAATTTTGTAGGAATACACAAATTCAAGTCAAATAAATTGTATAAATTATCCCCAAGTCGAAGAAAAAGGAAAACAATGGAGAATCTGCTTTCCACGCAAAGTCCGGCAAGGGCATAAGGGATGATACTTCACGGAGAAAAAGACATCAGAAATATGGAATGCACTCCCTCATGCCTTGCTAATTTTTACATTTAACACGTTATTTTTGACATTTTGATTTTGGCGAGAAAAAAGTATGCTATTATATAAGTATTAGAAAAAATCAGCACATGGTTTTTTCTTGAAATAAAATTGAAAGGATGTATTTCTTATGAAAAACAAAATGAAAAAATTGACCGCTGGTGTTTCTGCACTGGCAATGGCAGCAACTCTCTCTGCTACTTCTGTACCGGCTTTTGCGGCAGAATTTGAGAGCATGGAAGCGCAGGAATTTGTGAATTCCTTTGAAGACGAACGTGCTCATAATGTTGCACAGTATTGTGTAGATAACTGTACAACATTGGATGAAGCAAGAGAAATCATGAAAACCTACATGGAGGGACGTTCGCTGATTGATAGTGAAAGCACAACAACGCCTCTTACAAGGTCGACTAAAAAAACGCACGCAATCAGTGGTCCGTATTATAGCGGATCCAACCTTGCTAGCACTCCTCACCGAGCAGTAATCCTTGTAATGAATACTGCGGCAACCATGGAGGGATCTATAAAGATCTCATGGAATCATAATAAAGTTAAGTATTTATGTGACGAGAAGGAACCGTACAAATTTTTTAGTAACTATTCCAACATGGAATTTTCCTTGAAAACCGATCAGGACACAGGGGATGAATTTATTAAGATCGAAGATAGAATAAAAAGAACAACTGATACAGCTGGTGACTCTGCTAGTGTTTGTTCTTTCAAAATAAAAGCAGTTTCAGAAGCGACTTCTGAATCGTCTGTTCACAGTGCTTTCATGATTGATACTAGAGGAATTTACTCTACAAATGGTCAAGACTCCGATATTGAAATTCATACTTACGCTTTAGGCGATTATGACCACAATGGTATTGTCAATTCTGCAGATTCCTCTTATTTGTTGGAATTGCTTACTGGTTACGACGTTACTTTTACTTATGGTGGTAGTAACAGCAGCGAGTATAATGCTGTATCTGGTCCTGTTAGCGTTCTGGCAGCAGATGCAAACGAAAGTGGTACTATTGATATTTCAGATGTAACCTGGATTAATCAGCACATTTAAGCATATCCTCTTATCTGGAAAGGAGCGCAAAAAATGAAAAAAGCTTTTGTTTCTTCTATAGCAATATTGCTTTCCGCATCCATGCTTGGCGGAACAGTTCAGGCAGCAAATGCCGTACCTGTTGCCACTTCCACCACAGAAGAAACAGATTACCGATATGACGAGGTTTATACGGGCACATGTGGAAATGATACAGTTTCTGCTACATATACATTTGCATTCGGGGATGTACGTGAAGACGGCTCACTTCCTTTAGAACTCACATTTTCTACAGAAGATGTCGCCCCCTCAGAATTCACCTACTACACAGGAACATATAATACTTTCTGGGAGGATTCCGATTTGATCTCATGGAAGTATGATAAATCAACAAGGACGCTTACCTTTTCAGGTACGGGTTCTATGGTTGATAAGGAAAATAACTATGCATCAAGAGTTTGGAAACATATTCTTTCAGAAGATTGCATTATTCAAAATGTTGTTTTTGAAGAGGGTATCACCGATTTGGGATATATAGATACAACTTTATTTGAATTGAGCTGTTGGTCAAACTATGATAAAGTTCCTATGACCAACCGAACCGTTTCCATTCCCGAAAGCGTACCCGAAGCCAATCTCACTGCTTCCTTACTAGCCAATTGTACTTACAAAGTGCTTTACGGTTCTGAAGCATATAGATATTTTTCCTATCATTCCTACAAGTATGTTGTAACTGATATAGCAAAAAACCCTTTGTGGGAAACTTCCGGCAGCACTATTTTTGCAAATAACAAAGCTACATGGGAATATGATTATCAAAGCGGAGTCATGACGATCAGCGGCGGTATTTTTAATCTAATGAGTACCCCAGTGTTAGGACCACGAAATGCATATGTACTGAATGCTGATGTTGTTGTTCCGGATGATCCAAGCAGTACAGAACTTGGATACAATACATACATGCGTGATTTTCTCTCAAGAAAAGCGCCTATCTACTGCTATAAAAACAGTGATTTTGCAGAAAAATACGATCTTTTTATCCAGCAATTCCAAGCATATATGGAAACACTCAGCGAAGAAGAGCTCGAATATTTGAATACAGATTGTCTGAATGCAAATATCATCTTTCTTGACGAGGAAACATCCTTTGTAGGCGATGCAAATCTGGATGGCAAAGTTGACGTAACTGACGCTGTTTTGCTGAATAAGGTTGCAAACGGCAGTGTCACACTGAACGATCTCCAAAGAAAAAATATGGACTGCAACGGTGATGGTACAATTTCTGTGGAAGATGGTCTTGCGCTCCTGCGCTATCTGGTACATCTGGAAGATTCTCTGCCCATTGCCTAGATGAAAGGAGGTCAAAATGAAAAAAGCTATAATCACTTTCAGTGCACTGTTACTTTCCGTTTCCATGCTTGGCGGAACAGTTCAGGCAGCAGGCAGCACTGCACTTGTTGCAACCTCAGTTACGCAGCAGACGACCTACTCCGGCACATGCGGTGCAAAGGGCAGTGATGTCACATGGACATATGATACAGAAACAGAAACTCTGACCATTTCCGGAACGGGCAAAGTTGAAGCATATGTAGAAAATGGTGCAACCATCAAAACCCCTGGCTGGATGGCAAATGGCATTCCTTTTGAAGCAACTCATGCAGTGATCGAAGATGGTATCACTGGCGTTGGAGAGGGTTTCTATGAAAACTGCTTCGGCGGTTCCGCTGGTGCTTTAAAACTGGAGGTAAGCGAAAGCGTCAAAAACATGGATCTGGAAAGCCTGCTGAATAACGAAAATGTCTATTTCTACGGAAAAAAGGAATCCTGGTTTTACTATTCGGTTTATCAAACAGACCGTTTTATCTCCACAGGTACAGCTACTGAAAAATATGTTCCCACTTCTGGTACTTATTCAGACGGAGCAACGTGGAGCTATGACATAGAAACCCGAACTCTCACCGTAGACGGAAATGGTATGATCGCCGAAAGTGAATATATGGAACACTTCGGGCAATCAGCAGAAAAAGTGGTGTTTGGAAGAGACGTTCAACCGCCGGACAGAACAGATTCCAATGGTCTGAATCTATTTCTTTATTCGTGTATCGCACAATATACAAGTGAGGATGGTCCTGAGGTTTGTCTCTACCGTAACAGCGTCATGGGAGCGGAATACGAAAAATTTTATGCATATCAGCTAAATCAAAGCGGAAAAGATGAGGATTGGGTCAATCAGCACTATCCAGTTACTCTCCTGGAATCCGGCACAGGTGGAGACCTTTATCTTACAAAAACATATGGTACAGTTGACGGCGGAGCAACATGGGAATTTGACTGCAGCAGCCGTACTCTGGTTTTTGATAACGGTACAATAAACAAAATCCCTTATTTGGACGACCAAATCCCCTCCGACGTGTGGTATTGTACAGAATCTATTGTTTGGGGAAAAAATTTGATTCCCAATGAAGAAACAGCAAGTCTTGATTCTGTTACCTATAATGCATTTGTCTTTCGAGTAGCATTATCAGATTCAAATTTTACGGAAAAAACCATGTATTGCTACGCCAATAGTGCGTTCGCAAAAGAATATGAAGTTTTAACAGGAAATCCAGATGTTTTCAACAATTTTTACGCGGAACGCAGGGAGAATTCCTGAAAGTGAGCGATATAATTTATCTGAATGATACAGACGCTTTGCCCTATACTCCTGTAGATAAACACAGCCAGGAGGATATATGCATCTCGACCAGACAAGCGGTATCCTAGACGGCGGTGTCGAATGGACATTTGGAAACGCACGTCACAAATGATACAATGCACACCCCAAAGCAAAGGGAGTGCAGTCTGCACCCCCACTCCCCTCAAATTTTCTGTACCAACTCCGTCCCATCTTTCAAGACAAACACGATTTTTCCATCTCGATGCACCACTGCTTTTTCTACAGCAGCCAGCCACAGCTGTGTGTCAAATTCCAGCAGCATCCCATTTTGTCCGCTCAATGCTCTTTGAAAGTCCTGAATCTGTTCTCGTTTTGCCAACCGCTCTGCTCGTTGTTCCTGCAGAGCGGTTTCTTGTTTCTGCAGCGGTTCATATTGTCCCACCAGTGCCTGATACCGTTTCTCATACTTTTCCTGATCCTGCACAATTTCACTGTTCTCCCGAACATATCCCTGTACCTGTTCCGAAATCCGTATTTTCTGCGTTTCCAGTCCTGCAGTTGATGCTCCAAATCCGTACAGTCCGTGAGCAGTTCCAGCATTACCTGACAGTTTTCCAGAATTGCTTTTCGCTTTTGCAGCAATTCCTGAACTGCCGCCTGAAACCGCTGCTGTATGACACTCTCCTGCAAATGGGGTGTCTGGCATTTGCACACCCCTTGGAATTTGTGATTGCATTGCCAGATCACACGGCGATATTTGCTGTTGGAATGCCAAACTTTTGCCCCGAAGAAATTTCCGCAGTCTCCGCAGACAAGCCGGGCAGCAAATACGCTCTTTCCATTGTACTGCCGCCGCAGGTTCTGTCGTCGCAGCATTTCTGCCTGCACCAGTTCAAATTCCTCCGGATCAATGATGGGTGGGTGACTGTGCTCCACGAAATACTGGTCGTAATACGCTTAGGGAACTCTCTCTTCGCTAATTAAAAGATGCCGATACCCCGAAAAAAAACCGAAATTGCGTTATCTCTTTTTGAAAACGGCAACTTTTTGCTTGTGTTTTGACATTTGCCAACCTCAATATGTTCGATAAAGTCAACCAACATTTGTGGAGTGAGTTCCGTAACGGCATCATACTTTTTGATTGCCTGCATCAACAGTTTGACCTTGTTGGCAGATTCATTTTTCTTATGAAGTTTGCCTATGAATTCTGCAACGAATGCGTTAAGTTGTTCTTTTTCTTCATCGTAAGTTTTTTCAGACTTGCAAATAAAGCTCCATCTATTTCACCTCTGACTTTTGCTTCAAATAAGCCCTGAATGTACTTGTCAATTTCTGCAATGCGAAGCTGTGCCTTTTCAAGATCAGCTGAAACAACGGCTTTGCTGTCATCAGACTTCTTTTCTAAATGCTTCTGCATGATTCTGTGAAATTCATCGGGATCAGATTTTGCCTCGCCGATGATTCTCTGAATAGCTCTCAGAACTTCATCTTCAAGATACTTTTCTGGAACACCGTGAAAGTAACACCCTTTGCTTTTTCGGTAGGTTGCACATTCATAACAATAAAGAGTATTCTCACGCTTTGTACCGCACTGTCTGCCGTGCATTCTTGCATGACAGTCCATGCAATACAGATAGTCACCAAAAAGGTATTTGTGCGGTCTGGACGGATGACGTATCGTTTTTTCACGTCTGTCCTGTGCCATCTGAAACAGTTCACGGCTGATGATTACAGGGTGCGTATTCGGAAAGATCTTGATTTTATCGCTTCCATTGTAGATCACAGTCTTATTCTTATAAGAGGTTCGCTCTGTACGAAAATTGACTGTATCTCCGACATATTCCTGTCGTTTGAGAATAGAAACCACAGTCGCACTGCACCAGGAGTAAATATTTTCAGTAGTGACTGCAATGCCTTTACGGATTTTCTTATGATATTCTACTCCCACACGTTTTTCAGCCTGTAACTGCATGGCGATCTGCTTTGTTCCCATTGCATGATAAACATACAGTTCAAAGATTTCTCTGACTACCTCAGCAGCTTCTCCATCGATCAGCCACTCCTGCTTGTTTTCCGGTGTATTGTAATACCCATACGGCAATTTTGAAGTGATGTGCTGACCACTGTTGCCTTTCTGTCGCATCATAGAGCGAATCTTTTTGGAAATGTCCCTGCTGTACCATTCATTCATCAGATTATTGATCGGCAGCAGTTCATTCATTCCCTTGGCGGAGTCTACATTATCGCTTATCGCAATAAATCGTACATGGTATTTCGGAAAGTCAATTTCCACATACTGACCTACCATGAGATAATTTCTGCCCAGTTGGCTCATATCCTTGACAATTACTGTTCCGACCAAGCCGTTTCTGATGTCATCCATCATACGCTGAAAATCCGGTCTGTTGAAATTTGTGCCTGTATATCCGTCATCCGCATAATAGGAAAGATTCGTAAAGCCATTGGTTTCTGCATAATTTTTAAGCAGTGCTTTCTGATGCTCAATGCTTCCGCTTTCCGTGTCAATACCGTCATCAAAAGAAAATCGGGTATATAGAGCAGTGATTTTTCCTGTCTGCATACTTGTTTCCTCCTATACTGACAGGCTTAAAATTGCTCTTTCTATTTTAGCGCAGAAGCGGAATAAACACAACCACAAAAGCAAAACTGTTGCTGAATCGTCGTAATTTGTTACAAAATTGCAGCAATCAGGTTTGGTGCGTTCTTCATATTCAGTTTTCAAGATTCTCAAGTTCTTCAAAGCACAGAAAACGAAGCAGTTCCAGAGCCTTATGCAGCTTTTTGGACATTGCTTGTCTGGATATGCCGTATGTTACGGCGTATGCTTTGATTGTTTTATAGTTTCCACAATAGAAACCGATCAGGACTTCAAATTTACCCAGATACAGATCTTTGAATTTCAGAAGTGCCTGCCGCATGGCAAGCAGCTGTGCATCTTCCAGATCAGGCGGAATGTAAAGATTATCATGATATGTGATGATTCTTCGTCTTTCACGTCTGTCCGAATACTCCTGATGACGAATCATCTTTCTGATTTGATCGTTCACTGCATACAGCGTTTTGAAGTCAGTGTATGGTCTGTCGATATCATCATCTCCGAATCCATAGACAGGCTGGTAAATTTGCTGTAATCAGCATAGCACAAAAGCAATGAAAAAGCAAATCGGCACTTTTTTCAAGTTCCCAAATCGTCAGACATTTTTGGTTTGTGGAACTTTGCGTGATAAAGAAAAGCTGCACTCAAACATCTCTGTTCAGGTGCAGCTATTATTATATTTCATTTTTAATCATATCATAAAAGTCATTAAAACGCATTCCCAAGAACCGCTTAGAAAACCAATAAACATTAGACGGTTCAGGATAACCCAGCAGAGGATAGATTTCTTTGATCGTAAGTCCGTTTTTGATAGCGTCAATCAAAATTTTCTTACGTACTTCCACGATGACAGTCTGAAAATTTGTTCCTTTTACTTTCTTTTTGTATTCAATATATCCGTCTAAATCTTTTTCAAGCACCGCTTGTAAGCAGTATAATAAAACATACAGGAATCCGCCAAAAAGTGTACAGGTTCT
>NZ_DXUU01000021.1 GCF_019417665.1 Ruminococcus sp.
TCTATTATACCATATTTGTAGCTCAATGGGAAGATTTAATCAGTGTTTCCTTAATATAAATTGACAAGTTGTCAAGATAAAATAAAAGAAAATTCAGCCGACTCAAAAGCCGGCTGTTTGCATTTAGAGCCTGTTCAGCATCTTTTTCGCACGTCCTTTCGGCAAATTTTGCCGTTAACTGCGTCGAAAATCCTTGCCATACGTCAGTATGCCTGCGGATTTTTTCCTTGTAAACGACAAAATTATGCTCGAAAATCCGCACATAAAAAGATACTGAACAGGCTCTTATACAGAAGTTTCTCTTCGTATCAGAATAGGTGTAACTACCTTGTGAATCGGTTCTGCAAGGGGAGCTGGACGACGTTTTTTCCTTTCGTCCATTTGACTGACAAGCAGTTCCATGGCTTCGTTTGCTATTACTTCGATCTGCTGTCCCACGGTGCTTATGGGAATGATTGCTTCTTTTGAGATCGGCGAGTTGTCAAATCCAACGATCTTGTATCGGTCAGGCAGACAGCCATATTTTTTGATGATAATATTCAGAAGAATATTGGCATGAGTATCATTGGGCATAAAAACCCCTACCTTTTTATCAGAGTACAGTTCTTCCAGTTCTTGAAACAGTTTGGTTATACCAGCATAATTTTCCTCAAAATTGCTTCCGACTTCTGTCAGAATAAGTCTGTGATTGATACCATGTTTTGTACAAAAATCTGTGAAACCCTGAATTCTTCCATATGACGGAATTTCCGGTGTCAGATGAGAATTCACATGAATCACAATATCACAGCCACTTTTTACAAGAAGACTTGTCGCTTGAACAGCACCCATGTAATTGTCCGTATTAACACTGCAAATGTATTTGTCCTCACGTTCGATCGCTACGATCGGAATATTGTATGAAGCCAATTCTTCCGATGGAATGGTATGACTTAATATGATCAGACCTTCGATATTATAGGAAATCAATTCACTAATGTATTTTCGTTCTGTTTCTTTCTTTTCATTTCCTGCAAAAACGATAAATTTATAGCCGCTTTTTTCATAGGTTGAAATAATTTGGTTCAGCATTTCAGAATAATAATGCATATAAAGATTTGGAATAATCACACCGACGATTTCAGTTTTTCCATTTGCAAGAACCTTAGCAAGTTTGTTTTCTTTATAATCCAATGTTTTTAAAGCTTCAGCTATTTTTTCCTGATTTTCCAGTGTCAGTGAATCAGGATTATTAAAATATCGGGAAATTGTGGTTTTTGAAAATCCGGTATATTCTGCTATATCTGCAAATGTCACTTTCTTTTTAACCATAAAATCAGACTCCTTTACTGTATTTATTATAGCACTTTACTTTTTCAATTGCAACAGAATAACCGGTTACATAACCGGTTTTGTGAAAAACAAACAAATTTAGCTATGGTTCTTTATACTTTCTGATGAAATTTGAAAATACCTCTTGACAAGTGCCGTGATTTGTATTATGATATAAGCATAAAGTAACCGGTTACTTTACCGGTTATGAAACGGAAAAAGCAAATTTTATACAAGGAGGCTTATGAATATGAAAAAGAAATTGATATACAGTGCTGTTGCAATTTCTCTTGCAGCGTTCAGCCTGACCGGATGCACAAAAAACATAAAGCCGGGTGATATTGCCGGATTTGATGAGGGCGAGGAGTATCTGAGCATCTGGGTACATAGCATTGAAGAAACGCCGGAGGGCGAAGCTTATCGTCAAGCCGTTGACAGTTTTAATGAAACATACAACGGAAAGTATTTTGCGGATATTGAGTTTATCCCCAGAAATGACAGCGGCGGCGGTTATTCCGATAAGGTAAACGCTTCGGTTCTGTCAGGAGATCTGCCGGATGTTCTGACAGTTGACGGACCGAATATTGCAGCGTATGCAGCAAATGGCATCATTCAGCCTCTTGTGCCTCTTAGTGATGAAGAAAGAGCTGTTTATCTGGACTCGATTCTTGAACAAGGTACTTACAATGATCAGCTATACGCATTGGGGGCAATGGAATCCAGCGTCGGACTGTACTACAATAAAGATATTATTTCCGAGGCAGGGATCGAAATTCCTGATCCTGACGATCCTTGGACATTCACGGAATTCCTTGGGATTCTTGAACAGCTGAAACCGATTATGGACAGTAAAAATGGTTATCCGTTGGATATGACATTTCCTGTCGGTGAAGCGAGCATTTACTATTATGCGCCGTTTATCTGGTCAAACGGAGGAGATTTTGTCAGTGAAGACGGTTTGACAGTAGATGATATCTTTAATTCTGAAAAAAATGCCTCTGCAATGCGTTATTTCAAAGGACTGGTCGATAAAAAGTATATGTCCGCCGTACCGATAGAGAATCTTTTTGAAAGCGGCCGTGCAGCATTCAAATTTGATGGCGCATGGGAAGTGAATACGGTTTATCAGAGTTATCCTGATGTCGATCTTGGTGTTGCACCATACATTGTTGGGGATGACTGGGACGGCGGAAATTATACGCCAACCGGCTCATGGACATATGCAGCATCTTCGGAAACAGATAATATTGAAGGTGCAACAGAACTTGTCAAATGGATGAGCGGTGTAAAAAGCGGACTTGTACTTTTTGAAAAAACCAAAAGTCTACCGTCTACTTATGCAGCGTATGAACAAATCAGTTTGTTCTCAGAGGATGAAAATTATAAGGCGCTTTATGAACAGCTGAGGGACTATGGGCATCCACGTCCGAAAACACCTGCTTATCCTCAGCTTAGTTCCATGTTTCAGCAATCCCTTGAAAATATTGCACTGAGCGGAAAAAATGCTGAGGAACAGCTTGATAAGGCAACAGAACGTATCAATGATAAACTTGAACGATATATCAGGGGGTAAGATTATGAAAAAAAGACGTTCCAATGCCGTGATGGGAATGTCATTCTTTACACCGGCATTGATTTTGATGATTGTATTTTTATTTGTTCCAATGATTTTAACTGTCGTGTACAGCTTTACGGATTACTTTGCACTCAGTCCGGATAATACGCACTTTGTAGGACTGGAAAATTTCAAAAAAATATTCAAAGACGAGCTTTTCACAAAGTCATTCTGGAATACAGTTGGATTTGTTGCGATCATTGTTCCGCTGCAAGGTCTTGGTTCTCTGGGACTTGCACTGTTGGTCAATAAGGTTACGCATTTCAAGAAATATTTTAAGGTCGCATTCTTTATACCAGTAGTTATGTCGCTTGCAGTAGTATCTACGCTTTGGATGCAGATTTACAGTCCTGAAGGCATTATTAATACCATTCTCGGTCACCTTGGAATAGATGCACAGCCGTTTATTCACAGTGCAAAGCAGGCACTTCCTTCCATTGCGCTTATGAGCGTATGGCAGGGCGTTGGTTATCAGATGATTATTTTCTTAGGCGGTTTGCAGGCAATCAATCCTGCGCTTTATGAGGCGGCTGAAATGGATCACGCAAGTGCATGGCAGAAGTTCAAGGATATCACGCTGCCGGAATTGAAACCTCTTTGCATCTTCGTTTTCATTACGATCACTATCGGTGCATTCCGTATGATCGTCCAGCCGATGGTTATGACAGGCGGAGGACCTTCAAATTCTACCTATACTTTGGTATATGACATTTATGAAACCGGTACGGTAAACTGGGAGATAGGTCTTTCCTCGGCAATGGCAGTCGTATTCGTTGTATTCGTTATCATTCTTACAATTATTCAGAATGTTCTGACAAAGGATAAGGAGGAGAAGAAAAAATGAAAACGAGATTTCAAAAAATCAACGGCTGGATTCTGACAGTTGTTATGCTGATCATGTCGCTGTTCTTCTTATTTCCGGTTGTGTGGATGCTGGCAAATTCATTCAAGGGGGATGCAGCCATTACTGCTGATATGAACTCCGCTGCCGCATTTATTCCTCCGGCACTGAATGGAAGCTTCTTCGATAACTATATTACGATTATCACAGATACAAGCTTTCTGCGTTATATGCTAAACACACTGTTCTATGCAGCAATTCTGATTATTCTTGGAATTGTGGTCAACGGATTAGCAGGATATGCCCTTGCAAAAATAAAATTTCCCTTTGCCGATAAATGGCTTCTGATTATCATGATGCTGATGATCATTCCGTCGGAAACGATCATCACAATCAACTTTCTGACCGTTGCCAAATTGGGACTTCTGAATAATATTATCGGCTATGTTCTTCCAATGATCGTCAATCCGTTTAATATTTTCCTGTTTCGTCAAGTGTTTGTCAGTTTGCCGGACGATATTTATGAAGCTGCACAGCTTGATTATTGCAGTCCGCTGAAATATTTCTTCACAATGGTTTTGCCGATGTCAAAAACGGTTGTGGCAACTGTAAGCGTATTCACTTTTCTGGGTGTATGGAACGACTATCTCTGGCCGTCTCTTGTATTCACATCAAGTGATTTGCTGACTGCGCAGATCGGTCTGAACTCTATTACATCCAATGATAACACAACAATGGGACAGACGCTTGCAGTTATTACTATGATCACGATTCCGGTTATTATTATTTATTCACTGTTCTCGAAGCAGATCGTCGAGGGCGTTGTATCAACAGGTTCTAAGGAGGGCTAAGTTATGAGCTTTATTGAAATGAAAAATATCTGCAAAAAGTATGCAGGTGCAGACAAAAACAGCGTTACAGACTTTAATTTGAACATAGAAGAAAAAGAATTCATTGCTTTTGTCGGACCTTCCGGCTGCGGAAAATCCACAACACTGCGCATGATCGCAGGCTTTGAGGAAATCACTTCCGGCGAACTGAAAATCGGCGGAAAGGTGATGAATGAAACTGCACCCCGTGACAGAGGAATTGCAATGGTATTTCAGAATTATGCGCTTTATCCTCACATGACAGTAGAAAAGAACATTTCTTACGGACTGAAAAATATGAAAGTTCCGGCTGATGAGATCAAGAAAAAAGTGGATTGGGCAGTGAGAATTCTGGGACTAGAGGAATACCGCAAAAGAAAACCGAAGAATCTTTCCGGCGGTCAGCGTCAGAGAGTGGCTCTTGGACGTGCAATTGTGAAGAATCAAAAGGTATTTCTCATGGATGAACCCCTTTCCAATCTTGATGCAAAGTTGAGAGTCAGCATGAGAAATGAAATAAGCAAGCTTCACAGAGAACTGGGAAGTACCACGATTTATGTTACCCACGATCAGGTTGAAGCAATGACAATGGCAGACAGAATCGTCATTATGAAAGACGGTATCATTCAGCAAGTGGGGAAACCTATGGAACTGTACGAGCACCCTGTCAATAAATTCGTTGCCGGTTTTATCGGTTCTCCCCAGATGAACTTTTATGATGTGACAGTCAATGGTAATACAGTGCAGTTTGCAGACGGCAGCAAAATCACACTTCCCGAAAATATTATTGCAAAGCTTGGCGGTAAAAAAGACGGTCTGATTCTTGGTATCCGAGGAGAGGATATCAAGCTTGACGCTCAGAATCTGGACTTATATAAAGATTCCGTTCAGCAGGCTGTTGTGGAAAATACAGAGGTGATGGGTAATGAAAACAATCTTTATTTCACATTCGGTGGTGTAAATACTGTTGCAAGAGTGTCGAAATATGAGATAAGTCATGTCGGCGACAGCATTGAATTTATATTCTCACCTGCACGAATTCATTTCTTCGACAAAACAACAGAAGAAAGTTTGTTTTAAGGAGGTACAGTATGCAGCGTATTCATCTCAGAGCACCGAAAGGCTGGATAAACGATCCGAACGGATTTATATATTACAAGGGAAAGTATCACCTGTTTTATCAGCATTTTCCCTATGCTTCACAGTGGGGAAGAATGCACTGGGGTCATGCAGTAAGCGATGATTTAACAAACTGGAAGCACCTTGATATTGCACTTTTCCCAACGAAGAAAGATGACAGTGACGGCTGTTTTTCGGGCAGTGCAGTTGAACACAACGGAAAGATGCACTTATTTTACACCGGTGTGAATTATACCGAACATGACCCGCAAAATGTCAATTGTTGTTTGAATGATAATTTTATTTCAGCACAGCTGCACATCAGTTCCGAGGACGGATTCGCCTTTGATAATTTTGGCGGAAAGACAACTGTAATTCTTCCGCTTACAGAATCTGAAATCGGCAATAAAACGCATACCCGTGATCCGAAAGTCTGGAAGGGCAAAGATGGGAACTGGTATATGATACTTGGAAGTACAGTAGATCATGTAGGCAGAGTCCTGTTTTACAAGAGCAGCGATTTAGTGAACTGGAAATACATGAATTATGCTTCTTGCAATAATATGGGCTGGATGTGGGAATGTCCCGACTATTTTGAAACAGATGGTCAAGGTGTTTTTATTTTTTCGCCGATGGACGAAGAAAGGGGAAATCAGGCTGTATGTACATTGGCTGAGTTCAATGAAGAAAACTGCAATATGAAAATTTATGAGAATTTTCAGCATCTTGATTACGGACTTGATTTATATGCGCCGCAAAGCACTACCGATAAGGACGGCAGGAGAGTTGTTATCGCATGGCTGAGAATGCCTGAGCCTATGGAAAATAACACAATTGGGATGTTTAGTATTCCAAGGCTATGTGAAGTGAATCATAATCATATTTATTTCAGACCGCATCCGGATATTGCAGGAAAATTCACAGTAAAAACAAACTTTCCGGACATGAGCAAGCCCTTTGTGATAAAAACGGAGATTTCAGATAATGAATGTATCAGTATTGGCGGTTATCGTATCAAACGTAAAAATGGGAAAATCATTACTGACAGAAACGCGGTTATCAGAGGGCATATGGAACTGAAAAATGTCTGCGAAACGCCTGAGTTGAAAGATGGATTTTCTCTTGAAATTTATGTGGACAGAAATATTATCGAGGTTTTCGTCAACAACGGCGAATATGTGATTTCCAGTGCAGTTTATGATCTGACAGATGAAATCATCTGCAATCAAAATACAGAAGTTTATGGATTGGAGGAATAATCATGCCTGAATTTGATGTATGTGCTTTAGGAGAGCTTCTGATAGATTTTACAGAAAACGGCATGAGTCAACAGGGAAATCCAATTATGGAGGCAAATCCCGGCGGAGCGCCATGCAATGTTCTTGCAATGCTGACAAAACTTGGATATCAAACCGCATTTATTGGTAAGGTTGGAAAAGATATTTTCGGCAGACAATTGAAAAAAGTGGTTTCCGAAATTGGTATTAACATTACTGGACTTGCGGAAGATGAGAAAGTCAATACGACGCTTGCGTTTGTGCATACTCTTGAAGGCGGTGACAGAGAGTTTTCCTTTTACAGAAATCCCGGTGCAGATATGATGCTTAGTGAATCTGATGTGAATGAAGAACTTATTGAGAATAGCAGAATATTTCATTATGGTTCGCTATCTATGACAAATCCGGTGTGTGACGCTGCAACCAAAAAGGCAGTGGCAATTGCTGAAAAAGCAGGTTGTATCCGATCGTTTGACCCAAATCTGAGGGAGAATTTGTGGAATGATCTTGATACTGCAAGAGAGAAGATCGAGTATGGATTGCAGCATTGTGATATTCTGAAAATATCTGATAACGAAATTCAGTGGCTGACCAATGAAACGGATTTTGATAAAGCAATTGCAAGCCTGAGAGATAAGTACAATATTCCTCTGATTCTACTGTCACTGGGGAAAAACGGCAGCAGAGCTTATTCAAAAACAGGATATGCCTTTGTACCGATCACGCCTGCTGAAACAATTGAAACGACCGGTGCAGGCGACACATTCTGCGGCTGCATTTTAAGCAAGGTTTTGGAGTATGGCATAAAGGATTTTTCGAATGAAGAATTATCGGCGATGCTTGTTTTTGCAAATACCGCTGCGGCAATTGTTACAACGAGAAAAGGTGCTTTGAAAGTAATGCCTGGACGTGATGAGATTTATAAATTTGCAGAGATAGGCAGATGAATACAAAGGAGAATATCATGAAAGAAGTAAGTATTCGGTTGAATACAGTGGATGATGTCAAGATGTTTGTTAGTGCAGTAATGAAATATAACTGTAACTTTGATATCATATCAGACAGATACATTGTTGATGCAAAATCAATTATGGGCATTTTCAGCATGGATTTAAGTAAACCTTTCATTCTGAGAATTGATTCTGAAAATGATAGAGAAATTACTGAAATTGAACATGATATTTTTCCGTTTATGGCTATAAAATAACTTCTTAGCAATGTTGCTGTTCAGTTTAAAAATATATAAGGATAGAAATTCCAATGAGATGAAAATTCAGTGCAACTCAGGCGTTAAGACATCGAAAAAAGCCATAATTAAAAATAGAATACAGAAATTATATTGTTAGAGCATAACAGTTCAGCGAAACAGCTTGGATGGTTATGCTCTTTTTATTGGTTTTGTTATTCATATGCAGCCGAAATGCCAGTTCTGCAAAAGAAAAATAGCTGTAATAGATGCCATTGACGGGAGAACAGGATAGGACGTTTGGATTTGCTTTACACTGCTTACAGGATTAGCTTTACAGAATCTATTGCATCAATTTCAGAAAAGTGATATAATAGAAGTGTAATATTTTTCAGATACAGGAGGAATCTACTATGAGTAGGAAAAATTTTGGCGCAAAGGCTTACAGCTATCCGCAGCCGGTTTTCATCATCGCAACTTATGACGAAAACGGAAATCCCAACGCTATGAATGCTGCATGGGGCGGCATCAGCGAGGAAAAAGAGGTTTCGGTTTGTCTGTCGCCGAATCACAAAACCTGCAAGAATTTTGCAGTTACTGGAGCGTTTACGATCAGTATGGCTGATGTAGCTCATATTGCAGGATGCGATTATGTTGGAATTGCTTCCGGCAATAACACTGAGGATAAATTTGCAAAAGCCGGATTCACTGCCACAAAAAGTGAACTGGTGAATGCACCGATCATCAATGAGCTTGCAGTATGTATGGAGTGCAGGGTGATCAGCTATGATGAGGAAACCTGCATTCTCAAGGGCGAAATTGTGAATGTCAGCGTGGATGAATCTGCATTGACAGACGGTAAGGTGGATGTCAGCAAGGTCGCTCCGATTTGCTTTGACCCATTTAATAATGCCTACCATGTGATTGGCGAAAAGGTCGGCGATGCCTGGGGCAGCGGAAAGAGTCTGATATAATACTATTCTCCGTGAAATTATGCCGAATACAGTAAGAGGAACAATCAAATGAGCGAATATCAACCACCATTTCATATGGCGGACAGTGTTGTGTTTGTAGAGCTTATGCTTGAAATCATTCGTGACACGCTGAACGGATACAACGGTTGTTGGTCGGTCAATCGATCAAGGCAGCGACCAAGTGACCGACCAACAGATTGCTTGCTGTGTTAGGAAATGGGGAACTTTCAGAGCCTGTTCAGTATCTTTTTATGTGCGGATTTTCGACGCAGTTAACGGCAAAATTTGCCGAAAAGACGTGCGAAAAAAGATGCTGAACAGGCTCTCAGCGGCTGAGATCATGAAGCGTCTTGAATTGTCGCATCGTCCGACCTTCAGGAAGAATTATCTGACTCCTGCTCTTGATAAGAAATTGATTGAACGTACAATTCCTGATAAGCCAAATAGTAAAAATCAGAAATATCGGAAGAAGTGATGCTGAAATGAATTTTTTAACTTATGAAAGCAAAATAAGCTGTATCGATGATAATGGCAAAGAAGTGGGAAAGATTATTTTTCCGAAAAGAGAAAATAATGTTTATGAGATAAAATCAACAAAGGTTGATGAATCCATGCAGGGGCAGGGCATTGCAGGAAAACTGATGCGTCTTTGTCTGAATGAAATCAATGCAAGGGGCGGAGAAGTAAAAGCCACTTGTTCTTACGCACAAAAATATATTGAGAAACATGGTTTGCGTCCACTTGTGATATGTCATATGGTGACTTCGATAGACGGAAAGGTGACTGGAGATTTTCTCTTTGGAAAAATCGGCACACAGGTAAGCGAGACCTACTACGAATTGAACAGAAAACTGAAAGGCGATGCCTTTGCCTGCGGTCGGGTAACAATGGAATCCAGTTTCACCAATGGCTTCAAGCCGGATTTATCAGGGTTTTCTGATGAGGATATTCCGTATGAGGATTATATTGTTCAGAAGCATCATTATTATGCCGTTTCATTTGATCGGTATGGTAAAATTGGCTGGACAGACAGCAAAACTCACGATGATGATCCTGGTTATGATGACTGCCATATCATTGAAGTGCTGAGTGAAACGACATCAAAGGAAGTGATGGCATATTACAGAAAAATCGGTGTGTCATATATTTTTGCAGGCAAAGATGATATCGATTTGAATGTTGCTCTGAATAAGCTTTATAGCATTTTCGGAATCAAAAATTTGCTGCTTGAGGGTGGAAGTATCATCAATGGTGCTTTTGAACGAGAGAATCTGATTGATGAATTGAGCCTTGTTGTTGCTCCGATCGTTGCCGGTGAAAATAGTAAACCACTTTTTGAAAAGAGTGCGATGCAGGAATTTTTCTTGTTGGATGTAAAGGTTCAGCCAGATGGTTCGGTTTGGCTTAGGTATCGGAAATAAAAAGTAAAACCGCTTGTGAAATTCAATTTTTTCACAAGCGGTTTTATGTCTCACAATTTACATAACAATTACGCATAGTAACAGTCTGGATTTGTGATTCACTTGACATGCTGTACAAAAAAATAGTACGATGAAATCAGGGAGTAACTTTGTATGTTGGATAAATTTTAAAATACACAGGAGGAAAGCGATGCCGTCATCAAAAGCAAATATCATCTGTCTGCTGCAAATTCTATGGGAATATTCCGATACAGAGAATATACTCAGTATGAAGGACATCAAGTCAAAAATGAAACTGTTGTATGATAGAGAAATCGACCGCCGGACAGTTTATGATTGTCTGAACGCACTGAATCAACTTGGCTATGATGTTTCTATGTTTGAAGAAAATAAAGAGGGGTATTATCTGCGGGGAAGAATGTTTGATGTCAGTGAAGTGCGGCTGTTGGTGGATAGCGTTTATGCAAACAATACAATTCCAGCCAAGCATTCTGCGCAGTTGATTCAAAAACTGCAAAATCTGGTGAGCAAGCCGAAACGCAAATTGTATCATTCCCTGATGATTTGCCGTGACCATGCGAAAACACCGAATAAAGAAACCTTTTACAATATTGATATGTTGGACAAGGCGATTGCCGAGCAAAAGAAAGTATCCTTTATCTATACAGAATATGGTTTTGACAAGAAACTGCATCAGAAGGGCAGTCATCGTCACATCGTTAGCCCATACAGTATGGCGATCTATGATGGGAGTTATTATTTGATCTGTGGTTGGGACGATGTGGAAGAACCTCGTCATTATCACATCAGCAGGATAAAGGATATTCAGCTGATGGAGGAAAAATCACAACCTATGCCTGCTAATTTTCACTTGAATGAATACATACAAAATGCAGTGTTTATGTACAGCGGAAAACCTGAACGAATCAAAATGAAATGTCACAAGTATATTCTGGATCAGGTTATTATGCGATTCGGAACGGATATTCAGATTGTACCCAACGATGATGAAACTTTTACAGCATCATTTTCTGCCAATCTTAATGGTATGTACGTCTGGGCGCTGCAGTTTCTGGACACCTGCGAGATACTTCAGCCGCTGGAGCTGAGAGATCGGATTTGTAAGGTTGTAAAAGATTCACCTTATAAGTAGGCTTGTACAGATTTTTGTATAGGTGGGCATGTTATAATAAAGTTATTGTAAAAACGAAAGGAATACTATTATGATTTATGAAATGAAAGAAGCGTACATTGAGTGCTGCAAAAAAATTCTTGAAGGAATTTCAAAAGATGAAAATCTTGACTTTAAAAGATCTCTGCCTATTTGCATTTTAGATGCAGTTTTTTCAATTGGAGCCAAGTATTCTTCCACCAGAAATGTTTGGCAAAGATATCTAAATTATTATAATTTGGAATTAAAAACTTTTGCTGAAATAGATAATGGAGAAACAGATAAGAGTGAGCACACGATCTCTGATTTTTTGCATAATGCAGAACAGTTTGATGATGTTGAAGCATTTGCGAGTGAGGTTTTGAAAAATAAGCAAAGGACGTCTCCAAAGAACGGTATTTTAAAGGCACAGGCATCACTGGAAGTTGCACGTATTATGAAATTAAATAATATTGACACGGTAGGAGACTTTCAAAATTTTAAAGATAACGAAAATCTAAATAAACAAATTTGTTCTGTACGTGGACAAGGAAGCGGTATCATGCTTCGCTATTTATATATGTTAGCAGGAGATGCAAATTTGTGCAAACCTGACCGTTGGTTAGAACGCTTTATTCATAATTATTATCCTGATATACAATTTGAGGATATTCAGTCATTAATGGCTCAAACAGTTTTAGTACTTCAAAAAGAACGTCCTGAAATTACAGTAAGAATGCTTGATAATGCAATATGGAAATATCAGACCAAAAAATAAAAACTTGAATCTAATAATCGAACTATATCTATATATAATTTGTACAATTAACTTATTTGAATTTATACAAAACAGAGAATTTTCAAAAATCCGCCCGAATCTTCGGAAACAAGCTTGACAGTATGATATGATTTAGCCAGCCTGAAAGGCAAATCAATTGAATCATTGGAGGTAACAGTCATGAGCAAAAGACTCACTCTGCAGTTCCAACCTAGCAGGAGGCTCACTCCGCAATCCACTAACTCATATTCGGGAAATCAGACGATTGCCGCTGATCTGAACCGTTTAAAGCATCATGACGAACGGCGTATAGAACGCAACGCAGTGGAATCAGGACATTATTACATACTGGAAATCGTTCGACCGGATACCCGTGAAGCAAGAAGTCGCTGGGGACTGGACGGCACACGTAATATCAATGGCGTTTCCAGAGTTGTCAGCCGTCAGAGGATGTATGTTGCAAACGTGTGGAAAAGCGGAAATGAAATACGTTTGGAATGCCGTGGGTATGATAATTTCGGCAGATGTGATGATGGCATTTTCGTGTATTATCAGACACCAATGTCCATTCATCAAAGTAGCACATTTGTGCTGTCACTGACTCGTTTGGACTAAGAAAGGGAGGTTGTTATGATTTTTATCACAGGAGATTTACACGGACATCATGACATACACAAGTTTTCCACTGACTGTTTTACTATACAAAAAGAACTGACACGTTCAGATTATGTCATTATCTGCGGAGATTTCGGTTTGTGCTGGTGTGATTCTGCGGAAGAAAGATACTGGCTGAAATGGCTTGACAAAAAGCCTTGGACAACCCTTTGGATAGACGGGAATCACGAGAATTTCGATATGCTGAAGGCTTATCCGATAGAGGAATGGAAAGGCGGCAAGATTCAGAAAATCACAGACAATATTCTTCATCTTTGTAGGGGAAGTCTGTTTGAGATTGACGGAAAACGTATCTTTGCATTTGGCGGTGCAGAAAGTCACGACAAGCAATATCGCAAACCTGGTGTTACCATGTGGGAAGAAGAATTGCCAAATGAGGAAGAAATGGAGCACGGACGACAGGTACTGGAATCTGCAAATTGGAAAGCGGATATCATCATTACCCATTCGCTGCCAAATCGCATACAAGAAGATTTGTTTTCTGATATGTATTATCAGAAAAATAGACTGACGGATTTTTTCGACGAGCTTGATGAGAAAACAAATTTTGAACTATGGTTCTCAGGTCACTATCATCATTCCGGGTGGTATGACAAAAAGCATATACTGATCTATAATGATATTATAAAGCTCACGGATACAGGCATTGAAAGAGTGTATCCAAAAGGGTAGTGTACAGGAGTGATTATGAAAAAAGGCGTATTCTGGATCATAGATGGTGAACTGCATTCCTATCCCTTTGACGGTACACAAACAGGCGGCATTGCCAAATCAGGCGATACCTACAATCATAAAAAGTTATGGGAATTCGTAAAACCGAAAGGCTGCAATAAGCCGTATAATTACTATCCGAGGGGAAGAGTGGAGATTACAAACAAGAGCAAGCCTGTGATTTATATGAATCCGAATATAGATTCTGATCACATTGAGGGAATTAAGAATGACTTTGAAATTTTAACTGATATTTGCATTCGTTATGATTACAGCGAGCATTATAGGTGTTATCTGGATAGGTAAACGAAAGAAATGTAAATTGATAGGAGAAATTTTATGTATATAACTGTTTATTCCAGAGAAGAAATTGAAGCAATTATTTCTAATGATGAATTTCCTGCAAACACAGCCGTTATCAGCTTTTACGACCCAGCGATCAAACGTATTGATAAAGATTATACTCATGTAGATTACAGCGGTGTATGCGACCATGTTTTTTACAGTGAACTTGATGATCTTGATTTAGAAGTCCTCAAAGACAGAGGATATACCTATGATACTTACTTTTCTGAAGCCGATGAAATAGCAAAGTTTGTTTATCAAGCATATAGCAGTGGAATGGATATCATCTGTCAGTGCGAGTATGGTCAGAGTCGAAGTGCCGGCTGTGCTGCTGCGATTCTGGAGCATTTTTATCATACTGGAATTTCTGTTTTTGCAGATTATAGACGTTACCCGAATCAGGTAGTGTATCATAAGATTTTTGATGCACTGGAAAAATACAAGAAAACTCGTCTGTATAGGCATAAAATGTGAAGCGAATTTATCAGTGATGTTATCGAAGATCTTTTAGAGCCTGTTTAGTATCTTGTCGTGCATGGATTTTTGAGTGAATTTTCGCTGATTTCAAGGCGAAAATTCGCAGGCGGGCTGTCGCCCGGCAAGAATTTTTAACGCAGAAAGCAGTAAAATTCACCGAAAAGACATGTGCGAAAAGATGCTGAACAGGCTCTTACTGTTTCCACAAACCTAAGCACATCTTCCGGCGCATCAAAGCTGTAAAGCAGACCGTAAGGAATGCTGTAGTCCCAGTTTACTGGAATGGAAACAAGTCCGGGGTGAACCTCCTGCCAGCATTCAATGGTCAGCAGAACCTTTCCAGTTTCCGCACAGCGGTTGAATACAGATAAATCGTAAAACTGCGGTGTGTCCTCAATGTGAATCTTCGGGTGATACCTTTGCAGATGATTTAAAAAAACATCAACTGATAATTTTATGAGCTGCTGTACCTTGCAGAAAGGTGCGGCAGCTCTTTTTCAGTTTAAAAACAGTTTAACAATATTTTATCTCCGGTTGAAGCATAGTTTCAACTCGTTTGAACTATCTGATGTATTATGAAGAAAACAAACGATAAAGGAGTAATTCATCATGAAAAAAATTCTGACTTTTCTTCACGGTTTCTGCATGGCACTGGCTGATAGTGTTCCAGGAGTATCCGGCGGAACAGTGGCGTTTTTGCTGGGATTTTATGATAATTTTGTAGGTTCGCTGGACGATTTGATTTCCGGCACAAAGGAAAAAAGAATTTCCGCAGTAAAATATCTGATAAAGCTTGGTATTGGCTGGGTAATCGGATTCGGACTTGCAGTGCTGATTCTTGCGAATGTGTTTGAAACGCATATTTATCAGATTTCTTCACTGTTTATGGGATTTATTATTTTTGCAATTCCTGTTGTGATTATCGAAGAAAAAAGCTGTCTGAAAGAAAAAATCAGCAGAATATTTTTTGTCATGATAGGAATTGTGCTGGTATCTGCCATTACATATTTCAATCCGGTCGGCGGTGGGAATGGCATGGATTTAAGCAGCCCGAATATTTTAACATTTGTATATGTATTTGTCTGCGGAGCAATTGCAATTTGTGCTATGATTCTGCCCGGAATATCAGGTTCAACGCTGCTTCTGATTTTCGGAATTTATCTGCCGATTGTCACAGCAATTAAGGATATTCTGCATTTTGATTTTCATTCGCTGCCAATTGTGATCGCATTTGGGCTGGGCGTGGTTACTGGAGTCATATTCATTATCAAGATTATCAGAAAGGCTCTTGATAAGCACAGAGCAGCAACGGTTTATCTTATCATCGGGCTTATGCTGGGTTCGCTTTATGCAATTGTAATGGGTCCGACTACTCTTGATATACCGCAGCCAGCGCTTTCTTTTCCTACATTCAGCTTTGTATTTTTTATCATTGGCGGTGTTGTCATTATGGGGATGCAGGCGATGAAAATTGTGTCTGCAAAGTCAGAACAGATTGACGAAACAATGTCAGAGTGATATAATAAATTTATTATGATTCATGAAGTGAGCTGATTCAGCTATGACGATAAAAAAACGGCTGTTTATTTCCAATACCCTGATGCTGGTCATTCCGGCATTGGTCAGTATCCTTATAATTTTCATATCCCTATTTCTGTTTATGAATTTATTTTATAAGCAGCTTATGAACGAAACAGGAAAGGAAAACAACCTTTCGTACATCCATGAACTCCTTGTGGAACAGTCAAAGGAATTCCTTGGCAGTAAAGAAGATGTATCGGATTCTAAACTATATCATACGGTTGAAAAATATCTTACATCTCAAGAAATAAAGCTGGAAATCTATAATGATAAAGGAATTGTTTGCACCATAGGTAGTAGCAGTCAAACGGAGGCTGTGCTTGTTTCAGCAATGGAAAGTTTAGGCGGTGAGGGAAGTGTTTCCATGAAGGGCAGTTGCCTTTATGGAGAAAAAATTTTCGTAGATGGTAAAACATATCATATTTTAATTTACAGCAGTAGTAATATACAAGAAAGCGACTACAATGAATTTCTGGTAAAAAATATTATTGTAATTCTTTGCATCATGATTATTGTAGCGGTAATTGTCACAAATCGCTTTCTTACAAAGTTTGTTTTCAAAAAAATAGAGGCACCTCTGGATATTCTCACAGATGGTGTTCATCAGATTCGTGACGGAAATCTGGATTATCGTATTACATATAGCGGAAAGGATGAGTTTCAGAGTGTCTGTGAGGATTTTAACGATATGGCAGCAAGATTAAAGGAATCCGTGGAAATTACGCAGAAAAATGAACAGAACCGTAAGGAACTGATTGCTGGAATCTCTCACGATCTGAGAACGCCGCTGACTTCAATTAAAGCGTATATTGAGGGATTGCTAGAGGGTGTTGCGGCAACACCGCAGATGCAGCAGAAATACATGAAAACCATTCTTGTCAAAGCAAATGATATCGACCGCATGGTAGACAAGCTGTTTCTGTTTTCAAAACTTGATCTTGGTGATTGTCCTTTTTATCCGGAGAAACTGAAAATAAGACAGGAAATTCGCTCTATCGTCACATCAAATGAAAAGGAATATCGGGAAAAGGGAATGCAGATTTTTTGCAAAGATATTCCGCAGGAGTTGGAGGTTTATGCTGACCCTGTTCAGCTGCGCAGTGCCGTTACCAACATTCTGGAAAACAGTCTGAAATACAAAGACAGCGAAACAGTAACTGTAGAGATTTACTGTGAAAATTCGGCAGAAGATGTAAGTGTTATCATTGAGGATAATGGCCCCGGAGTTCCGCCGGAGGCATTGCCGAAGCTGTTTGATGTATTTTACCGCAGCGATCCGTCAAGGAACAATCCAAACAAAGGAAGCGGACTAGGGCTTGCCATTACTGCAAAAATTCTGAAACGTTTCGGCGGTTCGATTCATGCGGAAAATTTGCAGCCAAAAGGTTTGCGTATCGTGATGACAATTCCAAAGGAGGGACAGCATGAATAAAATTCTGATTATAGAAGATGATATTGCCATTGCTGAAATTGAACGTGATTATCTTGAAATCAATGGGTTTGAGGTAATAATTGAAACTGACGGTGTAAGTGGAATGAATACGGCGTTACAAGGCGGTTTTCAGCTGATTCTGCTTGATCTGATGCTACCGCAGATAGACGGTTTTACAGTCTGCCGAAGTTTGCGTGAACATCTTGATATACCTATTCTTATGGTAACAGCAAAAAAAGAAGATATTGATAAGATCAGAGGTCTGGGACTTGGTGCTGACGATTACATCGTAAAACCTTTTTCACCCGGAGAACTTGTTGCAAGAGTGCAGGCACATATTGCAACTTACAACAGACTGAAAGGCGGTATACGGGAGATTCAGCCGGAAATAACAGTAGGCGCTATTCGTATCAATCCGAAGTCACATCGTGTATTTGTAAAGGAAAAAGAAATCAGTCTTAAGAATAAGGAGTATGAACTGCTGCTTTTTCTGGTGACAAATGCGGACATGGTTTTCGATAAGGAAACGCTGTATGAGCGAATCTGGGGCATGGACGCTGTCGGCGATAATGCAACAGTAGCAGTTCATATTAACAGGCTCCGTGAAAAAATTGAGGACGATCCTTCCAGTCCGCACTATATTGAAACAGTGTGGGGTGCGGGATATCGTTTCAGAGCGTAGGTGATGTGCTGTGTGGATTACATTTGCATTTGGTTCAGCTCTTTTTGCCGGAGTTACTGCCGTGCTTGCAAAGATTGGAATCAAAAATACAGATTCCACAGTTGCTACGGCGATCAGGACGATTATCGTTCTGATTTTTTCCTGGATTATGGTTATGATAACCGAGGCTTATCAGGATATTGACAGCATTTCGGGAAAAACTCTGCTGTTTCTGATATTGTCAGGACTTGCAACCGGAGGCAGCTGGCTTTGTTATTTTAAGGCTTTGCAGATTGGCGATGTGAACAAGGTTGCACCCATTGATAAGTCAAGCACAATACTGACAATGCTGCTTGCTTTTCTTGTTCTCGGAGAAAAATTAAGTACACTCAAAATTATTTGTATGCTGCTGATTGGTATCGGCACTTATCTTATGATAACGAAAAAGCAGTCTAATAATGAAACAAAAGGCTGGGGCTGGTTATGGTACGCTGTGCTGTCAGCAGTATTTGCAAGTATGACATCGATTCTCGGAAAAATCGGGATAAGCGAAATTGATTCTAATCTTGGTACTGCCATAAGGACAATTGTTGTGCTGATTATGGCATGGCTCATGGTTTTCGTAACAGGGAAACAAAGTGAAATCAAAGCTATCAGTAAACAAAATATGCTGTTTATCTGCCTTTCCGGATTGACCACCGGATTGTCATGGCTTTGCTATTATAAGGCTTTGCAGGATGGTCAGGCAAGTGTAGTTGTGCCGATTGATAAGCTGAGTATTCTGGTAACGATTGCTTTTTCTTACTTTGTGCTGAAAGAAAAGCTGACGAAAAAATCCATGATTGGACTTGTTCTGATGACTGCGGGAACGCTGCTGTTGGTAAAATAAAGGATGATTAGTATAAAAAAGAGAGGAGACTCATGATGTCAACGATTACGGATATTGATTTTAAAATATTAAATCTTATTCAAGAGTATTTTTCATGCAGTTTCTTAAACTTTTTAATGCCTAAAATTACATTCCTCGGCAATGGAGGATTGATTTGGATTGTAATGGCAATCATCATGTTGTTTTGGGCAAAGTATAGAAAAACAGGAATCATGGTTGGCGTAGGTTTGCTGGAAGGTGTTATCATTGGTAATATTCTGTTGAAGAATCTGATAGCAAGAGAACGCCCCTGCTGGATCAATGAAACAGTAAATATATTGATTTCTATACCTCAGGATTACTCTTTTCCATCGGGACATACCCTATCCTCTTTTATTGCAGCAACAATTATCATGCACACTGATAAGCGGATGGGAATTGCAGCTTATATGCTTGCTTCAATGATTGCATTTTCAAGATTGTATCTTTATGTGCATTTTCCTACAGATGTTCTGGCAGGTGCACTGCTTGGAATTATAATCGGAATCGTGAGCAGCGTCATTTCAGATAAAATTTTTTCATCTGTAGAAAAACGGACATCACAATGAGTTTTATCACGCCGCCTGATATCTGTCTATTTTAGATTTTGGATATTTTCTGACTGTACCTTTCTTAACAATTCCAATTTGAATTGTTAGAGAAAGATGCAGGGTATTTGACGGTTACCGCCTTTCAAGGCGTGGCCTGCATTCTGAGCCTTTATGGGTTGTTTATTCTCTGTAAATTGGAAGTTGTAAGTAAGATAAATTAGAAACTTTGGCGTAAAAATTATTTCAATTATTTAATGGTCATCATGAATAAACCGAATTATTTCACTTTTATTTCTCCCGCAAGTTCAAAGCCTTTTTTCGCAGCAATTACGGCGATAATCTCATTGATTACCGCAGCAGCTGCAATTGTACCTGTTACTATCGTAGCTAATTCTGGCTCTGACGTCGCTAATACGGAGCTGATAATTCCCGTGAAAACCAATGAAACACCAGAATGCGGAAGCAAGGTAAATCCGAGAAATTTCTGTACGGTAACTGGCATTTTAGTAAGTTTCGCTCCAATTCTTGCACCGCCGTATTTCCCGCATATACGTGATACAATGTATATAAATGTATACAGACCTGCTCCAAGGATAAGGTGATAATCTAAAGGTGCACCAAGGTCAACAATTGCAGCTAACAGACTGACAGCAAGAATCGGATGAAACCAGTTCACCAATTCGTTCAGTTTTTCTTCTGAAAGCAAATTGGAGAATACAGCAGAAAACGCAACACCCATAAGCATATAATTCAAAGCAATATTTGTGAATACTGTTTTGTTAAGGATAAGTCCGATAGCAGCTGTAAGGGTAATACCGATTAGGAGTACCGTCAACGTGCTGATTTTCCCCAAATTATTCTGTAGAATTTTTCCCGCAACAAATCCGACTACAGCGCCGATAATAACAGGGAGGAAAATCATAACAGGGATCATGTAAAGCGGAACAGTACCGCCCGATACCGTACGTGCAATAAAGGAGTTTACCGTAAAAAAAACAGCTATACCTACAATATCATCCAATACTGCCATAGGGATAAGCGTGTTTGTAACCGGTCCGGAAGTATGGAACTCCTGTACGATAGATAAAGCAGGGGCAGGAGCGGTCGCAAGTGCAATTCCACCAAAAGCAAACGCAAGATAAACAGGTACCTTTGTAAAATAAAATACAACACCAAAAACCAGCGATACAAATAAAAATGTACCCAGGGACTGCGTCAAGGTCGTTACTATCAAAGCTTTGCCATAGTTTTTTATCTTTTTCCATATGAGTTCCGTGCCGAGCATTAATCCAAAGGCACATTGCATCCAGGTAATAATCAGCTTGTACCATTGTGAATCAATAACTTCCTGCGGCATAAGACCCACAGCGTGCGGTCCGAGTATCATACCGGTTATTAACCATCCAAGTATTGAGGGCATTTTTAACTTTGTAATAAGTTTTCCTGCAATAAATGCCGCCAATAATACACTAAGCCATCTCAAAAAAAGCATGTTTATAATCTGCCTTTCTGCGAAAGATGCCAATCAAGTTATGAAAAGTGCTTTCGCTAGGTTATTGAATGTGATATAATAGTAGTTGAGGGAAACGGTCAACTACAGATAAAGTTCGGGAAGTGATAATAACATCTCATCTCAGAGTTCTCTTTTTTTCAAATTAGGGTGACGTGATAAAAAGGTTAATATATCCCCAAAAGCGGTACTGTCACGCTCTGTTAATTCTAAAAGGATCACCCGGTTGTTCGTGATTGTTGTTGTGTTTTACGAAATCATCCTGCCAGCGATTATACTGTCGATACAATGATCTGTGTATTTTTCCCAAAGATCGGTCATCAAAGTTTGCTCTTCTTTTGATAGGGCTGCAAATGCAGAATGTTCTGCCTGTTCAATACAGGGTATTACTTCCTGCTGAAACAATTTTCCTTTTTCAGTAAGAAGAATGGAACGGAAACGACCATCCTTTTGATTTCCTACAAGCTCAATATATCCTTTTTTCTCAAAAGATTGTATGACCTTATTAACTGTCTGTTTGGGAAAATAAAGGGTATCGCACAATTCCTTTTGTGTCGTTCCATCATCAATTAACTGAAGAATAAATAGAGAAATATAGGTCAATCCATATTGCTTTGCGTATTTTTCGTACATGTGATTTAGTCTTTGCCATGACAAGTAGGAGCGGTTTAAGTCTTTTGTACGCAATAATTGTTTCATAATTTTAGTCCTCTTTTAGACTATTTTAGCATATTCATTCGTTTTTGTCAATAAGGACACAACATTACCAGGACAACAGTATTTGGGTAATATTGCACAAAACAAACAGGCATTTTCAAAATCTAACGCCCCAAAAGCAGTGGAATTTTCTACAGAAAAGCATTTTAACGCTGATCATGAAACTTTTTAGAGCCTGTTCAGTATCTTTTTATGTGCGGATTTTCGAGCATAATTTTGTCGTTTACAAGGAAAAAATCCGCAGGCATACTGACGTATGGCAAGGATTTTCGACGCAGTTAACGGCAAAATTTGCCGAAAAGACGTGCGAAAAAAGATGCTGATCAGGCTCTTATTTGTACAATTTGCAGGTAAATGCTGTTGCCCTTGCATTTTTTGTATCAAGAGTTGAAATAAGATTTGATGTGTGGTATAATGTTGACAGAGAGAATGGTTGCGTAAGATACTGGGTAACTTTTTCTTAGTACGATCAAAATATTGGGATGGAACGAAGTAACACAAGTATTGTAGGTTTCGGAAGAACTGGTACAGGCAACACTTGCTTGTGATGGAAAAAGGTAGCACAATTGGTGGAGCAGGCACATCAAGAGAATATGTTGATCCTGTGATATAATGATGAGAATTCACTCTGTAAAACTGAGATGATAACGCAAACCATTTTTAACTAGGAGGGGTCTTTCATGTATCAACTGGCAATTTTAGATTTGGACGGGACATTGGTCAACTCCATTGAGGATCTGGCGAATGCCGTGAATCATACGCTGATAGAAATGCACTATCCCATTCATCCGCTGGAGGCGTTCTATCAATTTGTGGGGAATGGCGTGAAAAAGCTCTGTGAACGGGCATTGCCGGCAGATGCATCGGCAGAGGCTGCCGAACAGCTTTTGTCGCAGTTTTATGTCTATTATGAAAAACACTGCCTGGACTGCACTCGTCCCTATGACGGTATGATTTCAGCGTTGGACAGCCTGAAAGCCAATGGTATGCAGCTGGCTGTAGCTTCTAATAAACCCCAGAAATTTGTGGAGACTATTGTCACGCACTTTTTCGGCACAGAACGATTTGACCAAATTCTGGGCAGCAATGATACACGCCCACGGAAACCGTCCCCGGAGATTCTTCTGGAGATCATGTCTGCCTGCGGTGCTGCACCGGAGGAGACTGTTATGATCGGCGATTCAGATGTGGATATCCTGACTGCCCGGAATGCAGGCATGGATTCTATCGGCTGTACCTGGGGCTTTCGTGGAAAGGCAGAATTGGAACAGGCGGGGGCTGTCTATCTGGCGGATGCACCTTTAGATCTGATCGGATTCTTGAAAAGTTGACAGGATAAAACAGTGCCTTTTCTTATTTTTCGTAAAATTCTGAAATTATTTTTCGTAAAATTCTGAAATTTACTTGACATATCTTTGCTTTTTCGCTATAATTAGAGACAGGACTTTTTGCAGGACGTTTTGTGTTACCTGGATTTCGGTGAGAACGGCACCGGAATGGGGCGCTTGTGTTCTGCCGTCCTGATTGTACATCGTCAGAAGCGGATCAAATCGATTGATTATTTTTTAAATTTATTTTTTGTTCTACATGGATTTGCTTTCTGATTTGGTGCAGTCTGAATCTTATTTTCATTGCCTTGTCTTTCTTCGGAGAGACAGGGCTTTTTTCTTTTCAGATAAAATTTTTGAAATTGCAGGGGAATGCCGCAGTTGTCCTAAGAGCCTGTTCAGCATCTTTTCGCACGCATCTTGCTTGCATCTTTTCTGGGAGATTTTGCGAAAATACTCGGAAATCCACAAAGGATTTCCTCCGTTTTTCACTTCATCTCCCAAAAAATCTGACTGCGCAATCTGCGCACGCCCAGATACTGAACAGACTCTAACACAAGAAAGGCAGATGATAATCGGCTTTTTTGATTTTTTTATTGCAGTGTTGGAACAGCTTTAAACTTATAATTTGAAAAAAGAGAAACCGGAATTTTGTTTTTTTTTGCTTTGCTCGATTTTGATATGAAGAAAATTATGTTTTTTTCTAATTTTCCATTGAAAAACGCAGTGAGATGTTGTATAATAAATATTGTTTGAAGCGAGTGTACAGGTGTTTGAACCTAACGTACAATTGGTTCAGATAACAGACAGTGGAGCAGACATATTTTTCTGATCGCACTATTTGTGACAATTTTTATCTTTCAGGAGGAGATCCCCATGGCATTTACATTTAAGAACGCATATCTGCAGAAAGTGTATGACGATGTAGTAAAGCGCAACGGCAATGAGCCGGAGTTTCTGCAGGCAGTCGGCGAGGTTCTGATGTCTCTGGAACCGGTTGTAGAAAAGGATCCGTCTTATGAGACAAACGGCATCATCGACCGTATCGTTGAGCCGGAGCGTATGATCCAGTTCCGTGTTTCCTGGGTGGATGATAACGGTAATGTACAGGTAAACCGCGGTTTCCGCTGCCAGTTCAACTCTGCAATTGGTCCGTATAAGGGCGGTCTGCGCCTGCACCCGTCTGTATGTGCATCTGTTATCAAGTTCCTGGGCTTTGAGCAGATCTTCAAGAACAGCCTGACCACACTGCCTATGGGCGGCGGCAAGGGCGGTTCTGACTTCGACCCGAAGGGCAAGTCTGACAACGAAATCATGCGTTTTTGCCAGAGTTTCATGACAGAGCTGTCCAAGCACATCGGTGCAGATACTGACGTTCCGGCAGGTGATATCGGTACCGGCGCACGTGAGATCGGCTATATGTTTGGTCAGTACAAGAGACTGCGCAACGAGTTTACCGGCGTTCTGACCGGTAAGGCACTGTCTTACGGCGGTTCTCTGGTAAGAACAGAAGCTACCGGTTATGGTCTGCTGTACTTCACCGAAGAAATGATGAACTGCATGAAGAATGACAGCATCAAGGGCAAGACCGTTGTTGTTTCCGGTTCCGGTAATGTAGCAATTTATGCTACTGAAAAGGCAACAGAGATGGGTGCAAAGGTTGTTGCTCTGTCTGACTCCAACGGCTATATCTACGATCCGAACGGCATCAAGCTGGATGTTGTAAAGCAGATCAAGGAAGTAGAGCGCGGACGTATCAAGGAATATGTTAACCGTGTTGAAGGTGCTACCTATACAGAAGGCTGCAAGGGCATCTGGACCATCAAGTGCGATGTTGCTCTGCCGTGTGCAACACAGAACGAGATCGACGGCGAATCTGCTGATATCCTGCTGAAGAATGGCGTTCAGGTCGTTGCAGAAGGTGCAAATATGCCGTCTACACCGGAGGCAATTGATAAGTTCCTGGCTGCTGGCATTCTGTTCGGACCGGCAAAGGCTGCAAACGCAGGCGGCGTTGCTACATCTGGTCTGGAAATGTCTCAGAACAGCGAGCGTCTGTCTTGGACATTCGAAGAGGTTGACGCAAAGCTGAAGCAGATCATGGTCAACATTTTCCACAATGCATATGACAGATCCAAGGAATATGATGTAGAAGGCAATTTGGTTGTTGGCGCAAATATCGCAGGCTTCCTGAAGGTTGCTGACGCTATGAAGTGGCAGGGCGTGGCATATTAATTTGCCGCAGTGCCTTATAAAATAGTGTAAAATCGGGCGATAGCCCATGAAAAACGGATGAACAAGGTTTCCCCTTAGGGAGACGGCGTTTATCCGTTTTTTGTTTTTTGTGGCATTATCTTGACAGTTTTGCATGCCTGTGTTATAATAAAGTAAAAATATGTCGAATTTTCTTGCGCTCAGAAAGGAAAATAATATGAAAAAAATGAAATTGGGTATTCTGGCAGGTGTAGTGGCATTGGTTTTGCTGATTGTCTGCTTCGGAGCGATTACCATTGTGCCTGCTGGGCATTCGGGTGTTGTTGTGACTTTCGGAAAGGTCAGCGAACGGGTGCTGGATGAGGGGATGCATTTTAAGATTCCTTTTGCACAGCAGGTGGTTATGATGAACAACAAGATTCAGAAAACCGAGGTGGATTCCAACAGCGTATCACGGGATCTGCAAACCGTTTCCAGCGGTGTTGCCATTAACTATCATATCACAAAGGATGCGTCTGCGGAGATCTATCAGAATATCGGTGAGCAGTATGCAGATACAGTGCTCCAGCCGGCGATTCAGGAAGCGGTGAAAGCCGTTACTGCACAGTATACCGCCGAGGAACTTATTACAAAGCGGTCGGCAGTGGGGGATGAGATCGGCGAGACCCTTTCCAATAAGGTGTCGGAATATGGCATTCTCATCGACAAGTTTAATATCGTAAACTTTGATTTCTCTGCGGAATTCAACGCTGCCATTGAGCAGAAGCAGGTGGCAGAACAGAACAAGCTTCGTGCTGAGACAGAAAAGGAGCAGCAGATCATTGAGGCAGAGGCTGCTGCAGAGCAAAAGGTGATCGCAGCAGAGGCAGAAGCAGATGCCATCCGCAAAAAGGCAGAGGCAGAAGCGGAGGCCAATGAAAAGATCAACGCTTCACTGAACCAGAATGTACTGCGATATCAGCAGATCGACAAGTGGGACGGGAAATATCCCAGCGTGGTTTCTTCGGATTCTTCCATTCTGGTGGATATTCCCATTGAGGATACGACTGAAGCGACTGGTTCGAATTAAGGCAATATGAAAGCATAATATACAGTTATTTTTATAAAGTGCGGCAAGTGAATATATCCTTGCCGCATTTACTTTCCTGAGGATGTGTCACTATGTTGGATTCTTTGCGTACCAAATTGAAAGGATATGCCGGGGAGCGAACGGTTTCCCGACATTTGCACCGGCTTTCCCGCCGTTCTTATATTATATTGGATGATCTCATGCTGCTGACTGGAAAACGACTCACCCAGATCGACCATATTGTGGTCTCTGTCTATGGCATTTTTGTGATTGAAACGAAAAATTATCAGGGGCGTATCTGTGGCAGCGACCGGGCGGAAAACTGGACGCAGGAACTACATGGAAAAAAGTATCCGTTTCGTAATCCGTTCCGACAGAATTATGCCCATATTCAAGCACTGAAAGCCTTGCTGGAACTGGAGGACGATGACCTGTTTATTTCCATGGCGGCTTTTTCGGATAAAGCAGAACTGAATGTGAATACGGAACAGGAACTGGTGCATTTTTCAAAGTTGCGCCGGGCGATCCGTGCCTATCGGCATACGTTTTTTTCCTGGGACACTGTGCAGTATATGGCAGGGACTATTCTCTGTGCCAATGTGGATTCCAAAGCAGCCCGGAAACAACTCCTGGATCAAATCGACAGCGAGATCGCCTACCAGAATTTTGCCCTGCGGAACGGTTTATGCCCAAGATGCGGCGGCACTTTATTGCTTCGGCATGGCGCATATGGTGATTTTTATGGATGCAGCCGCTTCCCAGACTGTCGGTATACCCTGCGTGCGGAAGAAGACGAATCATAAACGGCATAAATTTCGTCATTCGTCGTCGAATTCAGGAATTTGTATTACAAGAATTATAGATGTTATAGAAACTTATAAGAGATGCAGTATGATCTACAATAGTGTGACAGCGAGATCTGTGCCAAGTACCAGGGCACAGCTGCACCCAAGAATGCAGATCATGCGCCGGGAAAGCCGCTGGATAAGCTTTTGAAATGCCGGCGCAACGGCAACGATCAGAAGCAGCGTCAATATGCCAAAGAGTAAGCTGCTGGGCAGGGAGATACGTTCCTGGATATTCAACAGCCAACCGCTGTAACTCCAGAGAAAATCCCCAAGAATCCATTCCAGGAGATAGCTGCATCCCAACTCCAGAATGGTGCTGATGCTGCTGCCCAGAATAAAGGCCCAGAAGCAGCGTTTCCATCCGGTCTGGCGTTTCAGAAACGGGAGTCGGAATATGCGCAGGAGCAGCATGGCGAAGAAACCATAAATGGGACAAACCGGTACATGCAGCAAACCACGGGCAAAAAAACCGCAGAAATGTCCCCAGAGGATAGAGGTCAGGATGGTCTCATAGCACCAGCCAATGAGACCGCAGACGGTGAGGAACAGGATGCTCCGGCAGAGCAGATCCAGGATGACAGACGGTGATTTCATAGCAGACTCCTTTTTAACACACGAATCATAGAATGAAATTCGATTTTTTTGTGAAATATCAGCGAACAAGAAAGATAGCTTCCGATAAAATCAACAGGAAATCATTTTGGCTTGTCAGGTAGAATGATACAGGATTAAAAATGTATCTGTGTGTATTTTTTTTGCTGCAAAAAGTATACCATGCCGGAAACATCCTGTCAACCGGATGTGCAGCGGAATATCTAACAAAATAAATCGAATCTGCGCTTTTTCTTTTCTTTATTTTAAAATGAATGCAACATTCCGTGCCGCATGATCGAAAAATAAGGTTTTCCGAAAAAATTCTTGGGAAATTGCAGGAAAGCTATTGACATCGTAGTTGAGATGTGATATTATTAAGACAGACCAAAGCATAACTGAAACAGCCTGGATAATATGACGTGAAAATGACGTATTTCTATAACTGAATCAGTTGTGATTTGAAAAAATCCAAACTAAATTCCGCTGGTTTATCCAGCAAAGGGGAGATTTTAAAAATGGCAGAAACAATGGCAAAGGCATGGGAAGGTTTCGTTGGCGGCGCATGGGAAAAGACCATCGACGTACGTGACTTCATCCAGAAGAACTATACTCCGTATGAGGGTGACGAAAGTTTTCTGGCCGGCCCGACTGAAGCAACAAAAACACTCTGGAACGAAGTAATGGATCTGTTCCAGAAGGAACGCGAAAACGGCGGCGTGATCGACATGGATACCAAGATCGTATCCAAGGTAGATTCCCACGATGCCGGTTATATTCACAAGGAACTTGAGACGATCGTTGGTCTCCAGACTGACAAGCCGCTGAAGCGTTCT
This sequence comes from Ruminococcus sp., assembly GCF_019417665.1. Lineage (GTDB taxonomy): Bacteria > Bacillota > Clostridia > Oscillospirales > Ruminococcaceae > Ruminococcus_C. The sequence continues at coordinate 28,995 of NZ_DXUU01000021.1, forward strand.
CTCCAGCCGTTCGGCGGTATCCGCATGGCTGAGACTGCCTGCGAATCTTATGGCTACAAGGTAGATCCGGAGATCAGCTATATCTTCCGTGAATATAGAAAGACACACAACGAGGGCGTATTTGATGTATACACACCGGAAATGCGTGCTGCTCGTCACAATGCGATCATCACTGGTCTGCCGGATGCTTATGGCAGAGGCCGTATCATTGGTGACTATCGCCGTGTTGCTCTTTATGGTGTAGATCGTCTGATCGAGGATAAGAATTATCAGAAGGCTGTGACTTCTGGCACCATGACAGAGGAGAAGATCCGTCTGCGTGAGGAACTGGCAGAACAGATCAAGGCTCTGAAGGCTCTGAAGAGCATGGCTGCAAAGTATGGCTATGACATTTCCGTGCCGGCTTCTAATGCAAAGGAAGCTATCCAGTGGACATATTTCGGATATCTGGCAGCTGTCAAGGATCAGAACGGCGCTGCAATGAGCTTGGGCCGTACCTCCACATTCCTGGATATTTACATTCAGCGTGACCTGGACAATGGCGTTCTGACCGAAGAACAGGCACAGGAATATATCGACCACTTCATCATGAAGCTGCGTATGGTCAAGTTCGCAAGAACACCGGAATACAACGCACTGTTCTCCGGCGACCCGCAGTGGGTAACTGAGTCTATCGGCGGTATGGGCATTGACGGCAGAACTCTGGTGACTAAGAACAGCTTCCGTTATCTGCATACCCTGGAGAACCTGGGCACTGCACCGGAGCCGAACCTGACTGTTTTGTGGTCCAAGCGCCTGCCGACAGCATTCAAGCACTACTGTGCAAAACTGTCCATCAACACCTCTTCTTTCCAGTATGAGAATGATGATCTGATGCGTGTTACACACGGCGATGATTATGCAATTGCATGCTGCGTATCCTCTATGCGTGTTGGTAAGGAAATGCAGTTCTTTGGCGCACGTGCAAACCTGGCAAAGTGCCTGCTGTATGCTATCAATGGCGGTGTGGATGAGAGACTGGATGCTAAGACTGGCAAGCACAATCAGGTAGGTCCGAAGTATCGTCCGGTAGAAGGCGATTATCTGGACTATGATGATGTTATGGTAAAGTATACCGATATGATGGAATGGCTGGCAAAGCTGTATGTAGATACCTTGAACTGCATTCACTACATGCACGACAAGTACTGCTATGAGGCACTCCAGATGGCACTCCATGACAGAGATGTCAAGCGTTATTTCGCAACTGGTATTGCTGGTATGTCCGTTGTTGCTGACTCTTTGTCTGCAATCAAGTATGCCAAGGTAAAGTGCATCCGTGACGAATTCGGCGTAGTCACTGACTTCGAAGTAGAAGGCGACTTCCCGAAGTACGGCAACAACGACGACCGTGTAGACAGTATTGCTGTTGAGATCCTGAACAAGTTTATGGATATGATCCGCAGCAACTATTGCTATAGAGGCGGTGTTCCGACTACTTCTATTCTGACCATCACATCCAACGTTGTATACGGCAAGAAAACCGGTAATACGCCGGACGGCCGTAAGAAGGGTCAGCCGCTGGCACCGGGTGCAAATCCGATGCACGGTCGTGATACCCATGGTGCAGCTGCTTCTATGGCTTCTGTTGCAAAACTGCCGTGGAAGAATGCGCAGGATGGTATCTCCAATACATTTACTATTATTCCGGACGCATTGGGCAAGGATTCTGCCGTATTCGCAGGTGATGTGGATATTGCTTCTATCCGTGAGGCTATGGAGAAGGAATAAGGAAACCCCTTATGATGAGAAAGGAGGCGCAGGGTCATGGCACAGCATGAACTCAAGGATCATGACAAGTCCGATGAGCTGGTTGATATGATCGAAAAGCTTATGGAAGACGGAAGCGGTCATTTGACCATTTCTGAGGATGATCTCATGGGCGATGGCATGAGTGTGAAAACCTATCGCAGTATGGATTGCTCGAAGGGAAGCATGGCTTGCTGTCAGCCGACTGAATTCATAGACGAAGAGTGAACGTTTGCTCTTTTGGTAATACAATTGTTGTAAATTCTGTAAGGAGGAATTTATCATGGCAAATGAAAAGCAAATCGAAAATCTGGTTGGCCTGCTGGACGGTTATGCTGAAAAAGGCGGTCACCATTTGAATGTAAACGTATTGAACCGTGAGACTCTGCTGGATGCACAGCAGCACCCGGAGAAGTATCCGCAGCTGACGATTCGTGTCAGTGGCTATGCAGTTAACTTCATCAAGCTGACCAAGGAACAGCAGGATGATGTTATCTCCAGAACTTTCCACGCTGGTCTCTAATCAAATCAATTTTGTGAAAGTCGTATAAGTAACATTCCAGTGGGCGTACAATTTTTTGTGCGCCCATTGTTGTATCAAAAGGAGGCAGATTATGGAAGGACACATTCATTCTACAGAAAGTTTCGGTACAGTAGACGGCCCGGGCATTCGCTTCGTGATCTTTTTCCAGGGATGTCCCATGCGCTGTCTGTACTGCCACAATCCGGATACCTGGCCTGTAACAACCGACGACAGCAATTTGCGCAGCGTGGAGTCACTGTTGGAAGAATACGATGGTGTCAAGGAATTTCTGCACGACGGCGGTATCACTGCAACCGGTGGGGAACCTTTGGTGCAGATGGAATTCCTCACTGAGTTGTTTGAAACGGCAAAAAAGAAAAAGATCCACACCTGCCTGGATACCTCCGGAATTCTTTTTCGACCGGAAAAGCGTGCGGAATTTGACCGCCTTATGGCTGTGACAGATCTGGTGATGCTGGATATCAAGCACATTGATGAGGAAGAGCACAAGAAGCTCACCAAACAAAGCAATAAGCATATTCTTGAATTTGCGGAATATCTGAAAGAAAAGAAGGTTCCTGTCTGGATTCGTCACGTAATTGTGCCGGGACTGACGCTGAATGATGAATATCTGCGCCGTCTGGGATATTTTATCGGCGGACTGGATAACTTAAAAGCGTTGGATGTGCTGCCGTATCATACCATGGGCGAAGTGAAATATGAAAACTTAGGGATAGACTATCCCTTGAAAGGCGTCCCAGCAGCCACAAAGGAACAGGCTGTTCACGCAAAGAATGTGATTTTTGCGGGTATCAAAGAGCGCTTGCGAACAGAGATTCGTGGCAGTGATGCATAACTTTTTGCAAAAAATTCGTAAAATTTACAAAAGCCGCCTTGCCAAGGGCGGCTTTTTCTGTTATAATAAAAAAGCGGCAAAATTGCCGGAAAAGCGTATGATAGAACAGGAGGTGCGGCATGAACGCTGACCCATATCCCTTGCCATGCATGCAAAAGGCATACGGCAAACGGAAAAAAACTTTGAAAATATGCAGGGTCAGCTGTGCTGTATCAGTGGGGCTGCCTTGCTGAAAGGTGGTATTCCATTTGGTTTCGTATTATAAGACGGTTGCAAACCGGCTCATTGAAGTGGATTCCATTACGCCCGGATGCTGGGTCTCGGTAGTGGATCCCACTGCTCAGGAACGCAAGATGCTCATTGATGAGTACGGTCTGGACAGTGACTTTCTGAAATCCTCTTTGGACGAAGAGGAGTCGTCCCGTGTGGAACAGGAAGAAAATCAGACGCTGATTATTGTGGATACGGCTGTTTCTGAGGTGCAGAAAGATGATACGCTGATTTTTTACACTATGCCGCTGGGTATTATTTTGACGGATCACTACGTATTCACCATTTCCCTGCGAGAAAATAAGGTGATTGATGACGTGGTCAGCGGTCGGGTGCGGAATATCCAGACCCAGTTCCGGACGCAGTTCGTCTTGCGGCTTATGATGAATATTACATCGTCCTTTCTGGTTTATCTGAAACAGATTGACAAGACATCCACTGCCATGCAGAGAAAACTGCACGGTGCCATGAAAAATCACGAACTTATCCAGATGCTGGAACTGGAAAAGTCTCTGATTTACTTTTCTACCTCCCTGAAATCTAACGATGTGACTATGAATAAGATCTTGCGTGGCAGGGTAGTGAAGCTCTACGAGGAGGATCAGGATCTTCTGGAGGATGTACTTATTGAGCTGAAACAGGCGCAGGAAATGGCAAGTATTTATTCGGGTATTCTTTCCGGTGTGGTCGAGGCATTTGGCTCTGTCATTTCTAACAATTTGAATATCGTCATGTGGCGTTTGACCATGGTGACTATCATTTTGGCGATACCGACTATGGTGTTCAGCTTTTATGGCATGAATACGTTGGATCTGCCTGGAGCGGAGCATACCTGGTTTCCCACGATGATCGCAGTGGTGTTGACAGCTGTGGTGGCGTTTGTTTTGTTTAAGTATAAGAAAAAATAGAATAGAGGCAGAATAGCAAAGCAGATTTTGTTGAAAACGTTCCACCGGAACGTTTTCAAAATTTCACTTTATCATAAAGGTTTTAAAGGGGAAAGCAGTCTTGTCCGCTTTCCCCTCGAAAAGCTGTCGCTTTTCTCACCCCTTTTCTCCGTGCGCCAAAAGTATGGCGCAGGGTATTTCGCCGTCTGCGGACGGCGACCAGGGACGCTATCCCTAGACTCTGCCAGGGCTTCCGCAGTCCTGGACTTGCGCCAGCTGTGCTCAGCTGGACCAGCATGATGTGCGACCTTTTTTGTGAACTGTAAATAACTAAAAAATGGGAGCCAATTTCTACATTGACTCCTTGAATCAAATTTTATTTCTCTTCATCCACTGTTGGCGGCGTAACCTCCAGTCGGATGCTTTTGACTGTCTGATTATCCGCATCCAGTACGGTGAAGTGAAACGCACCATATTCCGCTGTTTCCCCTACGTCAGGAATATGCCCCAGCAGTTCCATGATCCATCCACCCACGGTAGTGGAGTCGGTTTCTGGAATATGTGCTGGTGCATCTTCTTCGTCCAGTCCGGCACAGACATCGCTGATGCTGAATGAACCCACTACCGTGTAGATATGGGGGGCTGTCTTTTGGAATTCGTGGAGGATTTCGTCGCTTTCGTCGTAGATTTCGCCTACCAGCTGTTCCAGAATATCCTCCAGCGTTACCATACCCTTCGTGCCGCCGTACTGGTCAACCACAATGGCAAGGTGTGTCTTGGCAAGCTGCATTTCCCGAAGAATATCGCTGATGCGTTTGGTTTCCGGTACATAGATGACGGTCTGTGTGATTTCCCGCAAGGAGGTAAACTGTCCGCACATGAGCCGGAAAAAGTCCTTGTTGGTGATCATGCCGATGATATTGTCCAGGCTCTTTTCATAGACAGGGAACCGGGAGAAATGGCTGTTCAGGAACAGCTTTTTCGCTTCCTCCACTGTGGCATCTGAGGACAGTGCAACGATGCGTACCCGGGGGATGAGGATCTCACTGACAGAGGTTTCGTCAAATTGCAGAGCGGAGATCACCAGATCGCTTTCCTGTTCTTCCAGAACGCCTTCCTCTTCAATTTCATCAATGATGTATTTCAGCTCGTCCTCTGTGACGCTGGGTGCTTCATCCTTGGGCTTGAACGTACGGGAAAGCAGATCGAAGAACCAGACAAAGGGCGTCATGAGCGTGGTGAATTTGGAGAGAATGCCGCCCAGTGCCAATGCGATTTTGTCTGCATGGGATTTGGCGTAGGATTTCGGCAGTACTTCGCAGAAAGTCAGTACCAGGATGGTCATGACAACGGTGGAAATAGCTGCGCCGGCAGAGCCGAAGTAAATGGTAAACAATACCGTAGCAAGGGAAGAAGAACCGATGTTGGCGATGTTGTTGCCCACCAGAATGGCAGTCAGTGCCTGTTCATATTTGTTGGCAATGCGCAGCGCCGCAGCGGCACGCTTGTCCCCGGAATCCGCCAAATGCTTCATGCGGATCTTGTTCACGCAGGCAAATGCGGTTTCTGTACTGGAGAACAAAGCGGAAAAAATCAATAAGATCAATATCGGTATGACGTAAATCAAAATAGTTCCTCCTGGAATTATACAAATCAATATAACTATTATGCATCATACCATAAAATCAGAAAAGAATCAAGGGGTTCTGTATGTTTTTATGAAAAATGATACAATTGACGAAAAGGAATAAACAATATTTCGTATATTGTCAAAAAGAAAGGATGAAAAGAAATGGAACGTTTTATCTTATGGGTGGCAAATCACCTGCCGAAGCCCCTGCGGAATCTGTATTTTCGCTATGAAGATCTGATTCTGTATCTCATTTTCGGCGGACTGACTACCGTTGTCTCTTTTGTGACCCAGTTTGTACCGGCGTATTTTCTGGGAACTGGTGCTGCTGCGACCATCTTCTGTACCACATTTTCCTGGATCTGCGCTGTGACCTTTGCATTTTTTACCAACAAAAAATACGTATTCAAAAGCAAGACTGCCACAAAGCGTGCATTCTGGACGGAATTTTTCTCTTTCTATGGGGCACGTCTGGTTTCCTATTTCCTGGAACTGGGCATTATGCTGGTATTCGCAACATGGCTGGGACTGAATTACTATGTGGTGAAGATCTGCGCACAGGTTTTCATTGTCCTGTCCAACTATCTGTTCAGCAAGCTGTTTGTTTTTAAGAAACGGGAGGACGGCGAAACTGCCGGAGAAGGAAAATAAGGCTGTATGCGCCTGCATAATCTATGCTCCTCTGTCCATACTAAGGGTATGGAAGGAGGCGCATTTTTCTATGAGTATTGTTCTGATACGATCTTTGATCTTGTACATTGTGGTGATTTTCGGCGTTCGCCTGATGGGAAAGCGGCAGCTGGGAGAGTTGCAGCCGTCGGAGCTTGTGATCACCATTCTGATCTCCAATATTGCCACGCTTCCCCTGGAAGATCCGGACATTCCGCTGATCGTGGGCATCCTGCCTATTCTGGCGCTGGTCTGCTATGAGGCGGTCATGTCCTGGGTCACGCTGAAATCCCTGCGGATGCGCCGTATCATCTCCGGCAGACCAAAGATCATTATCCGGGACGGACAGATCGAACAGGCGACTATGCGTGATCTGCGGCTGTCTGTGGACGATCTGATGATGGCACTGCGTTCCAATCAGATCTTCGATGTGAGCCAGGTGCAGTTTGCCATCATGGAAACCACGGGAACTATTTCTGTTTACCCGAAGCCGGAGTATCAGCCTCTGACTCAGGGAGATATCAAACTGAAAAAGGCGACCCTGAATCCGCCGGTGGCGATTATTCAGGACGGCATTGTCATGAACAAATCCCTGGCAATGATCGGATATAACGTGGAGTGGGTCTATCAGAAGCTGGCGGAACATCGTCTGGCGGTGAAGCAGGTATTCCTGATGATTGCGGATTCCACAGGCGCCTGTACTGTGATTCCGAAGAAAAGGGGGGATAAAGAGTGAACCGAGTACGTCTGGGTGCGGCGATTCTGCTCATACTCCTTGTGATGAGTATTGGCACAGCCTGGTTTGTGCATTCGGAGACAGATATGCTGTTGGAGAAGCTGGATGAGATCGAAGAAATTGCAGAGACTCAGTCTCTGGAAGCTGCGGCAGAGCCCTTTGCGGAATTCGAAGCCCAATGGGAAAAGTCACAGCGTATTCTGAATCTCATGGTATGGCGGGATAAGGTGCTTCAGATTGACATCACCATTTCCCATCTGGATCCCATGCGTGCAGAGGACTGCGATGAGCTGAAATCGGAATTTGCCGAAGCACGGATGTGGATCGAACGTCTTGGTGTGGGAGAAATGCCTCTTCTGCGGAATATTTTATAGTGATAAAACAGAAATGCTCCCGCTGAATTCAATGGGAGCATTTTGCTTTTAAAATCTTTTGATGGCAGCTTTGGCTTTGTTGACAATATTTTTGTCGTTTTCATATGTTAGAATGGAAGAGGCGTAGCCAATATCCACCCAGCGAATCTCTGCGATCTCTTCTTCCTGGGGCGTGAAATTGTAATTTTTGGCAGATGCGATAAAATAAACAACAGTTTTTTGGGTGTCACGCTTTGGAAAATACGAAACAGTTTCTCGAAAAGTAGGGTCTACCATGACGTCAATGGCAGTTTCTTCCTTGATTTCACGGACTGCGGTCTCAATTTCAGTTTCGCCATTTTCCATGTGTCCCTTGGGGAAAGACCAATGACCGCTGTTAATGTGCTTGATCAGCAAAATTTCCGTATTACCATGGGATTTGCGGTAAACAATGGCGCCGCATGATTTTTCGTGCTGCATGGGAAATTCCTTCTCCTTTACAATGATGATTTGTTGTAACTAGTATAGCATATTTTTCTGGATTTGTCCATAGGCTTTTTTTCTGTTCACGGAAAACCATGAACAGGTTCAGACCACGAATAGATTTCACTTTGCATTTTCAAAAAAACCTAAAAAACTGTTTACGAACCTTGAGGAATGTGGTATAATAAAAATATATATAATCAGATGTGATCAGAAATTCGTATCAAAAAACAGGAGGCATTATCATATATGGATACATATTCGTGGAATTCATTTGGATCTTCGCAGTCGGCACCTCAGATAGCACCACCGGTAACTCAGCCACAGATTGATCCTCAGAATCCGTTTGAGAATTCCCTGGAAAATGCGGCATATCGCACAGACTATCGGCGTACTCTGCCGCAGATTTTATTACCAGGCTTTGAGATACCATTGTTCCCGGAACGAGAAGAACGGCGTGCCATTCGCAAAAGTATGAATACTGCCGGTCTGGGTGTGTTTTTAAGTTGTCTGCTCTCCCAGACGCTGTTCGTCATTCTTATGCTGGTGATCTTGATCCTTATGGGTGGATCTGCCATGGATTATTTCAGCGGCGGTGCAAGTGACGCTTTGACATACTTTCAGAATTCGTCCATTTTGATCTCGCTGAATGCGCTGGTGTTTTCTGTTCTGAATGTAACGGTAGCGCTGCTGGGTTGCCGCAGTATGCGGATTCCTGCACGTAGTCTGTTCCAGACGCAGGACTGTACAGCTGGAAAAGCTGTACAGTATATGACGGTCGGCATCGGGCTCCAGTGTATTGCCGGTGTTGTGTACTCCATTCTCAGCTGGCTCATGTCCCAGAGTGGCATGGGAATGGCAGAGGTGGATTTCTCGTATTTCTCCAGTGCAAAGTCCACCATTGCGGTGGCATTGTATACCTGTATTCTAGCGCCGGTGACGGAGGAATTGCTGTTCCGAGGCTTTCTTATGAAAACCTTGTCAAAGGTCAGCATTCGCTTCGGAATTGTGGTGAGCGCACTGCTGTTTGGTCTTATGCATGGGAATATCAGCCAATTTATCCTTGGATTTCTGGTGGGGATGTTCCTGGGAAAAATTGATGTGCGTCACAATTCTCTGATTCCATCCATTTTGGTGCATGCTGCCATTAATACCACGTCGTTCGTGCTGAGCCTGGGACAAGAACTTCTCACAGGAGGGATCGGTGCAGTTGTATTCAGCGTTTTGGTGCTGGTGTATTATGCTGTCTCTTTGGTGGGCGTGATCTTCTGGTTCCTGAAAGAACGAAAACATCCGCTGCCGTATCCTACTCAGAAGCAGGCAACAAGAAACCGGGTATTCTGGTCATCGCCGTGGCTTCTGGCGGCAATTGCGTTGCAATTGGGAATGCTGATCCTGAATGAAATGGCGGCGTGAGAAACAGCGATATCATGAGGCATGAGGAGTCAGAAGTCAGGAGTGCTGATATCGCTTGCCGCAATGGATGAAAAAAGAAGCTGCTGGAAAATTCACCCAGATTTATACTAATTCTCAATCAAACTGATGATAAGATTGGCAGATAGCATTTTGTCAATCAAGGAAATCAGCCGCAGACATACTGTCGTATGACAAGGCTGATTGACACAGAGTGACGAAATGATAGCTGTCAAGATTATCAATAGGTTGATTGAAGGTTGGTATTATATAGCAAAAGAGCCGTTGGATTCTTTCTTGAATCAAAGCGGCTCTTTCTTTTTTAATAAAACCGATATGCAGAAATATCTGACAGAAAAATCTGAAAGGGTGAAAATGCGTCATCCTGCAATATCTGACCGGGACTTTGCAGGGAAAGTGGCACATTTGAGCTGCACATCGGAAACCGCAGGGCACATACCATGCGGTCCTCCAGATTCGTATACAGGACGGCAGTATGATAAGTTTTGCAAAACAGCCGGATAATGCTCTCCTCCGGGGAAATCAGCGGCGTTTCATAGAGCTGTTCCAGACCGCTGTGCCGGTTCGAGGTATTTTCCGTGCCATCAGAGTCGGCGGTGCAGGTGAGAACGATCTGTTCGTCCTGATGTTGTGCCTCCCAGTGTATCTGTGTGATATCGGGACGCTGCCGGCGGATATGCAGGATCAGGCAAAGCAGGCAGTTTTGCAGCCGCTTGCGGTTTGCAAAAATTCGCAGGTGAGATTCGCTTTTCAGATGCATCCGGAGACTTCTGCCTAGCACTATTTGACACGATTCGACAAAATTCGACAATTCGCGATCAAGAAAAAAAGCCTCGTTTGAAATTTCTTGGCTTTGGTAATATTTAGACATCTCATTCCATAGAAGTGAAGGCTGCATCATCCGGCAGCAGTTTCCCTTGATGATATTCAGCTGTTCCATCAGTTCTTCCAGAACCATGCGGGAATATGTATCGCTGGACTCTTCAATTGTTTGATATAGCTGCGTCACCGCATTGGAGATTCCAAAGATCTGCTGACGCATCGCAGCAATTTGATTTTCCCTTTCTTGTCGCCATGCTGGATTGTTCCATGCTGTCTCCTGAAAAGGCCGCCTGGAGATCTGGACCAGGTATAGGGTTTCCTCTCCCTGGGTGTGTCGGTCTGTTTGGGCACTGTACAGTTCGCCCATGTAGGGAAATAGGATCGTTCCCGATTCCGTATTTTGGGAGAATCCCAGAAGTCCCTGTATGTTTTCTGTGTGGTGTATCATCGGGCAATCTCGGTTTTGCCAGAGCGTTTCCCATTGCTGTGAGAATAGAATTACATAATCTGTTGTTTGCGCATACCATTTTACGATCCAATTGTATTCGTTTTGCTGCATGTCATATACCCTCCCTGCTATATTTCTATTCTATGCTTTTATTATACTACATATTTAAGAACAGGGGAATAAAAAATTCGGTATTTTTGTTTTAATTTTTAGATTTGTGCAACTTGTACAAACAGGGGTATCGTATTTTAAACAAAATGTAGAAATTAAGAGAACTTGTACTGAGAACACCTGCTTTTTTTCAGAAAGTGCTTGAATTTTACTTCAAAATGGTGTAAAATAAGATTATAAAAATTTAGGAGGTAATTCCAATGTCAGTTAAAGTTGCTATTAATGGTTTTGGCCGTATCGGTCGTCTTGCATTCCGTCAGATGTTCGGTGCAGA
>NZ_DXUU01000022.1 GCF_019417665.1 Ruminococcus sp.
CGAATTTTTTGTAAACTCTGCTCCACAACTATTGACTTTTCTTAGCTGGACTTTTGACAGCTTCGTCCGCAATAAAAAACATAGTTTTATTATACCATTTTTTTTGCTGTTTTGCAAGGTGCTTTTTTCATTTCGGTGTTTCGCTGTATTTCCACAATTTTTTTCGCCGCTTTTTCGATCAACTATGCTCTGTCGGAATGAAAACAACTGCCTTTCCATATGATAGAGTATATGATATTTTTTGATTTCATTAATGCAGACAGAACATTATGCACTATGAATGATGCATTCCAAGGAGGTTCACTATGTCTAGATTCACAGGATTTCTGCTTGCACTCTGTTTGCTGTTTTCCTGCTGCAGCTGTACAGCCAAAGCAGACCGTACATCACCGGAAAATGCGCTGTTCTGTGAAAATATTGCCGACCAGGTACAGAGCGTGGAACAGCTGCACGTTGCCAGTGGGACTACCTTACCGCCGGATAATAGCACCTCTTCCACTCGGCTGAACTATGACACACCCTATGCCATGTGGTTTGCCGTTATGGACTACGCAGATACCCTCAGTGGCAAGACTGAAGCGGAATTCCGTGAGATCATGCGCCAGCGGTTTCAGAATGCCGCAAATATGGGCATCAACACGGTTTATCTCCATGTGCGTGCTTATCAGGACGCCTATTACCGCTCCGAGCTGTTCCCCATGGGCAGATATGCTGATGCAAATATCAGTTATGACCCTCTGGAGATCATGCTGGAAGAAGCCCATGCGCTGCACCTGTCTGCCCATGCCTGGATCAATCCCATGCGAGGGCCCGGAGATGAAACCATGGCTGCCATGGATGACCACTACAAAGTCAAACAATGGTACAATGATCCCACGAAGAACGGCATATACCTGGTAAAGGTGGGGAACAATTGGTGGCTAAATCCAGCATATCCAGAAGTGCGTCAGTTCATTGCAGACGGAATAGAGGAGATCATTACCCAATACAATGTAGATGGTATTCACATGGATGATTATTTTTATCCTACCACAGAGGCCTCCTTTGATGCTGCGGCATTTGCAGAAAGCGGTGCGTCTGATCTGTCGGAATTCCGGTTAGAGCAGACCAATGCTATGGTAAAACAGCTATACGATACCGTAAAAACCGAAGATTCTGAACGAATCGTAAGCATCAGCCCCCAGGGAACCATGCACGGAAATTATGACAGCCAGTATGCGGACGTGCGTCGCTGGGCAAGTACGCCAGGGTATTGTGATGTGCTGATTCCGCAAGTATACTTTGGCTTTGAAAATGAAACAGCTCCTTTTGAAGAAACGGCAGCCCTTTGGGCAGAAACGGTCACTTGTGAGGATGTTTCTCTGGTGATCGGCATCGGTACACATAAGTTGGGAAAGGAGGATACATGGGCAGGCAGCGGCAGTGAGGAATGGCAAGGGCATCTGGATATTCCCCAGCGGCAGGTGGAATTGCTGTTACATATGGATAACGTGGATGGCATTGCAATCTATGATTATGATACCACATTCTGCCCGAAAACAGCTGTTGATGCAATGACACAGCAGGTTGAAGAAATCGGGAAAATGCTCCGGCACTAATCCGAGCGAAGCGAGACCTCTTTTTTCTTTTTCGCTTCCTTTTTCTTTTTTCAGCAAAAAGAAAAAGGAAGAATGCAGTTCAAAGCAAAGTGAAAGCATCTTCAAAGAGCACAAACGCTGCAAAAAATACCTTCCCATACAAGCAGCGTAACTCCAGAATTCCAACAAAAACCATACAGAAAACCCCAAACAGCGTCTGTGCGAACCCAGGCGAACAGCGAGCAAAGCGAGCGAATTTCGCCGAACGCTTCCGTCTAGGAAAATTTAGAAGCACATGGTATCTACCTATTGGTTACAGATTATTTTACAGCAAAAAAGTACTCGTCGAAAACGTTCCACCGGAACAGCGGCGATATTTGCTTTCACTTGACAAAAGGGCTTCTCCGTTTTCGGAGAAGCCCTTTCTGTTTCGCATCTATCTCTATTATTCTGCTGCGGCAACTGCCTGCTTCAATGCGTCCACCTTATCCCGGCGCTCCCATGCCACACCAAGATCCTCACGACCCATATGGCCATAAGCTGCCAATTTCCGGTATTGGGGCTTACGCAGATCCAGCATCTCAATAATACCGTCCGGTGTCAACTGGAACACCTGAGGAACTATCTTTGCCAATGTTTCCTCCGAAACTGTACCCGTTCCAAAAGTATCCACCCGTACAGAAACCGGATTTGCCACGCCAATGGCATACGCCAGCTGTACCTCACAGCGCTTTGCCATTCCGGCAGCCACAATATTTTTCGCAATATACCGAGCAGCATACGCACCAGAGCGATCCACTTTCGTTGGATCTTTGCCGCTGAATGCACCGCCGCCATGTCTGGCCATACCGCCATATGTGTCAACAATGATCTTTCGTCCGGTCAGACCACTGTCTCCCTGAGGGCCACCCACAACAAAACGTCCGGTAGGATTGATGAAATACTTTGTCTCCTTGTCCAGCAGTTCCTGGGGCAGCACTTCTGGAATAACATAGATCATCATATCCCGACGGATGGTCTCAATGCTGACATCCGGTGCGTGCTGGGTGGAAATTACCACAGTATCAATGCGCACTGGCTTGTCCCCGTCATATTCCACCGTCACCTGCGCCTTGCCGTCCGGTCGTAAATAACGCAAGGTATTGTCCTTGCGCAGTTCTGCCAGCTTCATGCACAGCTTGTGGGACAGCGAGATCCCCAGCGGCATCAGTTCCTTTGTCTCATCACAAGCATAACCGAACATCATCCCCTGATCGCCAGCGCCAGTTTCCTTAGTCTCACCGTCCCGGGTCTCAATGGCATCATTTACGCCCATAGCAATATCCGGAGACTGCTTATTCATTGCCAGCAGCACCGAACAGGTATAGCCGTCAAAGCCATATTTTGCACGGTCATAGCCGATATCCACAATAACATCCCGTGCGATCTGAGGAATGTCCACCTTTGCAGTCGTCGTGATCTCACCCATACACAGCACCATGCCGGTAGCTGTTGTGGTTTCGCACGCAACACGTGCCTTTGGATCCTGTGCCAGAATCGCATCCAGCACAGCGTCAGAGATCTGGTCACAGATTTTATCTGGATGTCCTTCTGTAACGGACTCAGATGTAAATAATGTTCTTACCATAATAATACTCCTTTCGGGTCTATCAAAAAAAGGCACCCGAATCGGGTGCCCGTGTTTTTTGTGCAAACCCCTCATCTCTCGGTTATACCGCAGGAATTAGCACCGTTTCTGGCAAAGTTGCCAATCGGTTGCCGGGCTTCACAGGACCTGTTCCTCCACCACTCTTGATAAGGTATGTGAAATTACCACAGAGCCAATGCTCTGCTTTCTATTATACTGTATCTCATTCCGCTTGTCAAGCATAATTTCGTCTTTTTTCGATAAAAGACAAAAACGCCGCAGCTTTATGAAAAGCTGCGGCGTTTTCACGCAAATATATCACGAGATCATACGGATCTCAGATCAATTATGCATTTACCTCAGGGAGAGACTTCACCAGGTGAACCAGGAACTTCAGCAGAGAAATTGCGTCATCCTGAGTAACTTCACCGTTCTGATCGTAGCAGTCAGCGTTCTTGTTTGCCTGTTCGTTGAATGTAACAGCGCCGGCAACCTTCTTGTTCAGCAGAACTGCGTCAGTGATATCTACACGACCATCCAGGTTGGTGTCGCCCAGCAGAACCTTGCTCGGGTCAACAGAACCAGCAGTACCGGAAGTAGTGGTAGTAGCATCGCTGTCAGAAGTAGCATCAGATGCCTTGGTAGAAGCGGTGGTAGTTGTTTCATCACCGTTTGTAGTAGTTGTTGCCTTTGTTGTCTGAGACTGACCATCACGCTGGATGTTCGGAGCCTCATCGTCGATGAAGGAAACAACCCAGCACAGCGGAGCGTTCCAGTTGATGGTAACTTCGTTTACAGACCAAGCCTCAACGTTATCCAGGTAGCACTTCATCGGAGCGATAGAACCGATCTTGAAGCCACGGCCCTGAACCATCGGGTCATTCATGTTGGAGTTCGGACCACCAGACAGAACACCATACGGTGCATACGGGAAGTCCTTGTCATTCAACTGACCAGACCACCATCTGTGGTGCGGATACTGTGTAGAATGCTCACCATAACCAGTTACATAGGACTGTTCGATCGGGTTGCGGCCCATCAGGTAGTCAAATGCAGTGGTTACGCCGTCGATGTACTTTACATCGCCTGTTGCATCATAAGCCAGAGCCATAGACATGGTGTTGTTGATAACCATGGAGTTAGACCCCCACTCATAACCGCCTTCCAGTTCCTTGGATTCCAGAGTACCTGTACCAGAAGCGGCATCATACTTCCAAACATCTGCATCATAGTTCATACCACGATACGGAGTTGCATATGCGGACTCAGACTGTACAGACAGGTAGTAGTCAGCTGCCTTGATAACTTCGGCCTTCAGAGTTTCAACTTCAGCAGAAGTCAGCAGACCCTTTTCCAGCATAGAAGCGGAATTTACATACAGAGACATAGAACCAACGCTGTTCAGAGTACCCCAAGTGAATACAGAGCATGTACCCTTGTTTTCACCGCCGACCAGAGTTGTGGAAATTTCCAGAGCCTTGCCGTTGTCTACGCCATAAGCGCCGGTACCATACTTCATCAGTTCGTCATAATATGTCTTGTCTTCTGTAGTGATGTACAGCTCGCAAGCTGCCCAGTAGAATTCGTCACTTACTTCGGTGTCACCATACGGACCGCCGCCCTTATTCTGATCCAGCGGAGCATAGTTCAGATCACCGGAAATGTTGCCGTTGCTGTTTGTTGTCCAATCAGTGAACGGCTTGTAGTTTGTCTTTGCTGCATCATAAGCCTTGATCGCAGCAGCTTCCAGAGTAGCTGCATAGCTGGAGTCGTACTGTTTAAACAGACGAGCGCCCTGTGCACAAGCAGCTGCAAAGTTCAGTGTTGCTGCATATGTTGTCGGCTTTACAATACGCATCGGTCTCTGTGCACCGTCTTCCTTACCGTCATCATCATACGGAGCAACAGCCAGACCTGTCCACTTGTAGTCGTGCATCTTGTGGTATACCATACCATCGCTGCGCTGCATCTTCAGGAAGAAGTCCAGCTCAACCTTGCACTCGTTCAGAATGTTCGGTGCGCCGGAAACAGATGTGTTCACACCATCGCTTGCAGGAATGTTTACGATATCAGTGCCTTCCCACTTATCTGCCTTGTTGACCATAACAGATCTCTCATACATGTTCATCAGTGTCCACAGAGAGATACCGCCGTTTACAACATACTTACCATAGTCACCGGCATCGTACCAACCACCGGTGCAGTCAAGGGATGAACCCTTAGCCGGGAGAGAAGTATACTGCATTACCCACTCGTCTACAAGATAAGCTGTATCCGGGTTGTGGCAATCCTTACGGCCCAGTGTCTTTCCGCTGCCTTGATCGGTCTGACCAGAAGGAATGTAAGCATCTTCAGTGGTAACACCAGAACGGTTCTGATAGTAGTAGTTAACCGCATAAGTCAGCATGCTTTCATCATGTACATGACCTGCGCCATACAGATTGGAATCAATATCGAAAGCGATAGACTCCTTGCCGTCTACAACAAGCTTATAGTTAGTGCCTTCTGTTGTGAAATCAGTAAAGTCAATGACCTGGTTCCAGTTCCAGCCGCCTTCATCATAGATGACTTCGCCGGAAGTGGTGCCCTCATAAACGGTTGCACCCTTTGCATCCTTGATCTCATAGCTGATCTGCTCAGAGGCAGGCTTGTTAGCCTTTGTGTGATCCGGGTCGTCTGCCAGAATCAGAGTAGCCTGCTTCTTTGCATTCGGATAGTAACCAATCTGGTTTACTTCGATACCCTTCGGTTCATACTCCGGTTGATTTCTCGGATAATCGGTATTATCATCCGTCAGATCCATGAGTGCCAGGTTATCAAACAGGATAACAGTACCCTTCGGGAAACATTCCTGCTGCGTGTACTGACCAGTACCGCCCATGTGGAATGTCCACTCACCTGTACCGGTAGAAGAGCCCTGTGCCTTGAACTCAAATGCAACTGTTGTCCACTGGTTTGCCGGAAGGGTTTCATTCTTCCATGCATCCCAGCCCTGACCATAGTCTACGTTCTCACCAGTTTTAGGAGCTGCCAAAAGCTTTGCTTCCAGATCTTCCTGAGAAATACCTTCCTCATAAGTCATGGTCAGCTTTTCGCCGTTGCCGTGCCAGGTTTCCTTGTTCGGATCTGCCATATCACCCAGCTTGGAGTACATACGGCCACTCTGCGACGGCTTAACAGAATAAGTCAAACGATAAGTATGACCGTCTTCAATTGTCAGGTTTCTGTGACGGAACTGGCAGTCCCAACGGTCTTCACCGCCGTTACCGGTACCGCCGGGATTTTCGATCAGGATTGCATAAATGCCATCAGTGATGTCAAACTTCATGACACCAGTAGCACTTTCGCAAATGTGCCAAGGCAATCCCTTGCCTTCATTGAAGGTACCTTCGCCCAGCTCTGCGCCTGCAAACACTGTCATAGACAGTGCAGTCAGACCAGTTGCGGTAGCAGAAACTGCCATAACCGCAGCAGAAGCCAAGGCGGCAACCTTCTTGCCGAGTTTTTTCTTCAGCATAAGTATCCTCCTTGAAAATTAGAGATTTTTGTGTTAGAACATGGGTACGCATGTTCCGCATACAACGATTCATTTTTCCGGGCACGCCGGACGCTATGCCACTGCTATATCGTTGCGAAAGCGCAATGATCCTTTCACAGAGCATATACTTCTCGTTTCATTTATTATAACACACCCACTTTTTCTTGTAAAGCGGATTCACAAAATTCAGTAAAATCTGCTAAACACTTTACATGTTTTTTGAGCAGTTTGACGAACTAGAATTTCCCTATTCTCAGAAATTTTACTATGGCGCAAAAAAATGGCACAAGAAATTACAAATTTCTTGTGCCATTTTTTCAAAAGATCAAGTCTTTTGTTATATTAGATCAGTCAGACGGGAGAGATTTTACCAAAGAAACCAGGAACTTCAGCAGTGTTACTGCATCGTTCACACCAACGCCATCGTCTGTGCAGACATTCGCATTTGCATACTGCTGACCGTTCAGCTTTACTGCGCCTGCAGCTGCCTTATTCAGCAGAACTGCATCTGTGACATCGACCTTGCCATCCAGGTTTACGTCACCGTAAATGGTAGCATCCGGGATTTCCGGCGGCTGCGAAGCAGTCGTACCAGGGTTTGGATTCTTTGTTGTAGTCGCTGTGGTCGTCTTAGAAGTTGAAGTTGTGGTTGTCTTGCTTGTGGTAGTAGTGGTTGTATTCACAGTAGACGCTGTTGTTTTATTGCCGGCAGCATCTGTATAAACGGTAATAGACTCAATGGTGAACTCTGTACAATCGATCCACCAGATGCCGAGCTTCAGCTCACCGCCGTATTCTCTCTGAATGATTGCGGATGTTGCAGAGTCAATTTCCCACACGAGAGAACCAGACTTGCTGTTAAAGGTCTGTTCCATATCATCTGTCTTCGTCCAATAATCCGGTTCTACCTTGGTAGACGAACCAAAAGCGCCCTGCCATTTGCCGATCTCGCCGCTCTTTGCCTTGATATTTACTTCAACCTTTGTAACATTTTCATTTGCAGGAATACCAAACTTTGCCCATTCCCAACCGATCATCTTGTCATCAATCGGCAGCTCGCTATAGTCAACAGACTGATTCAGATCCAGAGTATAGGTGCCATTGCTGGTGTTGGGCTGCTGTGTGGTCGTCGTACCCTGACCGGAAGTATTGGAGTGGAGTACGATCTTTGTGATATCCACATTGTCTGCACCCGGCCAGTATACGCTAAACTTTACAGTTTCGCCAACGTTGGACGGAATATTATAGTCCACACTGCACTCACCATTTGCGCCAACATTGACTTTGAAATCTTCCTGAAGCCATTCGCCTGCCCAGGTACCAAAAGATCCGCTTGCTTCTGTGTCGTCTGATTTTACAGTAAAGTAAGCTGTTGCAGACTTTGCGCCATTGGGAGCAAATTCGGCATACTTATAGATCTTATCATCAATGCCCTTTTCGGTGCCTGTTGTAATATTTGCGTTCGTATCACCGCCGTTGCCGTTGGTTGTAGTAGTTGTTGTTGTGTTACTGGGCTGCTTGCTTGTTGTAGTTGACTGCGTAGTAGTAATAGAACCGTTGTCCAGAACAATCTTGGTGATCTCAACGCTGTCAGCACCCGGCCAATATACGCTGAACTTCACAGTTGCACCAGCATCAGACGGAACATTATATGTTACACTGCACTGACCGCCGGAAACGCTGGTTTTGAAGTCTTCCTGAAGCCACTCAGAACCATTCCATGTGCCAAATGCACCGCTGGATTCTGTATCATTGGAATTTACAGTATAATATATTGTAGCAGTCTTTGCGCCATTGGGTGCAAATTCTGCGTACTTATACAGAGAACCGTCTGTTCCGATCTCTGTTCCAACGGTAAAGGATGCCTCAGAACCGCTAGGAGTGTTTCCGTTTGTTGTGGTTGTCGTTGTGGTTTCAGTCTTTTTCGTGGTAGAGGTTGTGGTTGTTGTGTCTGTCTTTCCGGTTGTTGTCGGAGTGGTTACAATCGTACCACCCTTTGTACCTTCAACAGAAGCGTCTACAGAACCAGTCTTATATACTTCATACAAGCCAGCAGCTGCGCCAACCAGTCCGGCATTATAGTCCAATGTAACCTCATTGCACTGATAATCCTGAATGGTATCCTTATAAGTGAAACTGGAATCAGTAGGACCGCCCACCAGAGCACCTACCAAGGTGTGACCATCGCTGCTATAACCGGTCTGACCTGTCATTTGATCGTTGCTGTCATAACCAGAAGCTGCTCTGTGGTGTGCATACTTTGCAGAGTTGCTGTCAAAACCAACCACAAAATTGGTGTTGATGGAGTTGTTTCCCAGAATCATCGCCATCTGTGCCTTGCACCAACTGTTGTAATTCATAGAAGAAGCGTGCTTGGACGCAATCAGTGCACACAGCTGTACTGCGGTGTTATAGCGGCAGCTGCCCCATGCGTCTTCGCAGTAGTAGGTGGTCTCGCTGGAGCACTTCTGATTCAGATAAGTACTTACCTTCGCCCAGTCAGTAGAAGAATTGGTGATCTCTGCCTGGAGAATACCAGCGCCCAGGCTGACATTATTCCAGCTCAGAGGAGAGTAAATACCCCACTTACATCCAGACTGACCGGACTTGCCCTGGTTCGATGCTTCCATAAAGGTATTCAGGAATGTCTTATAGGTGCTGTCATTGGTTGCCAAATACAACCAGCCAGCAGCCCATGCCTGATCGTCATAATAGTCGTAAGAATTGTAAAATGCAGTAGTACCTTCATCCGCAGTAGAATTGTACTTGATGGAGAATTCATACAGTGCCTTCGCATAGGTCAGATCCTCTGCATTGCCGAAGTTAATATAGTTTACAGCCAGTGCTGCCGCATATTCTGCTGCAATATCGCTGGCGCTGTTTGTTGTTGTATACACCTGACGGCTGGAGGCGTCCTGTACTTCCGGCGCACACCATACAGCATGATCCTGATCACCATTACCGACCTGATAGATGAAGCTGGTTACCGTACCACCGGACAGGGTGGTGCAGTCCTTAAAATACTTTGCGAAATAATCTGTAATGGTCTTGAGGTGTGCTGTCTGTCCCAGGCTGTCATAGCTGTCCTTGAATTCATAGTAACCCCAGCCCAGTGTAGAAGCTGTGTAACCAGCCGGGAGACCGAACTTTACGTGGTCACCTGCGTCATGGAAACCGCCGGTCACTGCATCGCTGGTATGACAATCATCACGCCATTCCATCTGACCAGTTTCTCCTACCTGGTCACCGCACATGTTTGCATCATAAAAATACATGGAATACTGCAGCAGCTTTGCATAGTTATCATAAGATGCAGCAGACGCCGTCAATCCTGTGGTCTGTGTCAAAGCAGACAATGCAGTGGTTCCAGTCAGTAATGTCGCAGCACTGACAACACACGCCAGCGTACGCTTACCGAGCCCCAATTTTTTCATAAGAAAACTCCTTTCAATGTTCCCGGCGACTCTCATCCTGCGCCACCTAAAAATGTGCTTGGGGATTGTTTCACAAATACATGGATTTTTCGAACAAGCCCAATTTGCCCGACATATATTTTATCATATATTCCAAAAAAAATCAACAGTTTTTTCCTTTCCAGACGCATTTCTATGAATTATCACTAAAGTGCCGGCTCTGTTTTTAGCCATATTGTCAATAATCTGTCCCCATTTCAGGCTTTTTTTTAGAAGCGAGCCTTGTTTCCACAGTTTTTTGCAGGATTTCCTGAAGCTGCCGCCAATCCGGGAGTTCAGCTTCAATGAACTGATAGAATTGTCTGGAATGGTTCGGATAGAGAAAATGGGTAAACTCGTGGATCACCACATATTCTATACAGCGCACCGGCGCAGCAAGAAGCCGGGTATTAAAAGTCAGCACGCCGCGCTTAGGACGGCAGTTCCCCCACTGGGCGACCATGGCACGAAAACGGATCTCCGGAAACTGTACCTCATGTGCAGCAAAGACAGGATACACTGCCCGGCAAAGATTGCGCACCGCCTTTTCACAAGAGCTGTTCCACCAGGCATCGAACACCTTTTTCCGATGTTTCTCGTCAGACGGATCCCGAACAAGCAGAAGCAGCTTGTCTCCCTGGAGCTGTACACAATCCCGTGTGCCCCGTACCACTTCCAGAACATAAATTTTCCCCAGATAGAGCACCGTTTCTCCAGTGATGTAAGTATCAGGATATTGCTGAGCGCTGTCCTTTTCGGCACGAGTAAACTGATGCAGAACAGTCAGGATCCGTTTTTCATGCTGCCGTAGGATTTCCTCGATCTCCTCCAGCGGCACATGATACGGTGCTGACACCACCAGACCAGTGCCCGAACGCACCCGCATATTGATATTCTTAACCTTTTTGCGTTCCAATGTATAGGAAATCATCTCACTGCCGAGAATCAAACTACGGTGTTCTGTCTGCTGCGGCATGTACTCACCTCTTTGCTTTTTTGAAATCAGATCATATAAATATGAAATATGCGTCCCATCGGCACAATTTTACATCTACTGCATTAAAAATTCTTGCCAGGCGAAGGCTTTCCACAAATTTTTACCTTGTATTCGTAGAAATTCTGCTCGAAAATCTGCACACATATTCTATTTAAACAAGTTTTAACCGAACAACCGATGCTGCATAAACTTTCCTAGCAGCACACCGCAAAGGCAACCTATCACACTCAGCACTACATACAGACTCCCCAACAGCCACTGCTTTTCCTGGAACAAAGTCATTGCTTCCAGCGAAAAGGTAGAAAATGTCGTGAAACCGCCGCAGACGCCAGTCTTCCAGAACAACGTGCTCTTCTGGGACAGCTGCTGTGCCGATGCTGCTTCTGCAATCAGACCGATGGCAATTGCACCCAGAAAATTGATCACCAGAGTCAGAACCGGGAATGTACTGCGTACGGGAATCAATCCGATGGCATAGCGCAGCATTGCACCCAGCGCACCGCCGCATCCCACAAGCATAAGGGAAAACATGGATTCCATCACCTCGATATTATATCAGAAATTTACCGCAATACATAATTACATAATTGCATTTTGTCCAGTATAACACATTCCCCTACAAAATACAAGCAAAAACCGCACACGATCTCTCATGTGCGGTTCTATCATATCAATCAAAGGGGATTTCTGGAGAACCGTTTCAAAAACGGAATGCAGATACCACCGAAAGCATTTCCCGCAATAACCATGGGGAAATACAGCAATGCACGAATCGGATCAGGGCAGCCTGCCAGAAAATAATAGAATATATCTGCCACACAGTGATTGAACCCAGCCAGAATAAACACCATAATTGGCATGACCACTACAAATAGTCCGGCAACATGGTTCTTCTTTTCTGTACAGTGACGACAGCCTTCCACGGCAGAAAACATCATAATACCGCAGAAAAAAGCCAATACAAAAGAACTAAGAGGGCTGTCCCAGAGTTTTCCTTCCATGGAAGTCTGTGCACGATCCATCAGCGACACATCCATACCATTCACAGAAACATCCCGTGCAAACCGTGTAAGATGCACTAATCCAGCTGTCAGACCTGCACCTACAGCATTCGCCAGCAAGGTAAAAAAAGTCTCTCCCAGATAGGCACGATCCCGATCCAGGATATATCCTACCTTTCCGGTGTACAATCCATATTGAAAATGGATGATACAGAACAATCCCAAAGAGAAGAGGAATGCGCCGATATAGCGGTTTTCACAAGACAAACTCACAATGCCGCCGATGCCGATCATAAGACCGGACAGCAAGCCATCCACAAAAAAAGAGAGCCATTTATTCTTCTTTTTTTCCATACAAGTTTCCTACGCTTTCTTGAAATTTCAAGCAAAATAAGGTTCCGGATCTGCGCCGTTCACAGCGATCACATCCAAAGGCTCCTGTAGATCCGGCAGCAAAAAACCGCCTTCAATACAAGCCGAGCTGCAAAATGCAAACATAGACGGATAGGTATCCTCGTCCAGGTAGAATGGCTCTCTTGCATTATCCGGGTTTACGCCCACACGATATAACACTTCTGCATAATGGAACAGGACCTCCAGATGTTCCGAACGATGTCTGCGCATAAGGCCGGTGACTTCCGACGCCGGAACATGCACACTTTTCCAATCAAATATAAGATCAGGCTGCATTTTTAAACTCCTTTCCATCCGTCTGCTGTCAAATCCAGAGGACGGGTTGACACAAAAACAGCACACCCCACAACAGGCTGTGCTGTCCATATATTCTCGTTATTCTGCTTCGCCCAGCTTTGTGCCGCAGTTTCCACAGAAGCCAAAGGTATACTTCTCATCAAACCGTGCGCCGCACTGACCGCAGATGCGGATGCCTTTCAGCTGGCTCAAATCGCCCTGCATGCTGGCGATCCGACGCTTTCTGTCATCAATATCTGCACAGAGTTCCAACTCTGCCTTATGATCACCGTTGGGATTCTCATAAAACAGTCTGCCGATCTCAGTCATTACTTCCTGAATGCGTTCTTTCTCATAAGCGATCTTCTTCTTCAGATTGCTGGTTTCAGCGGCACTCTTAGAAGATTCCGTTACGCTGCGGCTGACTTGATTTACCTTGTCAAAAAGTCCCATGGTTCTATCTCCTGTTCTCCGGAACGCTTTCTACAATTCCGGCTATAATATCGTTACTTAAATTATACATGATTGACAAGTTTTTGTCAAGGGTATTTTCTGTCAAAATTATTGAAAGCGTGTTTCTGTCAAAATTATTGAAAGCGTTTACTTCTCCACCGGCTCAAACCGGATTCGGATCTTCGGCAGTTCATCCAGTACCGTATCGCAGTGGAACAAACCATCCTCTACAGACAGATCATTTTCACCAGTTGCCGGCGGTGCAAAAATTTTCAATGTCATATCCGCAGCCCCCTGCAGCGGCTTTTCAAAAAATGCACCCATGAGATCTACGGTCTTCGTGCCCGGTGCCTTGTAGAACCACTTGCCGTTCAGTTCCAGCATCAAGTTGCTTTCTTCTTCAAAAGTCACCTCACAGAAGGTAGGGTTCTTCTCGAAATGCAGCGGGATCGCCAGACCCTCGGCATCCTCAGAATTGCTCCAGCGCAGAGTAACAGGCAATTTTACCTCCCCATCCTGTCTGGTGATCTCCGGCTTGAACCAGTCACGCTGGATGATCTCTTTATAAGCATCCAGAACCGGCTGTGCAATGCCTACATCCGGGTTATTGGGATCTTCGATCTCCAGACCCAGACGTCCGCGGTCACGGAATTGATAGAATGTAAATGCGCTGAACCAGTCTGCCTGTTCTGCCTCCAGTCTGTCGCAGAACTCCCGTACCATATCTGCCTGTTCATAAGGCCCGGTCACATCGCCGTCAGCATTGAATTCCGCCATAGTCATAGGCTTTGCAGCGCCGCCGTTCAGATAGCGGAACCGTTCAAAACTGCGCTTTGTCTTTTCATAAGTATCGGCAACAGTACCCCGGCTGTGGGTATTGCCACCGTGCTCTGCCACATCATAGGGCCAGCCCCAGTGGAGTGCCATATATTTGTCTACTGACCAGATATCTGCTGCCGGAATGGTTTGTGCAAACTCCGCTTCCTTTTCCATCTCTTCCTTGGAAAGATCTTCGATACCGCCGATACAGGTAATGGTCTGAACATTGGGTGCATGTTCCTTGATGATCCGGCTGGCACGGACAAAGAAGTCCGCTACCTCCTGATAGGTACAGCGCTTATTGAATGAGAACCAGTTACCCGTTGCCTCATGGTTGATGCGCAGGAACACCCGTCCAAAAGGACGCAGATCCTCGCCGATGGCTGCCAGATGTTCGTCAGAAACATGGGGATCAATGGTCAGCGTCAAGCTGACATCCTGTCCATGCTGACGAATCTCACGCATATAATTGAATGGCTCGCCTTCGGTATTGCCGCCGAGACCACCCTTATAGGTGAAATAGTCGTCATAGGGAAAATCCCAGGCAAAGCTGACATCCGGGCTGGCATGTACCACGCTGGCTCTTCCCGGCCATCCCTCATCCAGAGGATAGTAGCAGTACATCAGGCTGATGCTGCGGTGCGGGCGTCCCATTTTCGCCAGGATATAGTCCTGATTCACATATTCGCCGCGTTCGCTGCCATCTCCCAGATCCACAGCACATTTTGCCTTTCCCATATGAATACGGTAAATCTCCATAAAATCATTCTCCTTTATTGAAAGCAGTACTGCACAATGTACAGTACTGCCTGGAATCATTTTCAGTAATATTATTATAAAGGAAGATCGTGATCATGTCAAGAGAAAATACGACAAATCTTACAGGTTTTTGCCGAGTGAAAACCAACGGCTGAAAAAGGCCGGGGCAACATTTGATTTTCAACTCACCGCAGCTGATTCACAAGCTCTCGGAATTCTTCTTTATAAGCATCCCCTTGCAGATCCAACTGTGCCAGTGTATCCGTCACATCCTCCAACGTTGCATCACCCCGATAGGAACTGTTCCGTACCACCATTCCAAACTCTGCCACACATGCTGCAAACCGGAAATCATGACCCGGATCTGTAGTATATGCCTGCTGCGTCACCGGATATTCCAGCAGTTTGCTTGTATCGCCGCCAGGTTCTTTATACCGCACGCCCAATGTCAGCCACGGCATATCATTGCCTTCTGCCAGAGCCTGCTGTGTCAGTGCCACCTCATACATTGCCGTCACCGTATGCCCTGCACCGATCTCTCCGGCATCCTTGGTATCGTCCTCGAAATCCTCCTGAGAAAGCATCCGGTTCTCATAGCCGATGAGCCGGTATTCCGCCACCTGGGATGGTTCAAAGGTCACTTGCAGCTTCACATCCTCTGCCACAGTCACCATGCTTGCCCCCAGTTCCTCCACCAGAACCTTCCGTGCTTCTGTCACACTGTCAATATAGGCATATACGCCGTTTCCGTCGTCAGCCAGTGTCTCCAATTTGTTGTCCTGCAAATTGCCCGTGCCAAAGCCCAAGGTAGTCAAATAAATGCCGGACGCTTTCTTTTCGGAGATCAGCTCTGACAGTGCCTCCTCCGAAGTCACGCCTACATTCAGATCGCCGTCCGTAGCGAGAATTACCCGGTTGTTTCCGCCGTCAATGAAATATTTCTCCGCCAGTGCATATGCTGTTTCAATGCCGGCGCTGCCGTTGGTACTGCCGGACGCCTCCAAGTCACTGAGCATAGCGGAGATCGTCGCCTTCTGATCGCCGGGACATCCCTCCAGTAAGACCGCATCTGTTCCGGCATAAGTCACGATAGATACACGATCTTTTTTCGTGAGATTGTCCGACAGCATCGTAAATGCCTGCTGTAACAGCGGCAGCTTGTTGTCATCCTGCATAGATCCGGACACATCCAGCAAAAATACCAGATTACTGGAAGCCGCTTCGGAAAAGTCGATCTCCTCGCTTTTCAGCCCGATGGTCACCAACTGATGCTCCTGATTCCACGGACAATCTCCGGCAGTCACGGTCACCCCGAAAGGCGCATCATTCTCCGGCAGATTGTAATCATAGGAAAAATAATTCAGCAATTCCTCAATACGCACAGCATCTGTTGGAATATCCGACATGGAATAGCCCCACTGGATCATCCGCCGGAGATTGCTGTAGGATGCGGTGTCCACATCTGCTGAGAAAGTAGACACCGGCGATTCTGCCGTGGACTGAAATGGATTTTCCTGAATTTCGCTGTAACCCTCCCCGGAAACAGAGGGCGCTTCAACAACGGTATCATAAGCTGCCTCCCCCTCCCAGTTTTCATTGTATGTAAAATTATCATCACTCTTCACTCGCATCATGCCAGAATCACTGCCGCAGCCGGACAGCAGCAATGCAGGAATACAGAAAATCACTGCCCATTTCATCTTTTTTTGCATAACACACATTCCTTTCATCCGAACGTTATTTTTCGACATTTCTATTATAACAAATATCCATAAGAATGTCAACATTTAATTCAAAAAATAATTTCTATGTTTACACCACATTTGAAAAGAGTCACACATATCCATACAAAAAAGCCGCCCGGCACACTGAAAAAATCCAGGCTCCGAGCAGCTTACTGTTATGCTATTATTGTGCCGAGGCATCCTTTTCTGCACGCTTCAGCCAGACATTCGCCAGATCAATCGCTTCATACAGATTCGGACGATCGGAAGTCTTTACGATCGCTTTCACCGGATTCGGCTCTTTTGTGGACATCTGATAGACCTTGATCTTATCTGCGATCTTCAATCCGCCGTCAGTTTCCTGCTGATGTGCGATTTGCATCATCACCACATATGGTTCAGACATGTAACCGTAATAGATTTGGTTTCCATTTCGTACCAAAGGGTAACCCCGATACATAAAAAATTCCTGATTCATCGATGTTCCTTTCTCCGGCAGTATCTGCAAAATGATGCACATAGTTCTATGCGCACAGTGTTTTGCCGATACTTAACTCCAGTTGGTTGTAAATTCTTCGTCTGTGTCGTAAATTTCCATATTACTGTGCAGTGTATCCAGATAAGACTTACGGCAAGTATACGCCGATGCACCATCTACGGTGATCAGGCAGGTGAAATCGTCAATGGCATAGAATGCCAGATCTCGTGTGAATTTGCCGTCCTGTGTTTTAATCTTGATCTCAGCAAGGGGATTTCCTTCCGGCGTTCCGTTCAGTTCCACAGTTTCCGCTGTTGTGTTCAGCAAGAAGGAATAAAACTGGCGATACCGCTCAGGATCTGCGCTTTCGCCGTTCAGCTTCACTACAGCGTCATCTTTGCCCGTAGCTGTCACATCAAAAGTATATTCCAGATCATTCACTCGCACATCTAGCGAACCGACATCCCATACATAGGTACCGATCACAAGCTTCGAGGCAATGTCTGTCGGGGCTACCGTTGCCCAGACCATATTCTCCTCTGTCACCTGATAAATGACATCGACACCTTCCAGATATACATAGTAATACGCCGTCTGATCTCCTGTTTCTTCGTCTGTTTCTGTGAAGCGTTCGCCGAATTTCAGCACATAGGTATTCCCGTCGTCACAAGCCATGGCCGCAGTACCAAAGGGGGCGGTCAGACCGGCTTCTTCCAGATCCGATTCCGTGGGATGAGGAATCACCGCTTTCTCTGCGGTCAGTCCGAACATCCCCGTGACCACCGGTGTAGAACGGTCTACACTCAGATATGCCGGCACCGGCGAAACCATCTCATGGCTTGCCACAGTGCCGCCCATGCTGTCCTCGTCTACAGAGGTCTCATCATAATCCAGCTCCAGCACATAGTCTATGTCCTTTCGCTCCACGGTCAAGGAATTGACAATGGGATAGTCCTCCTCTGCCGGTTCTTCCAGTATGGTTTTAGAGAGGAAATCCATTGCAGATTTGCTGAAATTCGCCACCAGCGATGTCTTTACAGTATAGACCGTATCCTCATCTGCTGGTGCAAAATAGGTGTTTTCCGTACCGGAAACTGCATTTCCCACGCGAAAAGAGTAGCTGCTGCCATCCTCAAAGTGCAGCGTCACAGCCACAGCTGTTTCATCATCCAGTCCGAACTTTGCCAGATCGGCACAATTTTCCTCCACCAAATCGGTGGTATTCATAGAAGCGGTATTGTTCGGCAGCGTCCAGAGCGTGGAGGTTTCCATAGGAAGATCTTCCCACCCTGCAATGGCGAAAACGGCATTGTCAGTGCCATTGCCTTCTGCCGTGCGCACAACTTCAAAGTTACCCGAAGCATTCGTCACGTCAATAGAAGTGACATCATTGGGTTCCTGTTCCGTCAGTGTCACCGATACAGCACTGCTTTCCTCTGCGGAATTTCCTGAAGAAGGTTCCTCCGGCTGACTTTTCAGCAGCAGAAATGCAGCAGTGCCCAAGGCAGCAACAAGTACTACACCGCCAACAATTCCCAGCATCTTTTTACGCATCCAAAATCATCCTTTCCAGGTCAGCGCCAACGTCTGCGGACTGCCACGATGACACCGATCACAACAACAGCCAGCGGGATCAGAAAGACAACCAGTGTACGAATGGTCTTGAGCTGTGTCTCTGTGGCAGAGATAGAAGTCTGACTCAGATCCTTTGCGGCAATGACAATACTGTCTTCCTTGCCGCAGATGGAATTCAGCAGACCAACGAAGTATTCCGCATTGTTGTATGCAGAATCCTGTACCAGGTTATAATCCAACAGCGACATAGAACCGAGCACGATCACATCACTTTCAATAAACTCGCTGCCAGTGGACTGCTGGTCACGGCACAGTGCCATGACAGTATTTTCACTTCGTTCTGCTGCGCTTACGTTGAAGGAAGTCGTTGTCTCCGCCGCTTCGGTTTCTGCCTCTGCTGCATCCTCAGTGGTTTCTTCTGGCACATCGTCTGCGGACGCTGTATCACCACTGGCATCCGAAAGAGGATAACGATAAGACGTATTGGATGTAGTCAGAAGTGAGGTAACTGTACGTCCGTTATTCGCTGTCAGTGCATCAATAGGACGTGTCAGCGGTGCTACTACCGGCAGGCTGGTATTGTTCAGATTGCCGTCGTAGCCCTTGTCATCCTCATCTGCATTGACATATGCAATGGGTACCTTGCCTTTGCCGGACAGAGTAGAAACCGTCTGGCTGCTGCTGTCCTCATCTCTTACAACACTACGGTCGATCTGTACGTTCCACTCCTTGAGAAATGCATCCAGATTGGGAGTAGAGGACTGAGTATAATCTGCAATGTAGATCAGCTGTTTTCCCAGGTTGCCGTCATTGTACAGAAAATCCTTGATCTTCGCAATGGCATCTGTAGTCAGATCCTGTGCTGGTGCCGGAAGCAGCAAAATGTCATACTGTTCCGTATCCAAAGTATCTGTCACAATGTCCAGTTCTGTCACGTCATAGCCGTTGCTATCCAGAAGGCTCTGTGCTGCACTGACAGCATAATAATTCGCCTGTGTCTGGCTGTAGATCAATTCCCCGTTGGACTGTGCGATCACGCCCACTGCCTTGGGATTGGAATCCGTTACATTCATAATGGCAGAGGTCAGAGTCTGCTCACCCTTAAAGCCAGTGATGCAGTCTGTCAGCGAAGCCATGCCATACTGATAATACTGATAGGTCTGCTGATCCAATTCGAACATATCCGAGAAGCAGTCATAGACCTTGATTCGTTTTCCGCTTGTCACAATGATCTTTCCGGAGCTGATGGTACCGCCGTACAGTTCCTGATATTGTGCCAGAATATCCGGATCTTTTGTGGTATCGAAATAGGTCACAGAAATATGATCGGAATAGCCCTGATATTTGGAGATGGTCTCAGAGATCATCTTGTAGTACTTATCGGTCTGGAAAGTACTCTCGTCAGAAGAGACGGCGATCTCCACATCCTGATCCAGATCGCGGATATAGTCCAGCGTTTCATCGCTGATCTCATAGACATTGGAGGTAGTAAGATCCAGTACAGCATTGGGAAAACGGTTGCCGATCAAGGAAACGATCACGTTCACCAATATGACAACTACCACGAAGATCGCTGTCACAGCTGTTGCAAGACCGCCGTATTTCAGCTTCTTCCGCCGTTTGAGCTTGTTCTGCCGTTTTTCCTCTGACATAGGCGCTGCCGCCTTTTTTTCCTGATTTTTCATGGTTTCTGTCCTCCCCTCAGCTCCAGCGCCGTTTCTCAAATACACGAACGGTAAAGAAGTTGAAGATCACCGCCGTGCTGATAAAGAACAGCACACTCGCCGGATCAAACAGACCCGCCGTAAAATCATAATACTTCGTATAGAATGAAAGTGCATTGAGCACTGTAGGCACGATGGGCAGATTTTCTGTGAACTGCGCCACTACATCCAGCATGTACAGTACCAGCAGCGCAATAATGCCCAGAACCGCTGCGACCACCTGGTTTTCCGTCAGGGACGAAATGAACAGTGTCACAGAAATAAAGGCAGCGCCCAGCAAAAACAGCGCCAGGATATTTGCAGTCACAATGCCCCAGGAAACTGCTCCGAAAAAGCTCAGGATCAGTGCATACAGGAACAGAATGGCAAGACCGATGGCATACATGGTCAGTGCTGCAAAATACTTGCCCAGTACAATGCCGCCGATGGATACCGGCGAGGTCAGCAGACCCTGTTCGGTTTTCTGCTTCTTTTCCTCACTGAAGAGCCGCATGGTCAATACCGGAATCAGGATAACAACGATCAGAAACAAGCTGGTAAATACGCCAGACATATCCGTCGTTGCCGAAGCCAAAGACGAAGCAAAGAAAAAGTAACCGGACGCTAAGTAGAACACTGCCAGAAAGACATATGCAATGCTGGAAGTGAAGAATGCGCCCATTTCACGCCGATAAATTGCACCCATTATGCCTCGCCTCCTTCTGTTGTTTCAGCTGTATCTGCCTGAGGTGTCTGGGTTTCCTCTGGTGTTTCGCTGACCGATTCTGCCTGTATCGCAGATGCAGTCGTTTTCTTAGAAGACGGCAGCTTCACGCCTTCTCCCATGGTAATCTTCAGGAATACATCTTCCAACGTCATTTCGCCCAGATCCATCTTATAGATGCCCCAGCCGTGCGCCTGTACCATCTGATTCAGTGCCGGACGGATATCAGAATCGGGCTTTGCCGCAATTTCATATTCGAACATGCCCGACTCCCGTTCCATATCTGCACGTACTTTCAGTACACCGTCAATGGCACGGATCGCCTGCAAAATATCAATTTTCGGACCGCTGATCCGAACAGTCATCTTGTTGCTGCCGGAAACAGACTTCGACAGATTGTCGATGGTATCATATGCCGCCACCTGACCGTGATTGATGATCACAACGCGGTCGCAGACTTCCTGTACTTCTGTCAGAATGTGAGAAGAGA
Source organism: Ruminococcus sp. (assembly GCF_019417665.1). Lineage (GTDB taxonomy): Bacteria > Bacillota > Clostridia > Oscillospirales > Ruminococcaceae > Ruminococcus_C. Next base: position 21,608 of record NZ_DXUU01000022.1, read on the forward strand.
GAATGACCGTATGGCGTTTTCCCAGCTTCTTCACCAGAGTACGGATCTCGATGATCTGATTCGGGTCGAGACCAACAGTAGGTTCGTCCAGGATCAGAATGGGCGGATTGCCGATGAGTGCCTGTGCCAGACCCACACGCTGACGATAGCCCTTGGACAGATGCTTGATGACCCGGTTGGAAACATCGCTGATCTTGCAAAGATTGCATACATCCTTCAGATGGGATTTCCGCAGCAGTTTACACTTTTTCAAGTCATAGACAAAATTCAGATAGCCCATGACCGTCATATCCAGATACAGCGGCGGCAGCTCCGGCAGATAGCCGATCTGTGCCTTCGCCTTGATGGGTTCTTCCAGAATGTCCACACCGTTGATCAGCGCCTGTCCCGAGGTAGAGCTGATATAACCGGTCAGCATATTCATGGTCGTTGACTTCCCGGCGCCATTGGGCCCGAGCAGACCGAGGATCTCGCCGTCTTCTGCGGTAAAGCTGATATCATTGACAGCCACTTTATCCCCATAATGTTTCGTCAGATGTTTGACTTCAATCATCCTTGTGATTGCCTCCTTCTGTTTGCGCAGCACACGCAAATACTGGCATTAGTTTAACAGAGATTTGTGATAAAAGCGTGATAGCATAACGAAAGATACACTTTTATTTTGCGCAGGCTGCCGAAAGTGTGTCAATTGCACTGCGAATCCGGTTCAGTGTGTCCTCTTTTCCAAGAATTGCGCACAATTCGACACCGCCGCCCGGTGTAAACTGCTTTCCGGAAACAGCTGTACGAACCGGCCACAGCATCCAGCCATTCTTTACGCCCATCTCTGCGATCTTCGCAAACAATGCTTCGTGAATATGCTCCGCATCCCATGTGTCAACGCCTTCCAGTACTGGCAGGACAACCTGCAAGGCCTCCAGCGCTGTTTCCGGTGTAGTCTTCATCTTCTTATGACGATACATCGCCAGATCATATTCCGGCATCTGATCAATGAAATCTACCTGTTCCGGAATATCTGAGAACACTTCCGTCCGGTTCTGGAGTACACTGCACAGCAGCGGCAGATCAACGTCTGTTCTCTTGACCGTCTGACGAATATAAGGCACTGCAGCTTCCTGGAATTCCTCCGGCGTCATCTTGTGTACATAAGCCGCATTGATCGCACGAAGTTTCTGGCTGTCGAAAATCGCCGGGGACTTACTGATACCACTGATGGAGAACACCTGTTTCAGTTCGTCCAGGGTATAGATCTCCTGTTCACCCGTAGGTGCCCAGCCCAGCAGCGCAATGAAATTCAGCACTGCCTGGGGCAAATACCCCTTTTCCATCAGATCCTGGAAAGATGCGTCGCCATTACGCTTGGACAGCTTATGTGTCTGATCCTTCATGACCGGTGCGCAATGCACATAGATGGGAACATCCCAGCCGAATGCCTCATAGAGCAGATTATATTTCGGTGCAGAAGAAAGGTACTCATTGCCCCGGACAACATGGGTAATCCCCATGAGGTGGTCGTCTACTACATTTGCAAAGTTATAAGTGGGCATACCGTCAGTCTTGATGAGGATCTGGTCGTCCAGCGTGCTGTTTTCCACTGTAATATCGCCGTAGATTTCATCGTGGAATGTGGTAGTTCCATCCAGCGGCATTTTCTGGCGGATAACATAGGGGATACCAGCATCCAGCTTTGCCTGAACTTCCTCTGGGGAAAGATCTCGGCAATGGCGGTCATACATGGGTGCGATACGGGATGCTTCCTGAATCTTGCGCACCTCATCCAGCCGTTCCTTGTCACAGAAGCAGTAGTAGGCGTGACCGGTTTTCACCAGTTCCTCTGCATAGGACTTAAACATTCCCATGCGTTCAGACTGTACATAGGGTCCCACCGGACCACCGATATCCGGACCCTCGTCCCAGTTCAGACCGGCAATTTTCAGCGTATCGTAGATCACATCAACTGCACCCTCTACATACCGCTCCTGGTCGGTGTCCTCGATACGGAGAATAAAATCGCCGCCGTCTTTTTTGGCGATGAGATAGGCATACAGCGCCGTCCGCAGGTTGCCGATGTGCATATATCCTGTCGGACTCGGTGCGAATCTGGTTCTTACTCGCTTGCTCATATTGCGTGTACTTCCTTTCAAAAGTGAATATAACACTATAACTTTTATATCAATATATAAATTATATAAATTCGTTGCAAACGTCCCACCGGGACGTTTGCAAGATTTTTCTTACTTTAAAGGGCTCACAAGGCGGGGCGGTCTTGTTCGCCCCGCCTCGAAAAAGCTGTCGCTTTTTTTCACCACCCTCGACCCGGCGCAAAAGAATGCGCCGGGGTATTTCGCCGCCTGCGGGCGGCGACCAGGACTCCTCGCCCTGGTCCTCGCCAGCATTTTTTGAAAAAATTGCTGGATCAAAAAAACTTCATTGCCAAGCAGCCTTTTTGAGAAAATACAAAAAACTCACTCGTATTTTACTGACATACTGCATTCTGCCGCAGCCATGCCCGACATTCTGCCTGATCTCGTGCGATCTGCTGATACAATGCCTCCACATCCGGGAACTTCCGCTCCGGACGCAGAAAATGCAGCAATTCCACGGTACAGGGCTGTTCATACAGATCACCGGAAAAATCCAGCAGAAATGTCTCCGCCGCTGGAATCTGTCCCTCACTCACAGTAGGCTTTACGCCGATATCCGTCACAGAATCGAACACCCCCTGCGGTGTCTTTGTCCGGGAAACATATACCCCATATCTAGGAACGACCTGTCTGTCTGCAAAAGGCATATTAATCGTAGGGACATCCCTTGTCCTGCCCAGGGCAGCACCGTGAATCACCCTGCCGCTGATATGATAAGGCGCACCCAATAGTCTCGCCGCACGTTCCGGCTCACCGTGTTTCACTGCTTCCCGGATGGCAGTAGAAGAAACCTTTTCGCCATCACAGTGCACCGACTCTACCTGATGTACTGAAAATCCCATTTGTTTGCCGAATGCATCTAATGCAGCAATATCCCACGCTGCCTTTGCGCCAAAACGAAAATCTCCGCCGCAAAAAACTTCTCTGGCATGGAACAATTCCACAAGTACTTTCCGGCAGAAAGCTTCACCATCCAGAGCACACAATTCCGAAAACGTTGGACAGTATACTCCTTCCACGCCGCAGTCTGCCATAAGCGCATACTTTTGAGCATCTGTATATAGATAGTTCAGAGAAGCCCCCTGCTTCACCGGCACAGAATTTGCCGCAAAGGTAAATGCACAAGGCATCAGCTGTTTTTCTTTGGCACATTCCACAGCAGCATACAGCACAGCACGATGTCCCAGATGCACGCCGTCAAAAAAGCCAAGTGCCACAGCACTTTCCTGCAAAAGAGGCGTATCCGTGTGTTTTAGCAGCTCCACGTATCACGCCGCCTTTCTAGTTGAAATTCTTTCCCACTCGCAGCACACTGTTCTCCGGTTCTGCCAGTGCTGTTCCCAGAAACACCTGTTTTGCATCATAAACACGGTACTCCGTCTGAGAATCCTGATATTCCGGGATCTGTTCCAGATCCAGCTTGACGCCGTTTCCATAGAGCACCGACTGTTTTTCCGTCAGATGCAGTGCCGGCAGTGCGGCAAAAAGTCTGTCTGTGGGAATCAGATGAGAAGCCAGACTGCCTTCCCGGCAAAATCTCTTGACATCCTCAAAGGTATAGCATTGTTCCAAAGAAAATCCGCTTGCCTGAGTACGGCAGAGTGCTGTCATGACAGCACCGCCGCCCAGTGCCTTTCCGATATCGGAGAGCAGTGTGCGGATATAGGTACCCTTTCCGCAGGACACTAACAGTTCTGCCGTCTGCGCATCTTCGTTCCATGTCTCCAGTGTTAGTGTGTGAATCTGTACTTTCCGTGCAGGACGATCCACAACAACACCCTTACGTGCCAACTCATACAGCCGCTTTCCGTCCACGGATACGGCAGAATACATGGGCGGCACCTGCCAGATCTCGCCCCGAAACTGAGACAGCACCGATTCCAGCGCTTCTTTTGTCACGTGCATTTCGGGATATACCGCCGTCCGCACGCCCCAGACATCCTCTGTATCTGTCTCCCAACCGAACTGTACTGAAGCCCGATAGGTCTTGTCCTGATCCGGCAGAATATCACACGCCCGTGTGGCACGTCCCACCAGCACCGACAGAACACCGGTCGCCATAGGATCCAGAGTACCAGTATGCCCAAGCCGCCGCATACGCAGGATGCCCCGAAGTTTTCCGATCACATCAAACGAAGTAAATTCGGCAGGCTTGTTCATGCAAAGCACGCCCTGTATTGTTTCCTGACTCATTGAACGTTCCATCCTTCCGAAACCGCCCGAAGCAGCTTTTCCCGTGCCTCATCCGCTGTACCGCATACCAGACAGCCAGCAGCCTTTACATGACCGCCGCCGCCCAACCGCTGGCAGATGGCAGAAACATTCACCTGATCTGCCGAGCGCATAGAGATCCGGAATTTTCCCGGTTCCTTTTCTTTCATAGTGATGCCCACCTGAGCGCCCTCCACCTGGAGTGGAAATCCCGCAATACCGTCCAGCTCTGCATCATCCACCTGGAATTTCTGTAAAAATTCCTGCGTAATGCAAATAAGAACACATTTTCCGTCCATATACCGTTCCAGCTGGTCAATGAGCAGCTGCTCCAGCCGAAGTCTGCCAAAGCTTTTCACAGCAAACATCTGCCGATTGATCTTTGCATAGGGCACATCCGGGCGCATTTCCATCAAATCTGCTACAGCACGATGGGTACGAGGTCCTGCGTTGTCATACTGGAAACAACCAGTATCTGTTGCCATACCCGTATACAGGCAAAGTGCCATAGTTTTCGTCATGGCCACCGGAAGGATACGATAGAGGGAATAAAGAATCTCGCAAGTTGCCGCTGCCTTGCCATCCAAATAGCGAGCGCTGGCAAAAGGCACGTTGGAAATGTGATGATCAATGCACAAGTCCACAGAATCACCATATTTCTCCTTCACTTCACCGCCCAGCAGCTTCGGATCAGCCACATCTACTGCGATCACGCAGCCCGGCTGAAACGTCTCCTGCTTCTGATTCTCTGGCAGCATGAAGTGATAACGTTCTGGAATAGGGTCATCGCAGAGCACCACTGCACGCTTCTGCATCTGATGCAGCATTTCTGCCAGGGCATACCCTGCGCCGATGCAGTCTCCGTCCGGACTTCTGTGAATGAGAATATATGCGTCTTTACAGTTTTTCAGCCATTTGGCTGTCTGCGCCAAAGTCAGTTGCTGCACAAGCTATCACTCCTTTTCCTGAGGTTCTTCCACCGGCGGTTGGATCTCATGCAGCATCCGATTGATCTCCGCACTATGGGCAATAGAATCATCTGCCACAAAATGCAGTGTCGGACACTTTCGGATCTTCAGCCGATGGAACAACTCCCGACGGATAAAGCCAGAAGCACTGTCCAGCCCCAGACAGGACCGCTTCGCTGCATCCCGTCCCGACAGACTGGAGACAAAGATCTTACAGTCAGAGAGATCCCGTGACAGCTCTGCACGCACCACGGTCAGCATCGGGTCGATCCGGGGGTCTTTCAGCTCACGCAGAATGGCAGTCATTTCACGCAGGATATCCTCTTCTGTCCGGTTTGTCTTAAAATTCGCCATGCTTCACGGCCTCCTTTTCTTAGTTCACAATATGGCTTTGTGAACCAACACCATATCAATACAATTACGCATTCATCATATATTATTTGTGCGGTGCTGCCTTTAGTCTCTGTATTCTTCCATAATAAATGCTTCGAAAATGTCGCCTTCCTTGAAATCCCGGAATTTTTCGAGAGTAATACCACACTCGTAGCTCTCGCCGACTTCCTTCACGTCATCCTTAAAACGTTTCAGACTGGACATCTTATCCTCTGCAATAACGATACCGTCACGAACGACACGGATCTCGCACTGTCTGGTAACCTTGCCGTTCAGAACATAAGCGCCGGCAACTGCACCGACATTGGAGATTTTGTAGACCTGGCGCACTTCAATACGTCCCATAACAACCTCACGGTATTTCGGTGCCAGCATACCCTTCATGGCTGTTTCAATCTCTTCAATCGCATCGTAAATAACACGGTAGGTACGAATATCCACCTTGTCACGAGCGGCAATTTCCTCTGCGGTCTGATCCGGGCGCACATTAAAGCCGATGATAATGGCATTGGAGGCGCTTGCCAGCATGACGTCGCTCTCCTTGATGCCGCCAACACCGCCATGGATCACACGGACACGAACTTCCTCGTTGGACAGCTTTTCCAGAGACTGGGTAACTGCTTCTACAGAACCCTGTACGTCTGCCTTAACAATGAGAGACAGTTCCTTCATTTCGCCCTGTTCGATCTGACTGAACAGATTGTCAAGGGTTACCTTCTGATACTCGTTGAACTTTGCCTGCTTTGCCTCATGCTTCCGCTGCTCTACCAGTTCTCTTGCCAGACGTTCATCTTCTACAGCGTTAAATATATCGCCTGCTTCCGGCACTTCTGCCAGACCGGTGATCTCTACGGGAACAGACGGACCAGCTGTCTCTACAGGAAGACCCTTATCGTTGGACATAACACGAACACGGCCTACAGCAGTACCTGCAATAATGACATCGCCAGTATGCAGCGTACCATTCTGTACCAGCAATGTTGCGATCGGGCCACGGCCTTTATCCAGACGTGCTTCCACAACAGTACCCTTTGCACGGCGGTCGGGATTTGCTTTCAATTCGCTCGTCTCTGCTACCAAAAGAATGTTTTCCAGCAGTTCGTCAATGCCCTCGCCGGTCTTTGCCGATACGGGCACACAAATAATGTCGCCGCCCCATTCTTCACAAACCATGCCATACTTGGTCAGTTCTTCCTTGACACGCTCCGGATTTGCACCTTCCTTATCCATCTTATTGATGGCCACAATGACAGAAACGCCTGCCGCCTTGGCATGGTTGATGGACTCAACGGTCTGGGGCATAATGCCATCGTCTGCGGCAACGACCAGGATAGCAATATCTGTGATATTGGCACCGCGGGCACGCATTGCAGTGAACGCCTCATGTCCCGGTGTATCCAGGAAGGTAATATCCTTGCCCTCATACTGCACCTGATATGCACCAATATGCTGCGTAATACCGCCGGCTTCTCCTGCGGTAACATGTGCATTCCGAATCCGGTCGAGAATAGAAGTCTTACCATGGTCAACGTGACCCATGACAACAACAACCGGGCAGCGCTCCTGGGTATCCTCTGCACCATCGTCCTCGTCAATGAGACGTTCCTCAATGGTCACAATGACCTCATGCTCAACCTTTGCGCCCAGCTCTTCTGCCACCAGAGAAGCAGTATCGAAATCGATCTCCTCATTGATAGTCGCCATAACGCCCAGCATCATCAGCTTCTTGATCACTTCTGTTGCAGTCACTTTCAGACGAGTCGCCAGCTCACCCACGGCGATCACATCTGGAATGCGTACACGCAGCTGCTGCTTTCGGGCACGCTCCAGCTCCAGACGACGAAGTTTATCCTGTTCTGTCTCTCGCTTGTTGGAATATTTCTGCTTGTTGCGCTGTGCGGACTTCTGATTGATCTTCTGTTTCTTGGTGGAGTATTTGTCATTGCTGTACTTTCCGGCAGGAGCGATCTGCTCATACCGCTGGTTGTACTTATCCAGATCCACATAAGAGCCTCTGGTATCTACCGTGCGGCGCTTTTCTGTGGTGATGCTGTCCGCAGATGCCATCTCGACTTCCACATGGAGACGTTCACCGTGCTTCTGTGCTTTTGCAGCCTGCTTAGGCTGCTTCCGGGACTGTTCTTTCTTGGATGCAGCTGCCGGCTGAGGTTTCTTTTCCGCAGGCTTTTCCTGCTTCTTCTCCTGCTGCGGCTTCTGCTGCTGTACTTTCTTTTCCACAGCTGCTTCTGCCTGGGGTTTCTTTGCCCTTTGGGGTGCAGCCTGTTTCTTTTCTGCTGACTTTTTCTCTGCCGGCTTCTTTTCAGACGGTTTCTTTTCCGCTGTCTTTTTCTCCGCCGGCTTCTTTTCTACTGGCTTTTTCTCTGCCGGCTTCGGTCTCGGCATATCCTTCGATGCAAAATAAGCGTCAAAGTTCTCTACCTGTGACTTCTGAGAATAATATTCCAATGCAAGATTGATCTCCTCCGGAGTCAGACCGGTCACACCCTTTTTCTTGACGCCGTCCGCATCCCGTTCCTGATAAAATGCGATCAGTTCCTGGGTCGGGATCTGCAGATCCCGTGCAACATCGCTCAGCTTTACTTTCTTCGTCATAGGCGAAATCCTCCTCTTCCTACTGCGGATGCCTTGATGAAGCCACTCTCCACAACAGCACCCTTTTCACTGTGTACATAAGACAACTGGTCTAGCCATCTTATCGCCGCATATCCTGCGGTAATTCAAATAATCATTCTATTCTCGTCTCGCCCTGTGCCACAATTTCCTGCATTCTACGAAAAAATCCGTCATCACACACAGCGAGCACCCCGGAAGCACGGCCGATGATCTGTCCCATCTCCGCTTTTGAAAAGGGAAGTTCGATCAGCGGTACTTCCGCCTGGCTGCTGAAAAAAGCAGCCTCTTTCCGGGACTTTTCCGACGCATCCAATGCTGTGAGCACCCCGGCGGCAATGCCGTGATACAGCGCATCCTTTGTCGGCTCCAGTCCCATTGCAAGCTTTCCTGCCTTACGGCAGATGGTCAGAAGACCCTGCCAGTTCTGCCTGTAACGCATGTTTCATCTCCTCGTATATTTCCTCGGACAAACGACAGCCAAAAGAACGCTCAAACCGGTGTCCTTTCTGGGCAGCCTGAAAGCAGTCCATATTCCTACATAAATATGCACCCCGTCCAGACTTTTTTCCTGTAAAATCCAGATCAATGACGCCTTCCTTATCCTTCAGTACCCGGATCAGTTCTTTTTTCGGCTTCATTTCGCCGCAGCCCACGCAAAGGCGCATGGGAACTTTCTTACTCTTCAACACTGTTCGCCTCCGGTGCCTGGATTTCTTCAGCCGATCCCGGAGCCGTTTCTGCTGCCGAACGCAGCACGTCAAATTCCGGCTTGATGTCGATCTTATATCCCGTCAGCTTTGCTGCCAGTTTTGCGTTCTGTCCCTTATTACCAATGGCAAGAGAGAGCTGGTTGTTGGGTACCTTTACAGTACAAGTACGCTCTTCCTCGTCCAGAATGGTCACATCCAGAACCGTTGCCGGAGCCAGTGCCTTTGCGATAAATTCCTCAGGTTTTTCGCTGTAGGGAATGATATCGATCTTTTCGCCGTTCAGTTCTTCCACAATGGCAGAAATACGGGAGCGCTTTGGACCGATGCAGGCACCGATGGCGTCTACATTGGAATCCTTCGACCAGACGGCCACCTTTGTTCTGGAGCCTGCCTCACGGGAAATGGACTTGATCTCCACTGTACCGTCATAAATCTCCGGGATCTCCAGTTCAAACAGCCGCTTTACCAATTCCTTGCGGACACGGGAAATCTTGATGATGGGTTTTTTCTGCTTATTGGCAATGGTAGTAATGTATACCTTTACCATCTGCCCCTCTTTGAGAACTTCCCCCGGTATCTGTTCGTTCCGGAACAGATACAGCTCGGTCTTATGATAGAGCATAGTCGCCGTACCGCCTGGCTCTACCTGGGATACCTGACAAGTGATGCAGTCGTTCTCCAGATCCTGGAATTCACCGAGAATGCGTTCCCGGTTGATCTCACGAAGATCACCCTTGATGGACTGCTTTGCCGACTGTGCCGCTGCACGGCCGAACTTTGCGATATCCAGACGCTTTTCCACGGTACCGCCCACATAGGCATTGGGGTTCATAGTACGTGCTACATCAATATTGACTTCGTTTTCGTCGATGGGTTCATCGTCCACAACAGTCTGCATCAGGTACATTTCAAAGGTCTTGGTCGTCGGGTCGATTTCCACACGAATATTTTCTTCGCTGTCGGGATATGCCTTACGTGCCGCCTTGAGCATGGCAGACTTTACTTTTTCTATCAACAGCTCCGTATCTACATTTGCTTCGCTTCCCAGGGAGGAAAGCGCTTCAAAAAAACTATTGTCCATGTTCTCTCTATGCCTCCATTGATTAAAATTCTACAGCCACATACCGCCGTACATAGGACAGATCCGCCAGTGCCAGTGTCACCGGTTCTGCTGTATCCTCCGGCTGGAGGGTGATCTGCGCCGCATCATATGCCGTCAACACGCCGAGCCATTCCCGTACGCCTTCCACCGGACGAATGGCACGGGCACGCACCTCCATGCCCAGGGTCGCTTCAAAATGCCAGGGCTGGTTCAGTTCCCGTTCCAGACCGGCAGAGCCAACCTCTAAAACATACGCCTGTGCAATAGGATCTGCCGCATCCACAGCAGCATTCACCGGACGTGTCATTTTTTCGCAGTCCTCAATGGTGATCCCATCGGGATGGTCAATAAAGACCCGCAGGTACCAATAGGCACCTTCTTTTTCAAAGCTCACATCCCAGATGGAATACCCGAACTGATCTGCAATCGGCTTCACAAGGTCGTAGACCGTCCGTTCTGTGCCGCCGAATTTTTTCATTTTCATGGCATCTGCTCCTTTTTTCAGCGTATTCTGCTGCGCTGAGAATCATTTCAAACCAGTGCAGCAGGTACTTATATAAACGAAAGACCGGTGGGATTCCGGTCTTTGGCTGCATGATTATCTTTATTATAACACTCCAAAAAGAAAAAATCAAGGGCTTTGAAGAAAAAAGTACGTTTTTTTCCCAAAAAATTTACGGAATGGCACAGAAACAAGATATTCCGGGGTGCTTTATGCTGTTTATGCGTTCACAGTATCCACCAGTTCACGCCAAGAGATATCTTTTCCCACCGAATGATTCGCATAGTACAATAAAATATAATACGCATCCGCAGCGTCAATTTTGCCGTCACTGTTTACATCTGCAATGATCTTCTGCCCGTCGGAAAGACTGCACGCTGCACCCACGGACATCTGGCTATAGCCCTGAAGCACCTCATAGGCATCGGCGGCGGTGATCTTCTGGTCACTGTTCAGGTCGCCGGTATTGCCGATGATCTTCACAGAGCCATCTGTGGGAACAATATTCTTGATATAATCGTAACTATAGCAAGTTTCTTTTTGTGTCCCGTCCTGACTTTGCGCCTCATAATGGATGGGATAAACATCGCCGATCTTGGCATCAGATGCAACTTCAAATTTAAGCGATAAAATTTCAGTTTCTTCTTTGTAATACCCTTCTATCGTATCACCGTAATCCAGCCACGTAAACTGTCCGTCACCTTTTCTATCGCCGCCCAGTGTCAGCTGTTCAGATTCTGTAGACATACCAAAGCACAACTTGCCAAACCTGGTTTCTGATGTCGCATAAATAGGAACATCCACTTCGTGATAATTCCGCCGCAGGATATATTCCGGGATTTCCACAGTACCGATCTCAACGAAAACCTCTTCATCACATGGAACTCGTTCATGTAAGTCATAATCTTCCTGGGGATCTTCTCTTTCCTCTTGGATCACTTTTTCCCACAGTTCGTCTGTCTCGTCATATCCCACACTGGCAAATGCATAATACCGTCCAATGATGAACATGTCCATCATTGTCACTTTTCCGTCCAGATCCACATCTGCCGCCAGCAGCTGGATCTGCGTCAGTGTGGTAGGCATGCCGTCCCTGATCTGCAAGAGGTGATCCTTTACATAATACATATCATTTATATCGACGATTCCGTTCCCGTCTACATCGCCCCGTCTATAGGCAGCTCCCTCAGCAGACACCGGACAGACGGACAGGCTGCCGGCAGCAAGCACAGCGGCAATTTCGGTAGCAAAGCATCGCATATATGATTTCATCAACAAAACATCCTTTCTGTGAATTTTCATATACTATCCCATATCAAATATTGTAATCAAAAATCATGATTGTTTTAGGTAAAAGTCGTAAACAATCCATTAACATCCAAAAATATTATGAGAACCCGTCCTTTTTCTTTGACAAAAACCATAAAACATGTTATAATCAAGGTATCTGAAAAGGGGATCAGATAAAAATTTTATGTTTTAAGAAAGGATGATCCAAATGCAATTCCATCTCAGAAGTCTCTGTCTCAGCACATTTCTGTCGGCGGCAGCCTGCCTGCTCCTGCCCGCTTTATCTGCGGAGGCAGTCAGCTATACCGGCTCCGGCACTTATGACAATCTGCAATGGAGCGTCAAAGAGTCCATCCTGTGTATTTCCGGCACGGGAGACATGACCAACGCAGAAGCCGGCGCTTATCCATGGAGCGATTATTATTACGAAGAGGTCTGGCTGGAAGAAGGCGTTACCAGCATTGGTGCATATGCCTTTGCCGGAGACGAGGACGAACTGTCGCCTCTGGTATTTGCCGATCTGCCTTCAACGCTGACTGAGATCGGTGAGAATGCCTTTGCAGATACCAGCCTGCCCCAGATCCGGCTTCCTGATGCTGTAACAGCTGTAGGTGTGGGTGTTTTTTCCGGCTGTGAATCCCTGTCGAAAGCGGTACTTTCCCAGGAGTTGACAGAAATCTCCGACCGTATGTTTGCGGAAAGCGGCATCTCTGAAATCGAAATCCCCCAGAATGTCACCGCCATCGGCAGCGAAGCCTTTTATGACTGCACCAATCTAAAGAATATTTCTCTTGGGGAACAGATCACACAGATCGGCAACCAGGCATTTTCCTATTCTGGTCTTACGTCATTGACACTCCCGGACAGCTATGTGCCTACGGATCAGAACGACCGTCTGGTGAATGGGTGCAGTGAGCTCCGGCATTTCACAATGTCTGGCGCAATTACATATCTTCCAGCGTATTATTTTGACGGATGCACTTTTACCGAACTCACTCTGCCGGAAAACCTCAAGGAAATCGCACCTCATGCCTTCTCCAACCTCTGGCTTTTTTCGGCTTTCTCACGCTTCACCATTCCGGAAAGCGTTGAAATAATTGGCGAAGCCGCATTTGAGGACTGTCTCACTACATTTTTAAATATAGAATTTGAAAATCCGTATTTTACCTATTATGCCGGTGATGCTATCGAAAAAATGTTTCCCGGTGGTCATGACAAAGATTATGCCGGCTTTGAAGCTAAATATAATATTACAGTACCAGAAGGTGTGACAGAAATCCCGGAAGAACGTTTCTGCGGCTATACCCATTTGTACGATGTGACCTTACCGGAAAGCCTGCAATCCATTGGTGCACGGGCTTTTGCTGGTTCTAGTTTTCACAACACAAATATCCCCAAAAATGTTACTTTTATAGCAAAAGACGTATTTGATAACTGTCCAACAATCTGGAACATTACTTTCTATAATGATATGTCCGCACAAGAAATCCAGCCCTATTTTGCAACTTGCAACGAAAGCGCAACATACAGCATCACACTTCCGAATTCTATGGAATCCATCCCGGATAATTATTTTAAAGACTGTAAAAATCTATCATCCGTCATAATACCAGAAACTATAAAAACAATTGACTCAGGTGCCTTTCAAAACACCGGCATACGAAGAATTACCATTCCGGAAACTGTAGAGTATATCAGCCCGGATGCATTTCAGAACTGCAAGTATCTTCTTGAGGTCATATTCTGCAATTCCCTGGAAGAAATCACATCCGAAATGTTTTCTGGCTGTGAAAGTCTTTGGAAGGTGAAGCTACCGGATACAGTCACCTCCATCGGAGACAATGCCTTTGCTGGAACTGATATAGATGCAAATAAATTCACATTTCCTGCAAGTCTGGAAACCATAGGGCAAAATACTTTTCCTGCTACGGAATATGATCATTTGAGCATCACTCTGCCGGATTCTGTAGTTACCATTTATGACAATTCTTTTTCCCATTTATCTTCTTTGTATCTGGGAAAAAACTTCCAAGAAATTCTTCATTCCTCTGATATATCCAGCTTACAGGATCAAAAGGATCTACAGCATATAGAAATCAGCGAAGACAACCCTTATCTTACACTGAAAGACGGCGTACTGTACAATAAGGATATGACAATCCTCTACGAGGTCGCACCAGAAGCGGACATTCCCGACGGCATTGTATCCATTCCCAAAACAATCACTGAAATTCGACCCATCATCTATTCCGCCAATGTAAAGGCATTTGACGTAGAGCCGGGCAATCCGGTGTACAATTCCATCAACGGAATCCTCACGGACAAGTCTGGGACAAAGCTGCTCCAGTTCCCCAACGGCAGCACACCCACTGCCTGCACCATTCCATCCGGTATTACCACAATTGGTGCATATGCCTTTTATCAGACGCCCCTGCAAAAGATCAAATTTCCCACATCTGTTACAGCCATTGAAGATCATGCCTTTGCAAACAGTTCTGTGAGATTGGTCATGTTTGCCGACGGTCTGCAAACCATCGGCGAACAAGCGTTCTATGAGACGAATATGAAAACGGCTCTGATCCCGAAATCCGTGACTGCCATTGGTTCTGAGGCATTCTGGGGCAGTTCCTACGAATATCTCACATTCCTTCATCCGAAAAATACAGAAATCGACAGTTTTGCCGATGACCTTTCCGATTGTCCCACATTTTACGGCTATGCAGGAAGCCCGGTACACACCATGTTCCCTAAGAAATTTGATCTGCTGACCACAACCAAAAGCGGCACTTGCGGCACAAATCTGGTCTGGACGCTTGCCGGTGATACCCTGACGATTTCCGGAAACGGTACCATGAAAACATATGCAGAAAACAACTATCCCTGGAGCAATCTGGAATTTGCCGTTGTACAGTGCAAAGGCTCTGGCATCATTATTGCACCGTATGCCTTTTCTGGGAGCACAGAACTGTACACCCTGGATCTCACCGGCGTTGTCACTGTAGGCGAAGGCGCTTTCCAAAACTGCACCAACCTCATGTCTGTCATCGGAAGCAGCTCCGTCAGTTTGGTGAGCCCCAACGCCTTTGCAGAAACCTCCTGGCTGGAAAATGCAGACCAGCACACGGAGATCGGTAAGGGTGTGGCAGCATTGGGCAGTGTGATCCTCCGTATAGATCAAGGTGCCGATGAAGTGATCATTCCCGACGGCACAGCCTATGTCACAGAATATGCCTGCCGGAGCATCACGATTGGTGTACTCTATGTGCCTAGGAACGGCATATATTATCATCCCTCCGCCTTTGTGGGCAGCAGCATCCAGCATGTGCGCTGGAACGGGAAAATGACAGATATTTCCGTGGGCGATTTCAGAAATGCAGGCAAACAATGCAAGGAAATTGAAGTTTATGACGCATCCGGCAAGCTCATAAAAGCATGGGGTTATACCAAGGATAACTCCACTATGTCCCTCGCAAATGCCCTGTGCGGCACTACCTATATGAGCCAACTTATCGACAACTACTGCCTCAACGTACTCATGGGCAATCACTGCAACGCCGGCATGACCGATGCCGGTATCATCAATGCCATTTATCAGAATGTCCGGCAGAATACCGTCTACGGCTACAGCTACATTGAAGATCCCAACGGCGATGTCAAAGGAAAAACCGGAACATGGTCTTTCTGCGATAGCTTTTCCATCAATGCTGTCGGTCCAGTCGTTGCTGGCAGAGGCGTATGCTCAGCATATACGGAACTAGTGGAAAAAATGATTGAACAGGTGCAGCAGAAAAACATGTCTGCCACACTGCAAACACTCCGCAAGACCGGTACGAATCATGTCTGGAATGTCATTGGACTAAATGTGGGAACTCGTTCGGAAAAGTGGTACTATCTGGACGCCACCAACGGTCTGTTCCTGGTGGGGTATGAAAACACTCGTTTGTCCAATGCCGCTACACTTTATGCCTACACCAACATTCCGAAAAATACAGGCGGCACTTATACGATTACCGTCTCCGGCGGAAAAAGCGTACGGCTTCAGGGCAGTGACTATGTGCTTCAGAGCAGCGATTATACATACAGCAGCGGCGGTACGCCATCCCGGGGTGATGTCAACGGCGACAGAAATATTGACGCAAACGATGCCTATTTGACACTCACTGCCTATGCGAAACAGTCTGTTGGTACATCCACGGGCTTTACAAATGCTCAACTGTCCGCCATGGATGTGGATCAAAACGGCAGTATCAACGCCAACGATGCCTATTATATCCTGTGCTATTACGCTCGACATTCTGTCGGCGCAAATCCAACTTGGGAATCTGTCATTGCAAAATAATGAAGTCACCGGTAAAATATGAATTACAACAAAATCCCCCATCCTGTTGCAATTGCGAAACAGAATGGGGGATTTTTCCATTTTACAGATTCATTCCGAAAAATGTTATATCTTGTACATAAGTGTCGCAATATTTTCAGAAGCTTTATTGACATATTTCGACAAAAACTGCTATACTGATATTGTCCAAAATGGGGAAATGGACGAATGAAAAATTTTTTTGAAAGGAAGTTTTTTATGATTACCAGAATAAAAAAGTATTGGTGTAAAGCCGTATGCCTTCTCATTGCCCTTTGCATGTTTTGGCTCTTCCTGCCACCCCTCCAGGCGCAGGCGCTGAGTGATTCTGACTCAGGTACCTACGGTACATTGCAATGGAGCGTAAGTGATGCTATCCTTACCATCTCCGGTACGGGTGAAATGGAGCCGGCAAAGAACGGCGCATATCCCTGGAAGAACTGTTCTTATACAGAGATCACGGTGGAAGAAGGTGTCACCAGCATCGCCGCTTATGCGTTCTCCGGCGATACCAAACCGGACTTTACCACACCGGTGATCACTTCTGTCAGTCTGCCAGAAACACTGACCGCCATAGGAGACGGTGCGTTTCTCCGTACACCGATCCAGAAGATCACCATTCCGGCAAATGTAGAGACCATCGGCAAATACCCTTTCCAGGACTGCTTCCGACTGGAACAGATCACATTCCTCAATGATCTGGAAACCGTGCGTTCTGATTTCTTTGTGGGATGCGATTTTCTCTGGGGAGTCCAATTACCAGAAACAGTGACCGTCATTGAGGACAGCGCCTTCGCTGACTCTGTCTGTGACATGATCGAAGTCAATTTGCCGTCCCATCTGGAATACATCGGCGCAAACGCCTTTGCAAGATATGCTGTTGCGATTCCCTTGGTGCTCCCTGACTCCGTCACCACCATCTATGACAATTCCTTTGGCGTATGCGGTACAATAATCATCGGTGCAGGCTTACAGGAAATTCGCTCCTCCTCGGATCATTCCAGCCTACAGGACGTGGACGCATTAGAAGAGATCCAGGTCAGCGAGGACAACCCCTATTTCACCGCAAAAGACGGCGTGCTGTACAATAAAGATATGACCGTGATTCTGGATGTTGCACCGGAACACGAATTTCCGGACGGTGTACTGACCATTCCGGCTACAGTAACAGAGATACGAACACCCATCACATCCTCCAACGTGAAATCATTTGCCGTAGAGGACGGAAACCCCGTATTCAGTACGGAAAATGGCATCCTCACCGACCTGACCCATACCCAGCTGCTTCAATTCCCCAACGGCAGCGCAGAATCCACATGTACGATCTCTGCACCATTTACAGAAATCGGCGCCTATGCCTTTTACAAAACACCCCTACAAAGGATCACGCTCTCTGATTCCGTCACTGCCATAGGAGAATATGCCTTTGCCTACAGCAATCTGACAGCTGTTTTCCTCCCGGACACCCTGCAAACCATCGGCGCAAGTGCCTTTTTCCAGACTCAGATGAAAACTGCCTGCATCCCAGCATCTGTCACCACCATTGGTTCCCAGGCATTCAACGGAGAACAGTATCTCTCATTGACATTCCTGCACACAAAGATTGCCGTGATCGACACCTTTGCGGAAGATCTCTCCAATTGCGGCATCTTCTACGGCTATCTCGGCAGTCCCATCGCAGATCTGTTTCCTAACCGGTTCCAACAGCTGACCACATCCAAAGGCAGCACCTGTGGTACAAGTCCTGATATGGTCTATGACCGGTGATACCCTGACGATTTCTGGCAGCGGTGCAATGCAGGAGCGTACAGCAGACAGCTATCCCTGGAGCAGCCTGCAATTCACCAAAGTATGCTTTAGCGGCACAAATATCACCATTGCAGCCAATGCCTTTACAGCACAAGACAATCTGTGTGTCCTGGATCTCACAGGCGTCACCGAGATCGGCAAAACGGCTTTTCAGGACTGCACCAGCCTTGTGTACATTTCTGGCAGCGATTCTGTCAGCTGGATCGATCAGGACGCTTTTTCCGGCACGCCATGGCTTCAATATCCAGATCAGCACGCCGACACTGGCACAGGGATCGCCGTTCTGGGCAGCGTGATGATCAACGTGGATAGTACCGACGGTGAAGTAATTATTCCCGACGGCATCACCTATGTTGCTGCAAACGCCTGCAAAAATGCAAATCCCAAGATACTCTATGTCCCAAAAAACGGCGTGCAATACCATGAAACTGCCTTTAGAGCCTGTTTAGCATCTTTTAAGAATAATGCGGATAAAAGCGAGGGAAACCATTTGAAAAGAATTTTG
>NZ_DXUU01000023.1 GCF_019417665.1 Ruminococcus sp.
GGGTGAGAAAAGCGACAGCTTTTCGAGGGGAAAGCGAACAAGACCGCTTTCCCCTTGTGAAACCATTTCATCAAGTAAAATCTTGTAAACGTCCCGGTGGGACGTTTACAACGCAATCTTAATCTTAATCCCAAAAAACGTGGTACAGTTACCTGCGGCATTACAATCACACACACCGGCATAGTTTTGTACAAATTGCAAATATTCCATAAATACATATAAAACCTATTGACGATATAGGAATATAGTGGTATAATAGCAATTACAGAAAAAAACTTCCTTTGGGTGGTTGAACAGAAAGGGATTGAGATTATGGCAAATCAGAATTATCGTTTCGAGACAAGACAGGTACATGTAGGACAGGAACAGGCTGATCCCACTACAGACGCAAGAGCTGTGCCGATTTATGCGACTACTTCTTATGTATTCAAGGATTCCGCCCAGGCGGCAGGCCGCTTCGGACTGACGGAATCCGGCAATATCTACACCCGTCTTATGAATCCTACCAATGATGTATTCGAACAGCGTATTGCTTCTCTGGAAGGCGGCGCAGCAGCACTGGCAACAGCATCTGGCTCGGCGGCAATTGATTATGCCATCCGTAACATTGCTGGTACAGGGGATCATATTGTTTCTTCTCAGACCGTTTATGGCGGCACTTATAATCTGTTCGCCAATACATTCCAGGAGATCGGCATTGAGACTACCTTTGTGGATGCACACGATCCGAAGAATATCGCAGATGCCATCCGCCCCAATACCAAGGCTGTCTATGTAGAATCCCTGGGCAACCCCAATTCTGATGTTATTGACATGGAAGCTGTTGCAGAGATCGCACACAAGAACGGCGTGCCGCTCATTGTGGACAATACCTTTGCAACACCATTCCTGTTCCGTCCGTTGGAGCACGGCGCAGATATCGTGGTACATTCCGCAACCAAGTTCATCGGCGGTCACGGCACCGTTATGGGCGGCGTTGTGGTAGACGGCGGTACTTTTGACTGGGCAGAAAGCGGCAAGTATCCGGGTCTGTCCAAGCCGAATCCGTCCTATCACGGTGTTGTCTTTACAGAAGCATGCGGCAATATTGCCTATATCATGAAGCTTCGCACGACCCTCATGAGAGATACCGGCGCATGCCTGTCGCCGTTCCATTCCTTCTTGCTGTTACAGGGTCTGGAAACGCTGTCCCTGCGTGTAGAACGCCACGTGGAAAATGCTCTGAAGGTAGTGGATTTCCTGAAGAATCATCCTATGGTAAAGCGTGTCAATCATCCGTCTCTTGCCGCCGGTCATGAAAAGGAACTGTATGACAAGTATTATCCCAACGGCGGCGCATCCATCTTTACCTTTGAACTGAACGGTACAAAGGAACAGGCGCAGAAGTTCACCGAATCTCTGGAGCTGTTCTCTCTGCTGGCAAATGTAGCAGATGTAAAGTCGCTGGTGATTCATCCGGCTTCTACCACACACTCCCAGATGACAGAGGAAGAATTGTTGGCTGCCGGCATTACTGCCACAACGGTTCGTCTCTCCATCGGTACGGAGCATATTGATGATATTCTGGTGGATCTGGAGCATGGTTTCCAGGCAATTCAGTAAACCATCATTTTTTATGTATGGATGCAGTATTCTGTAACATCTAAAAATGTTTCCTATCCGCTTTCAAGATGGTTGCTCAGGCTGCTGGTCCAGCTGAGCACAGCTGGCGCAGGTCCAGGGCTGCGGAAGCCCTGGTCGCCGTCCGCAGACGGCGAAATATTCCGGCACATCCTTTTGCGCCGCGGAGAGGGTGGTGAGAAAAAGCGACAGCTTTTTCGAGGCGGGGCGAACAAGACCGCCCCGCCTTGTGAAATCATTTCAACAAGTTAAATCTTGCAAACATCCCGGTGGGATGTTTGCAACGGAATAAATTTTAAAAATGTGACAGGGTAGTAGGGCGGATATGATCCGCCCGTATTATCCATTCGCAATGATTTTCCTATGGGGGGATTCCAATGCAGATCTATGCAGACAATGCTGCAACCACAAAGACAAGTCGCACTGCCATTGATGCCATGCTGCCTTATTTCGACCAGGTCTACGGCAACCCATCCAGTCTGCACCATGTGGGACAGGCTGCGGCAGAGGCACTGGTGAAAGCACGGCAGGATATTGCAGACTGTCTGGGATGTGAGGCGAGAGAAATCTATATCACTTCCGGCGGCAGCGAAGCCGATAACCAGGCACTGCGTTCGGCAGCATACTATGGTGCGAAAAAGGGAAAAAAGCACATCATTTCCACAGCTTTTGAGCATCACGCCATTCTCCATACCCTGAAACAGCTGGAGGAGGAAGGCTTTGAAGTCACCCTGCTGGATGTTCACGAAACGGGGCGCATTACGGCACAGGAAGTGGCGGATGCCATCCGTCCGGATACCTGTCTGGTAAGCGTGATATTTGCCAATAATGAGATCGGTACGATTGAACCCATTGCGGAGATCGGTGCAGTTTGCCGGGAAAAGGGCGTGCTGTTCCATACCGATGCTGTACAGGCAGTGGGACATGTTGCCGTTGACGTAAAAGCCATGAACATTGATATGCTGTCCCTGTCGGCGCATAAGTTCCACGGACCTAAGGGCATAGGTGTGCTCTATGTCAGAAAGGGCGTGCTCCTGCGCAGTCTCATCAACGGCGGCGCACAGGAGCGGAACAAGCGTGCCGGTACGGAAAATTTGCCTGCCATCGTGGGTATGGCGGCGGCGTTGAAAGAAGCTTGTGCAAATCTGGACAAAAACGCTGCCTATCTGATTTCTCTCCGGGATCGGTTGATTGAGGGACTGTCCCAGATCCCCCACAGCGTACTGAACGGCGAGCGGACAGAGCGTCTGCCGGGTAATGTACACTTCTGTTTCGAGGGCATTGAGGGCGAATCCCTGCTGCTTCTGCTGGATGCAAAGGGTATCTGCGCATCGTCTGGTTCTGCCTGCACTTCTGGTTCACTGGATCCCAGTCATGTGCTGCTCGCCATTGGCAGACCCCACGAGATCGCCCATGGTTCGCTGCGCCTGACTCTTTCGGAGGAGAATACGCCGGAAGAAGTAGAGTATATGATTCAGACCATCCCGGAGGTTGTGGCATATCTGCGCAGCATGTCTCCGGTATGGCGTGACTTGCAGGAAGGGAGAAGAACCTATGTTATACAGTGAAAAGGTCATGGATCACTTCATGAACCCCCGAAATGTCGGCACCATTGAGGATGCAGATGGCGTGGGCGAGGTCGGTAATGCCAAGTGCGGTGATATCATGAAGATCTACCTGAAAATCGAAGATGATATTGTCAAGGATGTAAAGTTCGAGACATTCGGCTGCGGCTCTGCCATTGCGTCCAGTTCCATGGCAACGGAAATGATTTTGGGGCAGCCCTTGTCCAAGGCAATGGAACTGACCAACAAGGCGGTTGCCGAAGCTCTGGACGGTCTGCCTGCCCACAAGCTGCACTGCTCCGTGCTGGCAGAGGAGGCAATCAAGGCGGCAATCAAGGATTACTATGATAAAAACAACATCGCCTATGACCCGAAGATTTTCCCGGATTGCGAGAATTGTGAAGCGTGTCATATGTGAGTGAATGAAAATGCCCTGCGGCGGTTGCGCTGCGGGGCTTTGTTTTTTCGTAATTTGCTGAATATTCATTGTGTATCTATATTTTTCTGTTATAATTTTATAAAAGTTTTTTCGGGGTTTTCCGAAAAGGAAAGGGATGGTTGAACATGCAGATTTGGAAAAAGCTTCTGGCGGCGGTGACAGCTGGGGTGATGTTGGCAGTAGGTGTGCCGCAGATGCAGTTCCTGGCAAGTGCGGAGGAATCGTATACTTACGGTGATCTGACCTATGCCTTTTTAGAGGATGGGACAATCAAGATCACAGGGTGTGACATGAATGTCACGGAAGTGGAGATTCCAGCGGAGATTGATGGGGTTGCAGTGACGATGATTGGCTATGGTTCATTTCGTTGGTGCAGCATAACCAATATTATCATTCCGGAAAGCGTAACTACTATTTCGGCTGAAGCGTTTTGGGGTAATGAAAATTTGATCAATATTTCAATTCCAAATACTGTTACATATATTGGGTCAGATGCCTTTGCTGATACGCCATGGTTAGAGGCGCAACGGAGAGAAAATCCTTTCGTTGTGGTAAATGGGATTTTAGTTGATGGAAAAACTAGCGGTGATATTGTTACATTACCAGAGACTGTAACAAGTATTGGTGGCGGTGCATTCTATTTTTGTAATGCTTTGAGCAGTATTACGATTCCCAATAGTGTGACAAGTATTGGGGACGAAGCGTTCTGGGGTTGTGATAGTCTAACCGAAATTCATTATGCAGGGACAGAAGAACAGTGGACTCAGATTGAGATTAGTGAGTATGCGTTCGAATCTTACCCCGTCATTTATTTTAAAGAAGATCCATTGGCTACGACTACAACAAGTGAACTTTCAGTCACAACAGTATCTTCTTCAGTCCAGTTGGATGATGGAATTCTTTACGGTGACATCAACCAAGACGGCAGACTTGACATTACTGATGCCGTCCTTTTGAACAAAGCCTCCGCCGGAGCAGTAAAACTCAATGATGTTGCTGCAAAGAATGCAGATTGTAATGCGAATGGCGAGCTTGGAACAGATGATGCCATCCTTCTTCTGGAATTTCTTGTTCATCTGATCAGCACACTTCCCTATACTGAATAACAGCTGACAAAATGCCCTGCGGCTCCGTTTGGAAACCGCAGGGCGTTTTACATATCTTGACAAATTTTCTCATATATGCTATCATATCAAACGAGGGCATTTGCCCTAAGAGAGCATACCAAATAACGGTAGGCGGTCTTTTTCCTTGCTCCCTGTCAAAAGGGAGGTGATCATGATGGATATTTATGTTACATGGTCTGATCTGATTCAGGTTGGAATTTTTCTTGTCACATATACGACGTTATTGTACGCCATTTTCCATAATGACCAAAAGAAATAACCGCCCCAGCAACCAAACTTAGGCGGTTATTCTTTATCATTACTGCTTAATAAGGGGAGCAGACCGTCAGCCGGTTTCGGCAGACTCGTCAATATGGCGAGCCGACTGGTATGCTCTCTTTTTTTATTATACCGGAATTGCAGTGAAATGTCAAGGACTTTTTTACCCCAGCTGCAATTCTTTCAGAATACGCTCCGCCATCTGCCGGGGCGAAACGCCGCCGGGGATGACATGGGATGCGTGGGCACGGTACACCGATGCACGCTTCTCAAACAGTGCTTTCAGTTCTTCCTTTGTGCTGCGCTGCACAATGGGGCGGTTGGTGTCGTCCTTGATGCGGTTGTAACAGGTCTGGAAAGACTCGTCCAACAGCACCACTGCGCCGTTTTCTCTGGCATATGCAGCACTTTCCGGATTCAGCATGGCACCGCCGCCGCAGGAGATCACTGCCTTTTCCCGGCAGAGGGTGCGGATCGCCTGGGCTTCCACCTGCCGGAAATAAGGCTCGCCGTCCTGGTCGAAGATCTCGGGAATGCTCTTGCCCTCCTGTTCCACAATGTACGCATCTGTATCAATGAGGGGCAGCCCCAGCTTCTGCGCCAGCGTTTCGCCCACCGTGGTCTTTCCGCAGCCCATAAAGCCGCATAGAAAAATGGTCATGCTGTGCCTCCTCACTTTCCTGCGTTCTGTGCGTCAATGGTCTCCTCCATGTCATGGACAATGGAGTCGATCTGTTCCTGGGTATAGCTGTCGCCGTTCCAGATCTCGTGGGCACGTACTGCCTGGAGTACCAGCATTGCCGCACCGCCCTTGGCAACCTTGCCCTGTGCCAGTGCCCTGCGGAGAAACAGGGTCTTGGTGGGGTTGTAGATCACGTCAAAGAAATAGTCTGCCTGGTCGATAAGCTCATCCGGCACTGGGCAGGCGTCCACTTTTGGGAACATGCCCACGGGAGAAGCATTGATGATCACATCAAATTTTTCGTGGATCTCCGATGTCAGATGATACTGCACCTTTGCATTCGGCATGGTCTCTGCTGTTTCTGCCAGAAATGTCTCCACCAGTTCCTTGTTCTGGGGAATAATGCCGATGGTCAGATCTGCACCGCTGCGCAGGGCTTCGGTGGCGATCATTCTGCCCACACCGCCGCAGCCGATGAGCAGCACTTTGCCGTCCATGGGATAGTCCTTTACTGACATGGTGAAGCCGTCGCAGTCTGTGTTATATCCCACCAGCTTGCCGTTCTTGTTTGCCACGCAGTTGACGGAATTGTATCGCTTTGCGCTGTCGTCCATCTCGTCCACCATGGGAATGACCTCCATTTTGTGGGGGATGGTGATGTTAAAGCCTTGTAAGCTCCGCAGAAACGGTTCTTCACCGGCAAGATGCTCCGGCGCAATGTCCGTCAGGGTATAGCTGGCTTCTCTTCCGGCCATATCAAAGAGCCGCTCGTGAATAAAAGGAGACATGGAATGCCCCAGAGGATGCCCGATGAGTGTGTACTGTTCCATTATGCAAATACTCCTTCCAGCGTTTCGCAGTTCTCACAGTTCTTGGCAGTAACACCCTTGAGGGTCTTTTTGACCAGTCCGGTGAGGACGTTCTTGGGACCGAATTCCACAAAGGTGTCAATGCCAGTAGCCTGCATCGCTGCCAGTTCGTCTGTGAAGCGCACCGGGGAGACAATGTGTGCTGCCAGAGCCGATGCCATGTCGGAGAAATCTGTCCGTGCTGTACCCAATACATTAGAATAGAAAGTAACGTTGGGCTCACGGAATGTCACACCCTTGACAGCTTCATAAAAAGCGTCTGCCGCAGGCTGCATGAGCTTGGTGTGGAATGCACTTGCCACAGCCAGCGGTACTGCACGTGCCTTCAGTGCGGTACAAGCAGCGGCAGCTTTTTCTACAGCATCACGGTCGCCGGCAATGACCGTCTGTACACTGGAATTGTAGTTCGCCGGAACGACGTAGCCCTCTGTTTCAGTGCAGATACGCTCTACCTCTGCGGGTGCCAGCTTCAGGATCGCACACATTGCGCCGTCAGCGGCACTGGCGGCAGCGTCCATCGCTTCCGAACGAGCCTTGATGACACGGAAGCCGTCCTCCAGGGAGAGCATCCCCGAAGCCACCATTGCTGCATATTCGCCCAGGGAGTGACCGGCTACGGCGTCATAGGTGAAGCCTTTTTTCTTTGCGGCTTCTAAGCAGACCAACGAGGTCGCCATAATTGCCGGCTGTGCGTAGACGGTGCGTGCCAGAGTCTGTGCGTCACTGTCAGCGATGATCGCATACAGATCGAAACCCAGCGCATCCGATGCGGTTTTGTAGATCTCTTTCAGAGATGCGTCCTGACGTACCAGATCCAGTCCCATCTTCTCGTACTGGGATCCTTGACCGGAAAAGAGCGCAATTGTTGCCATAAGTACCATTCCTCTCTCATGGTTTTGTACAAAGGTGCACAAAACCAAAGCTTAATTTTTGTGCAAAAAATAGTATTTCTTCCTCCTGCGATTGAAAAACCACCGGGAAACGTTGCAAAATGTGCAAAAATATTCTATAATAGAAAGTGTATCCTGTGATTGCAGGCAAGCTATTTTTCAGAAGGACGTGCCATGCCGCAAAAAGCGCAGCACATCCATCTACTATCATAACACAAAAAAGAAAAATAGACAAGAGGAACGGAGGAATTTTTTGCATGGGTATTCATGTTTTAGGGACAGGGAGCTATACGCCTGATTTTCAAGTGACAAATGATGATATGGCGAAGATCGTGGAGACCAATGATGAGTGGATCCGGACACGCACCGGTATCGGTACACGCCATATTTCGGATGGAGCGCCCACATGGTATATGGGGGCACAGGCGGCAAAGCGTGCCATTGCGGCAGCGGGCATTGATCCGACAGAGATCGGTCTGCTCATTGATACTACCATTACGCCGGAGTATTGCACTCCGTCTATGTCCTGTATCATTCAGCGTGAGGTAGGCGCAATGAATGCAGCGTGCTTCGACCTGAATGCGGCTTGTTCCGGATTTGTCTATGCCATGGATACGGCGCATCGTTTTTTGAAAACCGATTCCTCCATGCGCTATGCACTGGTTGTGGCAAACGAGAGCCTGTCGAAGATCACAAACTACAGCGACCGTTCTTCCTGCATTCTCTTCGGTGACGGTGCAGCGGCGGCGGTCATCGAATATGATGAGAATGCACTGTACACCAGTCACCTGGGTGCAGATGGCACTGGTGCGAAATATCTCTATGCCCACAGTGCCCTGCCTCAGTCCCCCTTTGTAAAGCCGGAACGCTTTGCGGAATATGATGATGGCATCGGTGCTGGTCCTGAGGGCTGGGAACACGCCATGCTCCAGGACGGCAGAGAGGTCTATAAGTTTGCCGTCCATGCCTTGGCAAAGGCGGCAACTCTGGCGGCGGAAAAGATCGGTTTTGATCTGAATGAGCTGGACAAGATCGTACCCCACCAGGCAAACATGCGTATCATTGAGACAGCTATGAAGTATCTGAAACAGCCTATGGAAAAGGTGGTCACCAACATCGAATTCCACGGCAACACTTCCAGTGCCTCCATTCCCATTGCCTTTGATGAGGCCATTCGGGAAGGCAAGATCCAGCGTGGGGAAAAGGTGTGTCTCGTGGGCTTTGGCGCAGGTCTGACTTATGCAGCACTGATTATGGAATATTAAAAAGTGAAAATGAGGAGTTAGGAATGAGGGTATCGCCTGCGGCGATGGATCGAAAATAACCAGCGTGATTTGGATCACATCAATTTTTGAATCCATAAGCGTAGTGAACACTGCCATTTTTCATTTCTAATGTCTTGTTTCTCATTGAGAAAGATTACGAGAACAAATATCCCAAAAGGAAAGGACGTATATTTATGGAAACCAGAATTACCAAGCTGCTGGGCAGCAAGTACCCGATGATTCAGGGCGGTATGGCGTGGATCGCCGAGAGCACCCTGGCTTCCGCTGTCTCCAATGCTGGTGCAGTGGGACTCATTGCCGGTGGCAGTGCGCCCATTGATTATCTGCGGGAACAGATCCGTATCTGCAAATCCAAGACAGACAAGCCCTTCGGCGTAAATATCATGCTCATGAGTCCCAACGCTGACGACCTGGCACAATTGGTTATTGATGAGCAGGTGCCTATTGTTACCACTGGTGCAGGCAATCCGGGAAAGTACATGGAGGCATGGAAAAATGCCGGCATCAAGGTCATTCCGGTAGTGCCGTCCGTTGCTCTGGCGAAGCGTATGGAGCGTGCCGGCGCAGATGCGCTGGTGGCTGAGGGAACGGAGTCCGGCGGTCATATCGGCATGAATACAACCATGTGTCTCGTGCCCCAGGTCGTGGACGCTGTGGATATCCCGGTCATTGCAGCCGGCGGTATCGCTGACGGCAGAGGCATTGCAGCTGCCTTTATGCTGGGCGCAGAGGGCGTACAGCTTGGCACACGCTTCCTGGCAACAGACGAGTGCCAGATCTCTTCGAAATACAAGGAACTGGTCATCAAGGCAAAGGATACCGACAACCAGATCACCGGCTTCTATTCCGGCAGCCCTTGCCGTGGGATCAAGACCAAGTACACCAAGAAGCTCCAGGCCATGGAGAAGGCTGCTTGTCCGCCGGAGGATTTCGAGGCAATCACCGTCGGTTCTCTTCGGAAAGCTGTCGTAGACGGCAATGTGGACGAAGGCTCTTTCCTGTGCGGTCTTATCGCCGGCATGGTCAACGAGGTGAAACCCTGCAAGGACGTAATTGAAGAAATGTGGCAGCAGGCATTCCAGCTGATGGGTAGGGAATAACGAAATATAATAAGTTGTAAGAATATGTATATGTAGGGCGGGGGCTTGCTCCCGCCGCGTAGGAATCAGAATCTCCGGCGGGAGCAAGCCCCCGCCCTACGATTTGTTCTACGAAACAAAATGGATGATTTTAATTCAGAGAGGAAGATCATATTATGGCAACAGCATTGATTACCGGCGCATCCCAGGGCATCGGCGCCTGCATCGCCGTTCGTCTGGCAAAAGACGGATACAATATTGCAATCAACCATTTTCCCAGCGATTCTGACAAGGCAAATGCGGAAAAGGTGGCGCAGCAGTGCCGTGAACTGGGCGTAGAAGCGGAACTGTTTGCAGCAAATGTGGCAGATTATGCCCAGTGCGAAGCAATGACTAAGGCAGTGAAGGAGCGCTTCGGCTCTATTGATGCCCTGGTCAACAATGCAGGCATTACAAAGGACGGTCTCATGGTGCGTATGTCTGAGGAACAGTATGACGCAGTCATTGCTGTGAACCAGAAGAGTGTATTCAATATGATGAAACTGGTGGGCGCAGTTATGATGCGTCAGCGCAGCGGTCATATTGTCAGCCTGGCATCGGTGGCTGGTCTTTACGGCAATCCGGGACAGATCAACTATTCTGCATCCAAGGCAGCCATCATCGGCATGACAAAGACCGTGGCAAAGGAACTGGGCGCAAGAGGGATTACCGTCAATGCGGTAGCACCGGGCTTTATCAAGACCCCCATGACCGATGCCCTCACGGAGGAACAACGGAATAAAATGCTGGAACTCGTGGCAATGAAGCGATATGCAGAGCCGGAAGAAGTGGCAAGCGTCGTTTCTTTCCTGTGCTCCGATGATGCAAGCTATGTCACCGGACAGACCATCGAGATCTCTGGCGGTCTTATGATGTAAGCCCTTGTAGGGGCGAACTGTGTTCGCCCGAACTGGAAACGCATGCAAAACTGCGTTCGTATCAGGTGCATTTTTACCGTAAAATATGATAACAATGAAAGGTTTACCGATATGAAAAGAGTAGTCATTACCGGCATGGGGACCGTCAATCCCCTTGGCAATAACCTGGAAACGTTCTGGGAGAACGTGAAAAAGGGCACACTGGGCATCTCGAAGATCGATGCGTTTGATACCACGGAGCTGGGTGTCAGTGTTGCCGGCATCATCCGTGACTTTGATCCTACGGAGTACTTCGAGCGCAAGGACATCCGTCACATGGAACGGTTCACACAGCTTGCAGTGGCTTCTGCGGTGCAGGCACTGCGTGACTGCGGTACGGATTTCAAGGATCTGGACATCTATCGTCTGGGTACCATTATCGGCTGCGGCATCGGCGGCATCGGCAGAATTGAGGAAGAACACACCAAGTATGCGGCAAAGGGGCCGGGACGCATTTCTCCGTTTTTTGTGCCCATGATGATCGGCAATATGGCAGCAGGTCAGGTGGCGATCCGTACCGGATTCCGTGGAGATAACTTCTGCACTACCACAGCTTGTGCATCCTCTACCCACGCAGTGGGCGAAGCTTTCCGGAAGATCAAGGACGGCTATCTGGATGTATGCCTGGCAGGCGGCAGCGAGTCTACCATTACAGAATTCACATTGGGCGGTTTCCGTACCATGAAAGCCCTGTCCACAGAGGCAGACCCGGAAAAGGCTTCTACGCCATTTGATTTGAACCGTGGGGGCTTTGTCCTGAGCGAAGGTGCTGCTGTGCTGGTGCTGGAGGAATATGAGCACGCAAAGGCACGTGGTGCGAAAATTTATGCAGAGATCGCCGGCTATGGCGCAACTTGTGACGCATATCATATGACAGCTCCGGCAGACGAGTGCGGTGCTTCTTCCAGAGCCATGATCAATGCTTATCAGGAAGCCGGACTGCAGCCGGAGGATATCACCTATATCAATGCCCATGGTACTTCCACCCATCTGAACGATATGCTGGAGACCAAAGCAGTGAAGATCGCACTGGGTGAGGAACAGGCACACAAGGTGAAGATCAATTCTACAAAGTCCATGACTGGTCATATGCTGGGCGGTACTGGTGCAGTAGAAGCCATTGTTTCGGCAATGTCCATCCACGATGATTTTATTCACCAGACCATCGGTTTCACCACTCCTGACCCGGAGTGCGACCTGGATTACTGCACAGATGGTCCGGTGGAGATGCCGGTGAACGCTGTATTGTCCAATTCCTTGGGCTTCGGCGGTCACAATGCCACACTCTGCTTTAAGAAGTGTGTGGATTAAGGAGAAACGCAAATGAGTGAAAAAATTTATAACATGGTTGACCTGGATACCATTGAAAAGCTGGCAGATATTGTGGCAGAAAAAGATCTAGGCGAGATCACCATCGTTGACGGCGGAAAGACCATTACCGTAAAGGGGAAGAAATGCCCGTCGCCTATGCCGTCTATGGGTATGATGCCTCAGGCAGTACCGGCAGCTGTGACCGCAGCACCGGCGGCTTCTGCGGAAACACCAGCAGCGCCAAAGCCCCAGGGCAAAGCGATCAAGGCACCCTTGGTGGGCACATTCTATGCCGCACCGTCTCCGGATCAGCCGCCCTTTGTTCAGGTGGGCGATACGGTGAAAAAAGGCGATGTCGTGCTGATTATCGAGTCCATGAAGCTGATGAACGAAGTCACCAGTGATGTGGACGGCGTGGTACAGGAAATTCTTGTGAAAAACGGCGAAGCGGTAGAGTATGATCAGCCGCTGATGATTCTTTCGTAAAGGAGTGCAGACATGGCAGAAGTATTGCTGAATCAGGAACAGATCAAGGAAATTATTCCCCACCGTGACCCATTTCTTCTCATTGACGAGGTGTTGGAAATGGAAGTGGGCAAGCGTGTCGTGGCACGGAAATATATCAAAGAAGATGACTTCTGGTTCAAGGGTCACTTTCCGGAAAAGCCCGTAACGCCGGGCGTTCTTATGGTGGAAATGCTGGCACAGGCAGGTGCAGTCTGCATTCTGTCTCAGCCGGAATTCAAGGGCAAGATCGCCCTCTTTGCCGGAATCGACAAGGCAAAGTTCCGCCGTCAGGTAGTGCCGGGGGATGTACTCGATCTGACCGTGGAGATCATTGCACAGCGTGGCCCTATGGGTGTGGGCAAGGCTGAGGCGACAGTGGACGGCAAGCGTGCTGTCAGCTGTGAGATCAAATTCGCAGTAGAGCAGTAAGGCGGCGTACCCATGTTGAAAAAGGTTTTAATTGCAAACCGGGGTGAGATCGCCGTACGGATCATCCGTGCCTGCCGGGAGGCCGGCTTGCAGTGCGTGACGGTGTATTCCACCGCAGACCGCACAGCGCTTCATGCGGAGATCGCAGACGAATCCGTCTGCATCGGACCGCCGTCTGTGCAGGACAGCTATCTGAATATGAACGCCCTGATCTCTGCCTGTGAGAATACTGGTGCAACAGCGCTGCATCCGGGCTTTGGCTTCTTGTCGGAAAGTGCGGAATTTGCACAGCTTTGTATCGATAACGGCATTACCTTTATCGGACCATCTCCGGAATCCATCTCCATGCTGGGAGATAAGGCACGTGCCAAGGAGACCATGAAGGCTGCCGGCGTGCCCGTAGTGCCCGGTTCTGACGGCGCAGTCTCCTCTGTAGAAGAGGCAAAGAAGATTGCCGCAGAGATCGGTTATCCCGTGCTGGTGAAGGCGTCCGCAGGCGGCGGCGGCAGAGGTATCCGCCGGGTGGATTCTGAGGAACAGCTGGAAGAACAGATGCTGGTGGCAAAGGAAGAAGCACGGAAATTCTTCGGAAACGATGATGTGTATCTGGAAAAGCTGATTATTGGACCTCATCACGTGGAGATTCAGATCATTGCAGATCAGCAGGGGAATACCGTGGCACTGGGTGAGCGTGATTGCAGTATGCAGCGCCGTAACCAGAAGGTCATTGAAGAAAGCCCCAGCCCTCTCATGACCCCGGAGCTGAGACACGCCATGCAGGAAGCGGCAGTGCGTGCTGCAAAGGCGTGTGGGTATTATAACGCCGGAACGATTGAGTTCCTGGTGGACGATGACCGGAATTTCTACTTCATGGAAATGAATACCCGGATTCAGGTGGAACATCCTGTCACAGAGTGGGTCACCGGTGTGGATCTGGTACAGACCCAGCTTCTGGTGGCACAGGGAAAGCCCTTGCCATTTACCCAGGAGGATATTCAAGTGAAAGGCCATGCCATCGAGTGCCGTATCAATGCGGAAAATCCGGCGCTGGATTTTCGTCCGTCACCGGGCACGATTCACATGCTGCACATTCCCGGCGGTCCGGGTGTCCGGGTGGACAGTGCAGTCTACCAGGGCTATACCATTCCGCCGTATTATGATTCCATGATCGGAAAGCTCATTGTCCATGCGCCTACCAGACACGAGGCGATCATGAAAATGCGCTGGGCATTGTCGGAATTTATTGTAGACGGCATTGACACCAACATTGATTTCCTGCTGACCCTCATCAAAAACAAGGACTTCAATGCAGGTACATATGATAATACATTTCTTGAGAAGTTTCTGAAAGAACAGAAGAATGCACCATAATGATACATATGTATGATTATGATGCGTCAGAAAGAAAGTAGGGTGATAACAAAACCATGGCGTTAGAGGAGTTATTCAAAAATGTAACCAAACGGTTCAATGATGATACACCGGAGGAGCACGAACCTACGTTTAAGTGCCCGCGCTGTCAGCAGTCTGTACCGGAAAGCCGGTTTCAGGAACTGAATAAGGTCTGCCCCAATTGTAATTATCACGCACGGCTGACAGCAAACGAACGGCTGCGGCTGACGGTGGACAGCGGTTCGTTTGTGGAATATGATGCAGACATGCACAGTTCGGATCCGCTGAATTTTCCGGGCTATGCCAAAAAGGTGGAGTCGCTTCAGATCATGACTGGTCTGCGGGATGCTGTCATCACCGGAGAATGCACGATCAAGGGTTCTCGTGCTGTGCTGATCATCATGGATTCTCATTTCATGATGGCGTCTATGGGCAGCGTTGTGGGCGAAAAGATCACACGTGCCTTTGAAACTGCTACGGAAAAGGGTCTGCCGGTAGTTGCTTTCACCGCATCTGGCGGCGCAAGAATGCAGGAGGGTATCTTATCACTCATGCAGATGGCAAAAACTTCTGGTGCAGTGGCACGGCACAGTGAAGCAGGGCTGCTCTATCTGACCGTCATGACCGACCCCACCACAGGCGGCGTGACGGCATCCTTTGCGTCTCTGGGAGACATCATTCTGGCAGAGCCGAAGGTGCTCATCGGCTTTGCCGGACGGCGTGTCATTGAGGGAACCATTCGCCAGCGGCTGCCCGACAATTTCCAGCTGGCGGAATTTTTGCAGGAAAAGGGCTTTGTGGATATGATCGTGGAACGCCGCACCATGCGCAGTACGCTGTCACATCTGCTGAAGCTTCACGGCTATGACAAAGAAAACGGATCAGGAGGTGCGTGAAAATGGAACAGGAACAGCAGCGGCGCACGGCGTGGGAACGCCAGCTTTTGATCCGTGACAAAAACCGTCCCACTGTCCGGGATTATATCCCCCGTATCTTCACGGATTTCTATGAACTCCACGGCGATCGGGGCTATGGGGATGACGGTGCTATTATTGGCGGCATCGGTCGTCTGAACGGCGTACCGGTGACGGTTCTGGCACAAGTGAAGGGACGCAATCTCAAGGAGAACAAAGCGTCCAATTTCTCTATGCCCCATCCGGAGGGATACCGCAAGGCACTTCGTCTGGCACATCAGGCGGAGAAATTTCATCGCCCAGTCATCTGTCTTATTGACACCCCCGGTGCATTCTGTGGGGTAGAGGCAGAAGAACGGGGACAGGGCGAGGCGATCGCCCGGAATATTGCGGAATTTATGATGCTGAAAACCCCGGTGATCGCCGTGGTATTGGGCGAAGCCGCAAGCGGCGGTGCATTGGCACTGGGTGTGTGCGATGCTATGGGAATGCTGGAAAATTCGCTGTATACCGTCATTTCTCCCAGAGGTGCAGCGTCTATTCTCTGGAAGGACGCTTCACGGGAACAGGATGCCTGCGAGGTGATGCAGATCACTGCTGAGGATATGCTGCGGTTCGGGGTGGCAGAAGCTATCATTCCCGAGCCTGAGGGCGGTGCGCAGAACGATATAGACAAAATTTCCGGAAATATCAAGGAATATTTGGTGAAAACGATAGCAGAAAAATTACAAAAAGATATTGACGTTTTGCAAAAAGAACGGTATACTAAGTTTAGGAAAATCGGCGTGTTCCAGGAAAACTAAGAAATGCGTTGATTTTTGGGAGAAATTCCCGTGACGCCGCCTCGTTTTGAGGTGCAACATCAATTTTTGGAGGAAGAAAAAATGGCAAAAGAAGAAATTTTTGAGAAGCTGAAGGATCTGGTTGTAGATCAGCTGGGCGTGGATGAAGACGAAGTAACTGCGGAAGCAAACATTCAGGATGATCTGGGTGCAGATTCTTTGGACGTTGTAGATCTGGTAATGTCTGTAGAAGAAGAGTTTGGCGTGAAGATCGCAGACGAAGAACTGGAAGGCATCAAGACTGTTGGCGATATCGTGGACTATGTTGAAGAGAACAAGGACTAATCCGCTTTGACTTTTCGAAAAGTAAAACAAAAACCGGGGATACATTTGCGTGTCCTCGGTTTTTTGCGTTTGGAGAGTCATGCAGAATGTGCCTGGATTGTCAAAACTTTCATTCGCAATTTTTATCTATCAGTGTTTCGAAGATTTGTATAATATCCCTTATCCCGGGCTGCACCGTCGAAGAAACCACCAAAAACATTGACTTTTTCCAAAAAATCGGTTATAATAAAATATACGTGTATTGTGTGACAGGAATTGCAAAAGGCAGGGCAGCAGTTCTGCATTTCTTCCTGTTCAAATCTAAAACAGACAGGACAATGCTATGAAATTATGCAAAGAAATTTATCAGTATCGCCAGATGATCTTCAGTCTGGTGAAAAAAGACCTGCGGGGCAGGTATAAAGGCTCTGTCCTCGGCTTTCTCTGGACATTTATCAACCCATTGATGCAGCTGGTGGTCTATACCTTCGTGTTCACCTATATTATGAAGGCAGGCATCGATAAGTATTATCTCTACCTGTTTGTGGCGCTGATCCCGTGGATTTTCTTTTCCTCCGCTATTACCGGCGGCTCTAGTTCTATCGTTGCACAAAAAGACCTGGTGAAAAAAATCTATTTTCCCCGTGAGGTCATCCCCATTTCCTATGTGACCAGCTGCTTTGTGAATATGCTTCTGTGTTTCTGTATTATTTTTCCGGTCATGGTGATCGCTGGAGTACCTCTTAATCCTCTAGCGCTTTTATGTCTGCCGGTGATTATGATCGTGGAATATTTTCTTGCTCTGGGTATGGCGATGCTCTCTTCGGCGATTACGGTGTATTTCCGGGATCTGGAGCATATTTTAGGCATTATCACTATGATCTGGATGTACATGACGCCTATTTTTTATTCTATTGATATGATCCCGGAAAAGCTGCGCTTTGTGTATCATATCAATCCCATGTCCTCTGTCATCAGCTGCTATCGGGATGTGCTGTATTATTCCAGAGTACCGGATCTGTCCAGTCTGTTGGAGGCTGTGGTGCTGGGGGCAATATTCCTGGTGCTGGGAACGGTAATATTCGGGAAACTGAAAAAAAGTTTTGCGGAGGAATTGTAAATGGGGACAGACATGAAACAGGATGACGTCATTGTCGTTGACAATGTGAAAAAACAATTCAAGGTCTATCTGGACAAGGGGCAGAGCTTCAAGGAACGGCTTCTGTTCCGGAACCGCCGGCGCCATGAGGAACGGCAGGTGCTGCGGGGGATCTCCTTTACGGTAAAGCGTGGGGAGGCAGTGGGACTCATCGGCCATAACGGCTGCGGCAAAAGTACCACCCTGAAGTTGTTGACCCGGATTCTCTATCCAGACAGCGGCAGCATCCAGATCCAGGGACGGGTCTCCAGCCTCATTGAACTGGGCGCTGGCTTTCACCCGGATATGAGCGGACGGGAAAATATCTATACCAATGCGTCCATTTTCGGACTGACTAAAAAAGAGATCGACCAGCGGCTTCAGACCATTATTGATTTTTCCGAACTGGAGGAGTTTATTGACAATCCGGTGCGTACCTATTCTTCTGGAATGTACATGCGCCTTGCGTTTTCCGTTGCTATCAATGTGGATGCAGATGTACTGCTCATTGATGAGATCCTCGGCGTGGGCGACGCCAATTTTCAGGCAAAATGTTTCAATAAACTTCGGGAGATCAAGGCACGTGGAACGACCATTGTCATTGTGTCCCACTCTCTGGGACAGATCGAACAGATCTGCGAGCGTTCTATCTGGATTCATGATGGACTCATTCGTGCCGAAGGTCCGGCACGGGATGTCGATCTGGAATATATGGAATTCATGGGCGAGAAGATGCAGGAAACTGCCAAAAAGGAATTGGAGCGCAAACAGCAGGAAACGGATACAGCGGTGGAAACGGCTGAGCAGGAGAAAAACCGCTGGGGAAACGGCAAGGCACGCATCCGGCAGATCCAGGTTTGTGATGGAGAAGGCGCAGAACAGCGTGTGTTCCAGACTGGCGAACAGGTGCAGATCCGGGTGCAGTATCACGTGGAAGAACCGGTGGAGGATGCCGTGTTTGGCATCGGTGTGTTCCGTCAGGACGGTGTACAATGCTATGGTACGAACACACGCATTGACAAGCTGCCGCCTTTTGATCTCACCCAGGATGGTACAGCGGAATTGCAGATGGAGACCTTGCAGCTGCTGCCGGGCACGTATACACTGGATCTGGCAATCGAATCCGGAGACGGTGTGCCGGTGGATTATTTTAAAGAAGCCGTGACCATTCAGATGACGGCTTCAGTGGGAGATGTGGGTGTCATGCGGATTCCCCATCAGTGGAAGATCATCTGAGAGTCTGCTTTATAACTTTTTCTGCGTAGATTTTTAACGTAGAAAGCAACAAAATTCACCAAAAAGATGCGTGGGAAAAGATATGAAACAGGCTCTGGTGGAAAGGATGGGACATGGAGAATTTCGAGCAAATATGGCAGAATATGCAGCAGCAAAAGGGCATAAAGGGCTGGATGAAACGAAAGCTGTTCGGCTGGTTGGTACGGGATCTTGTGCAGGCACAGCAGAAGCAGACAGAGCAAATGGCAGATATGCAGAAGCAGATTGACGATATGCAGAAGCTTTGGAGATTATCTCAGAAACACGAGCAGCTGCGGCAGGATCTTGAACAGGCATGTGTGAATCTGCGGAACAACAACGCACAGTTGTCCACGCTTCAGAGCAATCTGGATTGTTTGAAAGTGCAGCTTCGGCAGATGCAACGGCATATGCCAAAGACAGCGGATACTGTACCAGCGGAAACGACTGGGGCGGCACAGAATACATCGGCTATGCCAGCGCAGACCTATGACACCATTGAATATTTTGACTTCGAGAATCACTTCCGTGGCCCTATGGAACAGATCAAGAATGCACAGCGGCAGTACCTGCCTTATTTCACTGGAAAGCAGCATGTATTGGATCTGGGCTGCGGCAGAGGAGAATTTCTCTCCCTCATGCAGGAGCAGGGCATCCCGGCAGTGGGTGTAGATGTCTACGAGCCATATGTGGAGTATTGCACGATGCAGGGGCTGAAAGCTGTCTGCGGAGACGGTGTGACATATCTTTCGAAGATGGACAAGGCAGACGGCATTTTCGTGGGACAGGTGGTAGAGCATCTGACGCCGGAGCAGATCATGACCCTTTGCCGCACTGCCTATGAAAAATTGGAGGACGGAGGCTGTCTGGTTGTGGAAACGCCCAATCCTACGTCCCTGTCTATCTATACCAATGCGTTTTACATTGACCCGTCTCATGTGAAGCCAGTGCATCCTCTGACCATGCAGTATTATCTGGAAAAGGCAGGTTTCACTAAGACGGAGATCATTTATACAGAAAGCAGCCGCCCGGCGCAGACCATTCCGGAACTGCGTTGTTCAGGAGAAAACGTGGCGGAATTCAACGCTGCCATGCAGGAGACAGCAAAAATGTTGTACGGCAGCCAGGATTATGCCATTGTTGCTGTGAAATAAAGTGAATGAGGAATTCGGGGTTAGGAATGAAGGAAATTCGTTTCGCTCACGATTGAAAAAGTATCGTCATAGGCGGTGCTGATGTTGCATACCTCGTTCCGATTGCAGAGAAATCCATATTTAGGAAAGGATTGGAGTTTTTATGGAGAATCAGACGAATTCGTCCATTAATGTATCAGAGATCATGGAGGGCATTCGTGCAGAGATCAAAGAAAAGGGATATAGCAGTGAGATGCTGTCCTTTGCTGATGTACCCGGCGATGCTGACAGCGGAGACTATTCCGAGCGGTTCGATGCGGACATGCTTCACGGCAATGTGCAGTATGTCAATGCAAATCACCGTGTAGATCCCTATCGTCCCCTGTCGGGCAATCCCATCGGGGTCTTTTTCAAGAAAGTCATCCGCAAGCTGGTCAGCTTCTATGTGGAACCCTATGCCGCAGAACAGAGCAGTTTAAATGCCAATATTGCTCAGGCACAGTCTCAGATAGAGCTGTATATCCAGGAGTCCCGGATGCACAGCACAAAGGCATTGTTGGAACGAATCGAAGCACTGGAATTGCAGCAGAAGAACTCCAGGATCGCGATGGAACAGATGCAGGCGCAGATCGCACAGCTTCAGGCGAAGCTGGAGCAGGAGGGGACACGATGAAGGTGATCCAGCTGCTGCCCACCATGGGCATGGGGGACGCCATCGGAAACGATGTACTGGCGCTGTCCAAGGTGCTCCGGGATATGGGCTTTCAGACCGGGATCTATGCGGAAACCGTTGACCGCCGGCTGCCGGAGGGCACAGCTCAGACCGTGGACAAAATGCCCCGGTTCTCCGGGGAGGATGTGATCCTCTATCACAAATCCACGGGAACGGATCTGAGTTTTTCTCTGGAACAGTACGCCTGTCGGAAGCTGATGATTTTCCATAATATCACGCCGCCCCGGTATTTTAAGGGGTATAATGACACTCTGACAGAGATCTCTGAGTACGGGATGCGTGGACTGTGTCACCTTGCAGACAAGGTGGACTACTGCATGGCGGATTCCGCCTATAATGCGTCAGTACTCCGGGAACTGAACTACCGCTGTCCCATTGTGGTGCGGCCCATTCTCATTCCCTTTTCGGACTATGCCAAGACACCTGACCCGGAGGTCATGGCGCACTATGAGAACGACGGCTATACGAACTTTGTTTTTGTGGGCAGAATTGCGCCCAATAAGAAGCAGGAGGATGTCATCCGGGCATTTTACTGCTATAAAAAATACTGTAATCCCAAGTCACGGCTGTTTCTGGTTGGTTCTTATACGGGCATGGAACGGTATTATCACCGCCTGCGCCGCTATGTAGGTGCGCTGGAACTGGACAATGTGGTGTTCACCGGGCATATTCCCTTTGCGCAGATCCTGGCATATTATCACCTGGCAGATCTGTTTCTGTGTATGAGTGAGCACGAGGGATTCTGCGTGCCTCTGGTTGAGGCAATGTACTTCGGGATTCCTATTCTGGCATATGATTCGTCAGCCATTTCCGATACCCTGGGCGGCAGCGGTGTGCTGCTCCAGAGTAATGATCCCATGGAGGCAGCTCTTATGGCAGACCGTGTCATCCGGAATCGGGATCTGCGCCGGGAGATCGTGGCAGGACAGCGCAGACGCCAGCAGGACTTTGCCTATGGGGAGATCCGGAAGCTGTTTGAACAGCAGATCCGGGAGTTTCTGGAAAAGGTGCCGCCGTGTGCGAAGAAGAAGTCCAGAAAGCGTAAATAAGCGATGTTCAGAAGAAAATAGGGCAACATTTTACACCTTTGCGGTATACTATATGTGGAGGTGTGCGTCATGGAAAAGGAGGAACGGCATATGTTTGATATTATGGCAAAACCGGTGCAAAATGTCATTTTTGTACGGGAAGAAAAAGCAGAAGAATTTTTGCAGCAAAAAGCAGATGCAGAAATGAAAAAAAAGATTCTTTTCCGGGCGAAAAAAATCCAGGAGCAGATGGCGCAAAGTGAAAATGAAAAAAAGTAATCTCTATGGAGAAACGATTGCACTTTGCAAACCCGTGCGTCTAAGTGAACTCAGTGCAGAAGAGATGCGATCCTTTCATTGCGGCAATGATGTGATCGACGAATATATCAAGGAACATGCACACAAAGACGCACAGGCTGTTACATTTGCCATTCGGGATAAAGCTGATGGTTCTGTGATCTGTTGTTATTCGCTGAGCTGTTCGGGGTTCGTGGTGGAAAGTCATCATCATTTTACAATTTATCCGGCAGTGGAAATTAAGATGTTTGCAATGGATACAGCATATCAACATGTGCCTTATTCATCCCATCAAGATGATGGGACACTGAGTGATTTTCTGTTTGGCAGTGTTATTTCCCGTATTTATGAGTTTACAGAAAAAGAGTGCGGTGCAGATCACATTATTCTTTACGCCGTACTCAAAGCAGAAAATTTTTATCTCAAAAATGGATTTTCAAGATTTGAAGAATTTATGCTGCAATCCAAGTCCAGATTTTTAGATGGGTGTATTCCCATGTACATGAGTCTGTAATGCAATTAAGGGTGGAGATTTGAAACATGCGAAAAATCGGATTTATCATTCCGTGGTACGGAGAAAATATTCCCGGCGGTGCAGAGATGGAGCTGCGTGAGGTTGCGACCCATCTCCAGCAGGCAGGCATGGAGGTGGAGATCCTCACCACATGCGTCAAGGAATTCACAGCGGACTGGAATGAGAACTACTATGCTGCTGGCACTGCCGTGTTGGATGATATTGTGGTGCGCCGGTTTCCCGTGCGCCGCCGGGACGTGGCTGCTTTCGATCGGGTGAACCGGAAACTGATGCAGGGACAGCGTATTTCGCTCCAGGAGGAACAAACCTTTGTGGAGGAAATGGTCAACAGCCCTCAGTTGTACGAATACCTGGCAGATGCCTCGGAGGAATATTCCCTCTATGTGTTCATCCCCTATATGTTCGGAACGACTTACCACGGGATGCAGGTCTGCCCAGAAAAGTCTGTGCTCATTCCGTGTTTTCATGATGAAGCCTATGTGTACCTGCGGCTGTTCCGCCAGGCATATGTGAAGGCACGTGGCATGATCTACAACGCTATGCCGGAAATGGAGCTTGCCGGACGGGTGTATGATTTCTCCTCCACGGAGCAGATCTGCATGGGTATCGGCATGAATACGGAGATTCACCCGGATGCCGAGGCATTCCGCCAGGCATATCACATCGAAAAGTCCTTTCTGCTCTATGCTGGGCGGAAGGATACGGGAAAAAATGTCCACACGCTGCTGCGCTATTTTGCAGAATACAAGCGGCGGCAGGAGAGTGATTTACAGCTGGTACTCATCGGCGGCGGACAGATTGAGATCCCGGCGTCGGTGCAGGAGGATGTCTATGACCTGGGCTTTGTGACGACCCAGGAGAAATACAATGCCATGGCGGCGGCGGAATTGCTCTGCCAACCGTCCCATAACGAGAGCTTTTCTCTGGTCATTATGGAGAGCTGGCTTTGCGGCAGACCGGTGCTGGTGCATTCCAAGTGCGCTGTTACACGGGATTTTGCAAAGCGTTCCAACGGCGGACTGTATTTCCGGGATTACTTCGAATTCGAGGGCTGTGTGCAGTACATACTGTCCCATTCGGAACAGGCAGCACAGATGGGTGCAAACGGCGGTCAGTTTGTCAGGGAAAACTTTGACTGGTCGGTGATCGTGGAAAAATACAAGGCTTTTTTCGAAAAGCTGACAGAGGAGTGAAAACATGAAACGGATTGCGATCGTCAACCAGCGGTACGGTCTGGAGGTCAACGGCGGTTCGGAATATTATGCACGGCTCATTGCAGAACGTTTGGCAAACCGCTATGAGGTGGAAGTGCTCACCACAAAGGCGGTGGATTATACCACCTGGAAGGATTGGTATGCCCGTGATGTGGAGACCATTCACGGTGTTACCGTGCGGCGGTTTCCGGTGGAGCGTCTCCGTGCCCGGGATTTCAACAGCTACAATGAAGCATATTTGCAGGAACTTTCTCAGGGACAGCGCAGTCTGGCGAAGGAACGCACCTGGTTCGAGAAGCAGGGTCCCTATTCCCCGGCGTGCATCCGCTATATCCGGAAGCATAAGGACGACTATGATGTGTTCATTTTCGTGACATATCTCTATTATCTGACGGTCATGGGACTGCCGGAAGTGGCGGACAAGGCTATCTTCATTCCCACTGCCCACGAGGAACCCTATCTCCATTTTCTCACTTACGAGAATCTATTTACCAGACCCAAAGCCTTTGTATTCCTGACGGATGAGGAACGGAAGCTGGTGCGGCGGCAGTTCCCGAAAACAGAGCCAATTCCCTGTGATGTCATGGGTACTGGTGTGGATATTCCCTGTGATCCCGATCCGGCGCAGTTCCGGCGGCAGTACGGCATCACCGACCCCTATCTCATTTATGTGGGACGCATTGACGAGGGGAAGGATTGTCCCATGCTGTTCCGGTATTTCATGGAGTATAAGAAACGCTGCGGCGGCGATCTGAAACTGGTGCTCATGGGCAAGGCAGTGTGCCGGATTCCCAAGCACCCGGATATCATTTCTCTGGGCTTTGTGCCGGAGGAGGACAAGTTCCACGGCATTGCCGGAGCAAAGGCACTGGTGCTGCCGTCGAAGTTTGAGAGTCTGTCCATTTCCGTGCTGGAGGCAATGTCCCTGTCTGTGCCGGTGCTGGTGAATGGTGCCTGTGCGGTATTGAAAGGGCACTGCACCAAGAGCAATGGTGGGTTGTTCTATGCGAATTACTTTGAGTTTGAGGGTGCGGTGCAGTATCTGCTGCACCATCCGGTGGAATATATGCAGATGTGCGCCAATGCACGGGCGTATATTACCCGGAATTATGATTGGGATGTGATCATGCAGAAGTTTTCAGCGGTGATCGAGAGCGTGGGGAAGTAAAAACGGAAAGTTTGGATTATTACGTTACGGGTTTTAAAAAGGTAGCTTGTTAATGAAGTTTTTTGATCCAGCAATTTTTCAAAAATGCTGGCGAGGTCCAGGGCGAGGAGCCTTGGTCGCCGCCAGCAGGCGGCGAAACACCCTGGCGCATTCTTTTGCGCCACGGAGAGGGTGGTGAGAAAAAGCGACAGCTTTTTCGAGGCGGCGAACAAGACCGCCCCGCCTTGTGAAACCATTTTATCAAGAAAACCCTTGCAAACGTCCCGGTGGGACGTTTGCAACGAAAACCGTATAATTTGTTCGAATTAACATTTGCATATCATTACTATGACGGCGGGAGCAAGCCCCCGCCCTACGTATTGCAATCTTATCCATATTGTGATTACTGCGTTCCGTCTGTCTGGGGCTTTTAAAATAAGGAGGAATTGATACAGAATGAATTTATTTTCTGGGGTGGTATTGCTGGGCGTCATTTTTGCAGTACTGACAGTGGGTATTTGGTGGAAAAAAAGCAATGTGCTGGAAATCCTGGTGCTGGGCGTGGTCTACTGGTTCTGTGCCTGGATCATTGCTGGCATGGGTCTTTTTGTACTGGACGAATTTCGGCTGTTCCGATGCGCCTGTGCCACGGCTGGTCTGATTTTCCTGACGGGTATCGGTACAGTGCTGGTACGCCGGAAACGGGATGCCATACCCTGGCGGGAACTGGTACAGACCTCGTGGGATATCAGACCCCATTGGATCCCGCTCCTGGTGTGCTGCTGCGGTGCAGTACTCATTGCCGTAAAGCACGGCTTCTTCGGCATGGGACAGGATGAGGGCGTGTATCAGACTGTAGCGATCAATTTCATGAACGGGCTCACCGACCGGCAGCAGGATTTTCAGGAATATCATCTGCTGTCGGAACAGCAGCAGGGCGAATTCTTCGACAGCATTCGCCAGCGGCTCA
The DNA here is from genome assembly GCF_019417665.1 of Ruminococcus sp. GTDB lineage: Bacteria > Bacillota > Clostridia > Oscillospirales > Ruminococcaceae > Ruminococcus_C. The sequence continues at coordinate 25,880 of NZ_DXUU01000023.1, forward strand.
TCGGTTATGACCGGAATCCAGATGGCTATCCCGAAACGGTATACGACACTTCTGTCAGTCCGGTTTCGGGTATTTACCACGGCATTCCCACCTTTGCCTCCATCCTCGCCATGTGGGGAACGATCTTCGGTATGGCGCAGATGCAGGGCGTACAGACGCTGTTCTATTTCTGTACCATTTTCCTGGTGTTCTTCACCTGCCGGAATCTGAAGCTGCGCTCCTGTACCAGTCTGCTGGCATGTGCAGTTACAGCGGCTTCGCCTATCGTTGTCTGGGTGGCAAAATCTGCCCTGACAGAGGGATTTCTCGGCGTGCTCATGGTGCTGTTCCTCTACTTTCTCACGGATCAGGAGCACCCGGAACGGCAGTGGATGTCTATTCTCCCGGTGGCAGTGTTCGGCTGTTTCCATGTGTCCATTTACACCATGATCCCCATGTTCGTGGTGCTCTATGGCGGTATGTACTGGTTCACACGCCGCAAGTGCTTCGCTGTGCTCATGCCGGTGACGGTGCTGGGATATCTGGTGAGTTTTTTCGCCATGCGCCACGTCCAACCGTTCTACACTATGAATAACTATAGCCCCATTTTCGGGCTTGGCATTACCCAGAAGGAACTGCCCTGGTTTGTACCGCTGGTATGCGCAGTGGCACTGGTGTTCTGCGGTATCTATATCTGGGCAGTCCGGCAGTTCGTACACCGGAAATGTGCCCATCTGTCACCAGAAAGCTATCTGGAACGCTTCCGCAGTACGAAAATCGGATTTCTCCTGGTAGAGGCGCTTTTGATTCCGCTGGTGCTGTTTATTTTGGTGCGATGCTTCATGGCAGAAAGCCCTTTGGCGATATTCCGAGGGACGGCGTTTTGGGGGTATGTGTGCAATACCGGTTTCTTCCTGCTGGCAGTGGCGTGGATGTTAGGCGTACTGCGTCCTCGGTTTTATCTGGAATCCCCTCAGCGGCTCGTGGTGCTTGTGACGGCATTCTATTGTGTGCTGTTCTATGCGGCATTCCTGCGGTTTGAGGTGCAGTATTTCTACTACTATGGACGGTATCTGGCACCGTTTATCCCGGTGGCGGCGCTGTTTGGTGCGATGACCATTGACCGACTTCGTGCCCGGGTAACATTGCCGGTTATGGCGGCAGGTCTTGTGGCAGTAGCGCCATATGACCGGTTTCTTGCGGTCATGAAGGACGATACTCGTCTGGAGTGGGATGTGCTGGAGGAAACTGCGGCGCAGATCACCTCGGAGGACTGCGTTATTGTAGACAGCGATGCCATGTGGACGCTGTACCTGCCGCTGCGTGCCATGACCGGTGCGGCGGCGTATCCTGTGCTGGGGGATGATCTGGCGTCACAGGCAGAGGAACTGTCCCAGACCTACGATATGGTATATTATATCGGCAAGGGAGAATGGACAGAAGCCTTTGACGACCAGTTTCAGCTGGTGTATTCCAACGATGTAACCCAGTATAATGACGACAATGTCAGCGGCAGAGGACGTATTTCTCCCTTGCCCCTGGAATATCAGATCACAGAGAATACGGTGACCATGTATCGCTATTTGTCGGAACGGCTGGAATATCCAGCGGAAGAATGTGCCGCAGAGGAATACCGGGGTTTTGGCACTCTGGAACAGGACTTCTGCTGGTCGAATACAGAGGATGCCGCAGTGCGCTGTCAGCTGTCCTCAGAGGATTATACGCTGACCATCACCATGGGCTGTCTGATGCCCTTGGAGGCGCTGGAACTGGAGTCCTATTCCGTGACAGTCCAGATCAACGGAGAAACGGCAGGCACAGTAACAGTGGACGAAAGCAACAACGGCAGTTCTCTCTCTCTGGGCATTCCGGCGGAACTGGTGCAGGATGGGCAGAATATTGTCACACTGCAATGTGATCTGTGGAAAGCAGAACGGGTTGCCGCCGGAGATGCCCGTGAACTGGGCTTTCCGTTGGAATCCCTGGTATTTACACCCATGGCATAACTGCAAAGGAAAGGAATTGTGTAATTATGAAGCTGATCATTCAAATTCCCTGCTATAACGAGGAAGAAACACTGGAACTGGCATACAATGACCTGCCCAAACACATTGACGGCGTTGATACCATCGAATACCTGATCATCAACGACGGCAGTAAGGACAAGACGGTGCAGAAAGCCCGGGAACTGGGATTCCATCACATCGTCTCTTTCCGCCGGAACAAGGGCCTGGCACGGGGCTTTATGGCTGGTCTGGATGCCTGCCTGCGGCTGGGTGCAGATATTATTGTGAACACTGATGCGGACAACCAGTATTGCGGTGAGGATATCGAAAAGCTGGTGCGTCCCATTCTGGAGAAAAAAGCCGATATGGTCATTGGCGAGCGACCCATTGATGAGACAGAGCATTTTTCCTGGAAGAAGAAAAAGTTCCAGCACCTGGGCAGCTGGGTAGTGCGTGTGGCGTCTCATACCGAAGTGCCCGATGCCCCCAGCGGCTTCCGTGCCTACTCCCGAGAGACTGCCATGCGTATGAACGTGGTCAACGAATATACTTACACGCTGGAAACCATCATTCAGGCGGGACAGAGCAAAATGGCAGTGGCGTCTGTACCCATCCGCACGAACCCGGAAACACGCCCGTCCCGGCTGTTCTCCAGCATGTGGCGGTATATGAAGCGTTCCGCTTCGGTCATTATCCGTTCTGTAGCAATGTATCGTCCTCTGCAATTTTTCTGCACCATCGGTGCGATATTGTTTGTGCTGGGATTGGCCGTTGGCATCCGGTTTCTGGTGTATTTCTTTATGGGAACCGGCAGCGGTCATATCCAGTCGCTCATTCTGGCATCAGTATTGCTTATGATCGGGTTCCAGACCATTACCCTGGGACTTCTGGGGGATACTATCTCAGCAAACCGGAGACTTCTGGAAGATGTGCAGTATCATGTGCGTAAAATGGACTATGATGGAAATCCGGAAGAAAAGACACCGGATGATGAATAAAAAATTTACGTGTAGGGGCGGCTATTAGGGTTGCACTCATAACGAAGTTTAATCATAGCATTATTATTGACAAAGAGATTGTTTTGTGATGTAATGATTACTAAGATAAATCGGAATTTAAAGCAGAAAGGTATAATGATAATGAAAAAAATAGTCACATTCTTTTTATTGCTTGCAATGACATTACCAATCACCGCCTGCAATCAAAGCACAGAGCGCACGGAAAGTTCTTCTTCTGTTGAGCAAATACAGGAGCAATCGCAGACAGTATCTCCCACAAAGCTTACCAACAAAATGACAGAAGACGAGCGTCAAAGAGTAGACAAGCATGAACTCACGCTGTTGATTGAACCAAAAGAAACAACAAGCACTGAGCAGACAGAGCATAAGGTAAGTGTGGAGTTTTGTACACTAAGTATTGAAGAGTGGCGAGAGAATGTCGAAAACAATCATAACCAGAACCTGATAACCGATGAAGAATACGAAACGGCTATGGAGGAAATCAGGATCTCCGAGGAAAAAGGTGAGAACGCTATTCCCATTAATCCTTACATTCTTGTTGATGGTTATCTCATGACGTATGTTATTCCGTACTCTGATCCTGATTATGATGGTGGGCTGATTGTATTCGCCACCTCTACAATGGATGAGAACGGTGAGTCCAAAATGGAGCAACTGTCATTTGAAACATTCGAGGCGTATCTTGACTGGATCAGAAAGGAGGATGCCAAATTCGGGTATTCTGATGAGAAGATTGAACAAGATGTCCTTTATGTGCAGGTTGCCAATGAAGCTTTGAAAACAGGCGATTATGAGATTTTACCTGAAGGCACAGTCGATCCGCAGGATTCCTCGCTGTATTTGGGGTATGAGGATTACAGAAGTGAATGGGAATATGAACGTGAGGCAGTGGAGGCCATTCAGGATTCCATTGACGAGATCAGCATTTACGACGAAGAAATGGACACGGAATTCACTGTGCATGTGACGCTGCCTCCCGATTATGACAAGAGCAAGACTTATCCCGTATTCTTCCTGACTGACGGCATCTGGCGCTTCGGTAATTGTCCTGAGTTGAGAAAGCTTATGGAGAACGGTGAAGCTTCACCTGTTATCCTTGTAAGTATGTGGTACAGCTACAACACTCCATACGATGACGGAAATACTCGTTATTTTGATCTTGTAATAAATCGTGATAAGCTTCTGAATTTTGTTACGGACAATCTTATGCCCTATCTTACTGAGAATTACAATATTGACTGCGCAAATTCAACGCTCTATGGTCATTCTGACGGCGGCGTGTTTACCCATTATGCACTGTTCAATTCGGATAAGTTCGATAATCAGCCGTTTGGCCATTACATCATCGGCAGTCCTGCACTGTGGGGACTTTATAATTACAATGATCATGAGAATATCAGTTCGGATGATGTTTTGAATGATTATGGTTATTTTGACCGAAACGAAAAGCTCAGTAAAAGTGTGTTCCTCTGTGCAGGCTCACAGGAGGATCCCGACTATGCTGATAGCTATAAGGGACACGATACGACACTTGAAGGTACTGCGAAGCTGAAAGAACGACTTGAAGCTCATGGTGCAGACCTGACTTACAAATTATATGACTCACATCATTACCAGTATATCCCTGAAATGCTGGCTGAGTATCTGAAAGAAACGTATCCGTGTTAATTGAAGGCGAAAATTCTGATTTATGCGAGTAAACGAATCATAAAGCCCGAAAGCAGTTCTCATCAACCGCTTTCGGGCTTTATTTCTTTATTGGTACTACGCCTTAGCCGCCCGTTTTGATATACCGCTACACTTTCTGTAGTGATATGGCGTGTCGTGTCCACGAAAACGATTCCATGAATTACATTTCACGGCGAAAGCGTGATTTTCTCTACAGGGAATGTTTTTGTTTTGTTCTCACCCGGTTGACTTATCCACGGAATAATGCTATAATAAAAGGGTATATATAAAGGAGAGTGATTCGATGAAAGTGGTTTTGCTGGCACATACGCCTCAGCCGGAACAGACAGTTGCAGCGGCGGCACGGCTGTGCTATTCGGATACGGGAGTAGAAGAACTGCGGGATGCCATTTCCCTGGAACGTGCGGAACAATTTGTGGAAATGCTGGACGGCTTCGGGCATGAAAGTCCCGTGGAACATGTGACCTTTACCTTCGGCATTGAGGGCGTATCCCGGTCGTTTCTGGCACAGGTGACACGCCACCGCATTGCCTCCTATTCCGTACAGAGCCAACGCTATGTGCGGCAGGATCAGTTTGTCTATATCACACCTCCGGCAATTGAAGCAGACCCTGCGCTGAAGGCAGAATACCAGGCGGCAATGCAGCAGTCCATCGACGCATACAACCGTCTGGCAGATGCACTTGCTGCAAAATATGTGCCGGAATTCCTGGCGCAGGGACTGACGGAAAAAGCAGCCCGTTCCAAGGCGGAAAAGAAAGCCATTGAGGATGCGCGCTATGTGCTCCCCAATGCCTGTGAGACCAAGATGGTACTGACCATGAATGTCCGCAGTCTGCGGAACTTCTTCCGGCTGCGCTGCTGCAACCGGGCACAGTGGGAGATCCGTGCCGTTGCTACAGAAATGCTCCGGCTCTGCTGCAAAGTCGCACCCTCCCTGTTCCGGACAGCCGGTCCCTCCTGCTGCTGCGGCAGCTGTACGGAGGGGAAAATGAGCTGCGGTAAGGCAAAGGAAGTCCGGGAGAAATTTGAGGTGATCCACAATGGCTGAGGGAAAGATCATTGTACTGGACGGGCTGGACGGCTGCGGAAAGTCCACCCAGTTTGAAGCATTGCAGCAGTTGCTCCGGGAACACGGCAAAACCGTGAAGCCCATCAGCTTTCCCATGTATGACAAGCCCTCGGCAACGCTGGTGAAAATGTATCTCCATGGAGAATTTTCCGACACCCCCGGCGGTGTCAATGCCTATGCAGCATCCAGCTTTTACGCCGTAGACCGCTACGCCAACTACAAGCTGGACTGGGAAAAAAATTACTGCGCCGGCGAGTGGATCCTCGCCAGCCGCTACACTACCTCTAACGCCATCCATCAGATGAGCAAGCTGCCTACAGAACAATGGGACGATTATCTGGCGTGGCTGGAGGATTATGAATACAACAAGCTGGGACTGCCAAAGCCGGATCTGGTACTATTTTTGTCCATGCCTCTGGAATTATCCCAGCAGCTGCTCTCCAAACGCTATGAGGGTGACGCTGCCAAAAAGGATATCCATGAGGCAGATCTGCAATATCTGGAACAGTGCGATCGAGCGGCACGCTATGCCGGAGAACGGCTGGGCTGGCATCGGATCGAATGCGCTGATGGCACTTCCCTGCGTTCGATTACGGAGATCCGGGACGAATTGTTCCGGCAAATACAGGAGGAACTCGGATGCTGAGTTTTCGGGAGATTACCCTTGCCGACCGGTCTTGGATCCAGAAAGCACTGAAACAGTCAGACTTTATGGGCTGTGAATACAGCTTCGCCAACAATCTGGCATGGCATCGTGCTGCGGATTCCAGAATCGCCCGGTTTGAGGACTTTTATCTCATCTGTGCCTTTGCCACAGAGGACGGCGCACCTCATTTTTCCTTTCCTTCGGGAACAGGTGACTACCGCCGTGTTATCGGGGCAATGGCAGAATATGCTGCTGCCGCAAATCAGCCCCTGATTATTACCGGACTGACAGACCGGACGATGCCTGTTCTGGAACAGGCATTTCCCGGCATGTTTTCTTTGCACAACGACCGGGACAGTGCCGACTACCTCTACCTGACAGAGGAATTCACAGCGCTGTCCGGGAAAAAATATCATAAAAAGCGCAACCATATCAGCCAGTTTTCCAAATACGGCGCTGTTTTTTCGGAAATGACGCTGGCGGATTTTGACGAGTGCATTGCCTTTGCCGCCCATAGCTATAACGCAAAAGACGGCTATACAGACACCTCCAGCGTCATAGAACAGTACGCCATCCACACCTTTTTCGAGCATTTTGCAAAGTTAGAACTTTGTGGCGGCGTGCTCCGTGTAGACGGCGAACTTGTTGCCTTTTCCATCGGTGAACCCATTTGCAGCAACGTATTCGGCGTGCATATCGAAAAGGCAGACACACGCTATCACGGGGCATATCCGGCTATGGCGCAGCAGTTTGCTGCCCATTTTGCCAAAGGGTATACCTATCTGAACCGGGAAGAAGATCTGGGCGTACCAGGACTGCGGAAGTCCAAGCTTTCCTATTATCCGGCAATTCTGCTGGAAAAGTGGACAGCAGTATGCGATACGCCGGAACAATTGTTTTAAATCAAGGTCATATTTGTAGGGGGCGGATATCATCCGCCCGTGTCCCTACAATGATAAAAAGAAAGGATTATTCCCATGATTTATGTATTTTTAGCAGAAGGATTTGAAGAAGTAGAAGCCCTGGCACCAGTGGATATGCTCCGCCGTGCTAAGTTGGATGTGACTACAGTAGGCGTTACTGGGAAGATCGTCACCGGTTCCCACGGCATTTCCGTAACAGCAGATATTACTGCCGACCAACTGCCCATAGATGCCACAATGGAAATGATCGTGCTGCCAGGCGGTATGCCGGGCACTCTGAACGAAGAAGCATCCCCTGTGGTACAGGCAGCCATCGACTACTGCGCCGCAAATGACCGCTGGATCAGTGCTATCTGTGCTGCGCCGTCTATTCTGGGACACAAGGGGCTGCTCCAGGGAAAAACTGCCGTTTGCTATACGGGATTTGAAAAGGAACTGACCGGCGCAGAGATCAGCACATCCGGCGTGGTAACTGATGGCAAGATCATTACTGCAAGAGGCGCTGGCGTGGCAGTGGACTTTGGTCTGACCCTGGTGGGCGCAATGCTGGGCAAGGAGACGCAGGCACAGATCCGGGCGTCCATTCTCTGTGACTGACCAGATCGCTGCCAAAAAGCAGCTGCGACAGAACATGCGCCAAAAGCGCCGAAATTTGCCGTCTTTGGAAAAACAGGCGCTGGATCAGCAGATGACACAGCAGTTTCTATCCAGTACGCTTTATAGCGCATGTGAACAGCTATTCTGCTTTGTGTCCCTGCCACAAGAACCAAACACCATGGCAATCCTGCGACAAGCACTGGCGGACGGCAAATGCGTGGCAGTACCACGCTGTCTCCCGGACAAAACCATGCAGTTTCACAGGCTGTATCCAGACAAAGACATCACAGTACAGCTGAGTCCTGGTACATACGGCGTATTCGAACCGCTGGAAGATCTGCCTGTAGTGACACCGGATGAGGCGGCACATCCCCTTTGCCTTGTGCCGGGACTTGCCTTCGACCGCATGGGCGGACGGCTGGGATATGGCGCAGGATATTATGACCGCTTTCTGGAGAAATACCCCTTTTTGCTGAAGATCGGCTACGCTGCTTCAATATTTATAACAGATGAAGTCCCCATGGAACCGACAGACCAGCGTCTGGACGGCATCGCCACCGAATATCCGTTGGAGGTATGGAATGGATAACAAAGACTACAACCGAGACAAACTGCTCGATGAAATATTACGGGAAACGGCGTCTCAGAAAATGCCCGCCGAAACGCCCAGAGAAGAACCGCCCCAGGCTGTACCGGAACGCCAGCCGAAGCCAGAACAGAAAGCATCTGTTTCCCACGCTTTTTCTGCGCCGGAACAACCCCAGGTGCTGGATTCGGAGCAGTCCTCTGCACCATCCCTTGCCTACGATCCGGAACCTGTTTCTACGGCATCCCGTCCGGTACAGAAAGAGAATACTTTTTCGGAAAACAGCTGGGAGACGACGCCCCAATCCCGCCCCTATTCCGTCAGCGATCCTCTGTGTGACGATCTGGAAGGCGAAAGTCAACCCTTCCGCCCGGAACCGATACATAATAACACCCCGGAGGCACGTCCCCGGAAAAAACGGAAAAAGCACCGTGGCATCAGTGCTTTGATCATGATCATTGTCATTATTGCCGTTTCTGTGCTGCTGTCCAGTCTCCTGATCGTCTATGGTCAGGATCTACTGGGCATCAACAGCGACAGTTCCACCAAAATTGTCACGATTCCCCAAGGGGCATCCATGGATGAAATCGCAGAAACGCTGGAGGGAAACGGTATTATCTCAAAGCCGAGTTTCTTTGTCTTGATCGCCGGCATGAGCGACAAAGACAAAGATATCAAACCCGGCGACCACGAATTGCGGCCGGATATGGCATATGAAACCATTCTGAGCGAACTAGTCAGTGACCCTCTGGACAACGCCCTTTCTGTCAGCATTACATTCCCCGAGGGAATCCGGCTGGTAGATGCAGCAGATCTGCTGGAAGAAAATAATGTCTGCGATTCCGAGGAATTTCTGGACTATTTCAACAATGATGCCAAGTTCGGCTTTGCCTATGAAGAATATCTCCCCAGCTTCCAGGACGAGAAATTCTATCACATGGAAGGCTATCTCTTCCCGGATACTTATACATTCTATCAGGAAATGAATGTTGAGCTGGTGTGTCAGAAAATTCTGAGCAATTTCAACAGCAAGATCCTGCCGGAATACTACGACCGCATGGAAGCCCTGGACATGACCCTGGATGAAACCATTATTTTGGCATCCATGATCCAGGCAGAGGCAGGCAACACAGAACAGATGGCGACCATTTCATCTGTATTCTGGAATCGCCTGAACAATGCTTCAGAATATCCGCTGCTGCAGTCTGACCCTACCACAAAATACGTAGAAGAAGTTATCAAGCCTCACAGCCAATCCTACAATCAGGCAATGTATGATTCCTATGACACCTACACCTGCACGGGTCTGCCGGCAGGTCCTATCTGCAATCCGGGCAGTGATGCCATTTATGCTGCACTTTATCCAGCAAACACCAACTATTATTATTTCTACTCCAATATCAACACCAAGGAAACATTCTTTGCAGAGACACTGGAAGAGCATGACGCAAACCAGAAAAAGGTAAAGGAACAGCAGAAAGCGGCAGAAGAAGCCGCAGCGGAAACGGAGGACGCTGGAGATGGCGACACTGAGGAATAAGCCGGAACTTCTGGCACCGGCAGGCGACTTGGAACGATTACAAGCAGCGCTGGATTATGGTGCAGACGCAATCTATCTGGGACGGGAAAGTTTCAGTATGCGTGCGGCGGCAAGCAATTTCCACAGTGCAGAACAGCTCCAGGAGGCTGTGGCGCTGGCGCACCGATATGGTAAAAAGGTCTATCTGACCTGCAATACTCTGCCCCGGAATGAGGAGATCCCCACCTTTCCACAGTTTTTGCAGGAGGCAGCAGATGCCGGAGCAGATGCGCTGATTCTGGCAGATCTGGGACTTCTGGCAACGGCACGCAAACTTGCACCAGACATGGAGATTCACATGTCCACCCAGACCGGCATTGTAAATTACGCATCCTGCCAGGCATTATACGATATGGGCGTCAAGCGTGCAGTACTGGCACGGGAGCTGTCTCTGGAGGAAATTGCTGAGATCCGGGCGAAAATTCCGGCAGATATGGAACTGGAGGTCTTTGTCCACGGTGCGATGTGTATGTCCTTTTCCGGGCGCTGTCTCCTGTCGGCATATCTCACAGGGCGGGACGCCAACCGTGGTGCATGCGCCCAGCCCTGCCGCTGGAACTATCATCTCATGGAGTCCACCCGGCCGGGACAGTATTTCCCTGTAGAGGAGACAGACGAGGGCACCTATATTTTCAATGCCAAGGACTTGTGCATGATCGACCATTTGCAGGATCTGCTGGACGCCGGCGTGGACAGCCTGAAAATCGAAGGGCGCAACAAATCGGCATATTACGTGGCAATTGTGACGAATGCCTATCGTGCGGCACTGGATGCAGTCTTGTCCGGACAGCCTGCGCCGCAATGGGCATTGGATGAAGTGGTACAAGTCAGCCATCGGGAATACTGCACGGGATTTTTCTACGGCAGAGAAAATGCCAGTCAGCGCTATGAAAGCAGCAGCTATGTGCGTAACTGCGATGTGGTAGCTGTGGTGCAAAAATGGCGTGACGGGCGGCTGTATTTGACCCAGCGGAATCGCTTCTTTGCCGGGGATACCCTGGAAATTCTTGCGCCAGGGCAGCCGCCTGTGACAGTGGCCGCAGAGAGTTTGGAGAACGGTAACGGTGAAGTCATTGAAACGGCAAATCATGCCATGATGGATTGTTCCATTGCCTGTGAAAAGACGTTTCCGGCGGGAAGTGTGGTGCGGAAACCGTTTTCCTGCGAATAATCGTGTGATTCTGATACACACTCTGTTTTAAGGCATTAACCCAAATAAGCAAAGTCGGACTATTTTGCAAAATGATTTTTGCGCACTTGACAAATGCTTATTGTTGTGGTATAATCATAATAGTAAAAGTTAATGAATCTCCACAACGGTTCACAAAAAAGTGACACCCACCGAACTGCTTCTTCGGTGGGTGTCGTTTTGTTATGTTTGGGTTGGCTGCCTAAGATTTACTTTTTGCCGCCGTCCAACCACTTGCAGATGTAGTATGAAACTATACATGCCGCAACGGAGACAAGAAAAGTCGTTAAAATCTCCACTTCGGATTCACCTCCTCCCCGAGTTCGGCTTGGAGTTGGCAGCAAGTATAGTATAGCATAATTTATAAAATTTGTCAAAAACGGCGTACACTCTAAAATTCGGAGTTGTACGCCATTTTATTTCTGTTTATAAAACAGATCCGTTTTATTTACCGTTCCAGGATCTGGCTGCGATCCGGACCATTGCCCACCATAACTACCTTACACTCACAGACTTCTTCCAGACGTGCAATATACTTTTTGCAGGCTTCCGGCAGTTCGTCGAAGCTCTTGCAGCCGGAAATATCCTCATCAAAGCCCTCAAATTCCTCATAAATCGGCTTGCAGTCTGCCAGGGATTCCAGTGCTGCCGGGAAATCCTTCAGCACAGTGCCATCGGGCTTTTCATAACCAACGCACATTTTCAGCGTACCGATACCGCTGAGGGTATCCAGTTTGTTGATTGCCAGACCGTCCAGACCATTGGTGCGGACAGAATGACGAACAATCACAGCATCAAACCAACCGGTACGTCTCGGACGGCCGGTCGTTGTACCGAATTCACCGCCCTTGTTGCGGATCAGTTCGCCGGTCTCGTCCTCCAGCTCAGTGGGGAACGGTCCCTTGCCCACACGGGTGGTATATGCCTTTGCAACGCCGATGATGTTGGTGATGATTTTCGGACCAACGCCAGCTCCGATGCAGGCACCAGCAGAAATCGGGTGAGAAGAGGTAACATAGGGATAGGTACCGAAGTCGATATCCAGCAGGGTTGCCTGTGCACCCTCGAACATGATGGTCTTGCCTGCCTTGTTTGCCTCATAGGTCAGCACAGAAACGTCATCCACATAGGGTGCCAGGCGCTTGCCGTACTCAATATATTCTGCAATGACAGCGTCCAGGTCAAATGCCTCGCCGCCATAAACGGCAGTGATGATCTTATTTTTCAGCATACCGGTAGTACGTGCCTTTTCCGCAAAAATTTCCGGATGTACCAGATCATACACACGCAGACCGCAACGCTCATACTTGTCCATATAAGTAGGGCCAATACCACGCTTTGTGGTACCGATATCCGAATTGCCCCGGAACTGCTCTGACAGACCATCCAGTGCAATATGCCACGGCATTACCACATGGGCACGGGGGTCGATTTTCAGATTTGCAGTGGAAATACCACGGCTTTCCAGACCATCCAGCTCTGATATGAAATCCTTGGGATCCAGGACAACACCAGCGCCAATAAGGCACAGAGTATCCGGGTACAGAATACCGGAGGGGATCAGGTGGAGCTTGTAGACCTCACCGTTGTTGACCACCGTATGACCGGCATTGTTACCGCCTGTGGCACGAACGACCACATCTGCTCTGGATGCCATAATGTCAATGATCTTTCCTTTTCCTTCGTCTCCCCATTGTGAACCGACTACAATATTTGCAGGCATAAGAATTCCTCACTTTTCCAAATTACAGAATTTTCTTTCGGTTGCAGCATTCACTGCAGCATACAGTTCTATTATAGCAGGGTTTACGCAGAATTGCAATAGAATTTGCAGAAATTTTTCTTTTTTGGGAGAAATGCTGTGTTTTCATCAAGTAAACAAATACCACCTATTCACCGAAATCGACCGACTATCGCACTTCTGTTGCAAACCCAGAAGGGATATGCTATGATAACAACAGGAGGGTGCGCCAGTTCGGTGCAGATAAAATAGTTCGGTGAAAGTCCGAACCCGGA
>NZ_DXUU01000024.1 GCF_019417665.1 Ruminococcus sp.
TAGCCAAAATATTGCTGTTTTATACTCGTAGTCATAATGATTGGTGCGGTTTTTCAATTATCGCTTTTGTTCAGCGTGTCCTTAGCAGAATTGAAACCGGTGCACGTGCAGGCGTGGGTAAATCAACTTGCTGCATTGGAAAAGCCGGACGGCTCGAAGATATCCCCGTCTACTGTGAAGCGGATATATGCCATTCTATGCGCTGTAGTCAAGCACGCCATGAAACAAGGACTTATCACACAGAACCCCACAGACACCGATAGAGTGACCCTGCCACGAATCACAGCCCCGAAAGTGGATATCTTCACATGACAAGAAGCCGCCGAAAGATTATGAAGTACGTACCGTGGCGGTTACTATTAGGGCACTAAGCCATCAAAAACACCATGCAAAAGACAATAGAATACAGCAAGAAACCGCCACTGGAATATATCCGGTGACGGTTTTTTATGCGTGTTTGATGAATCGGCTTGTTTTCTTTTTACAAGAAAGCTTATCCTGCAATACACAAGCTGCTTCTTCGTCTGCCTCTGCCAGACAATGCAAGTATTTATTCGTGGTTTCAATATCTCCATGCCCAAGCCGTCCTTGTACCTGCTTCAAGCTGACACCGCCGTATAATAACAGTGTTGCCGATGTATGCCGTAAAGCGTGGGATTTCCGGTGTTCAAATCCGTGGCGTTTCAGAAACTTTGAAAATTGCTTTGTAGGCGTGCAAGGGTTCATCATTTCCCCGTTCCACTGGGTAAACAGCCAGCCGCCATCGTGCCAGTATGTGCCTAACGCACGCCGCTGTAGCCGCTTTTCCTGCTCTAAGCGGTCAATCAATGCAATGCATTGTGGACTAACCTCAACAGCATTTTTCAGAAGATAAAAAGAAACACGCAACCTCGATATAGTACCGAAATTGCGTGCTTTTCATTGGAGCTGTTAACCAGATTCGAACTGGTGACCTCTTCCTTACCAAGGAAGTGCTCTACCAACTGAGCTATAACAGCATTTTCATTTTTTGAAATTGGAAATGAGCGATTCAACATGTATTATTATAGCACAAAGAAAAGAGCTTGTCAACTATTTTTCTTCGAATTCATAAAAACCGAAAAAAGGAAAATATAAACAATGAAATCAAAAAAAAGGAATGTGTGATCTAAACTAAAGACTCAGTATTCCAGAAGATATCTTATATTAAAAAAGTACCCGACTAAATTCGCTAGATACATTCAAAAAATTTAGGCATCTAAAAATGTGAAAAAAGTATTGTCTTTTGCAGGCGCATATGCTATAATGAAGAAGTTAAGGCATCTGGCAAACGCCTTCCCGAAACTGCAGAATAAGTTCTTTGATTCCACTGCCTTGCGAAAGGAGATACTACTATGAGTAAAAGACATTCATTGATCGCAGCCTGCTTTGCTGCGTTTGTCCTGACGACAACGCTCTCTGGTTGTACAGATATTTCAGGTTCAGACGCCGAACAAATGTCCATTAACATGGAAGTTGAAGTTACAGAAACTACCGACGTATCCTCTATTGCGGAAGTTGATGCCGCAGTTAACGAGAATGATACCGACGAAGAAAACAGCGGCACAGAAGAAGGCACTATCTTGGAAACAGACACGCCTTCCTTTGAAGATAGTACCGTTTCCTCTGACAGCGAACAGAGTGATGATAACCCCCTCATCGGAGACACCGGTCTGACTGCTGAGGAGTGGTGCGAAGAGGCACAGCAGATCTATACCACCGCTGCTGCCACATATTATACATATCTCTGCTCTAGTGACGGCTTCACCTATGATACTTCTGATGTCATTGACGATAGCTGGCAGCGTGTTACAAGCTGTGACACACTGGAAGAAGCTACCGCAGAATACTATTCTGTTTTTGCGCAGACCGGTCATGAGAGCGATCTGGACGAGCAGTTCCGGGTAGTAGATGACAAGCTCTACCGTCTCTGCGGCGACCGAGGCGCAGATATCAGTTACTTGGATTCTAAGGTCATTGCCCTGACAAGCAGCACTGCGGACACTTTGACATTCACCGTCGTATCCACTTACCAGTTTCCGGACGAAACAGAACAGACCACCCAAGAAGATGTCTTCACACTGGTAATGGAACGGGGCGTTTGGCGTGTCGGGCAATTCACCATGCCATATTAAGAGAAAGAAGGAAACACTATGCTTCAAAAATTGCTGGCAATTTGCAGCGCCGGGCTGCTCTGCGGAACGGCTATGCTGACACCCTGGACAGTTTCTGCGGAGGAAACTGCTACAGTGAATTCTATTATATTACCTAAAAGCGAAGCTCTATACTATGAAGTAAAGGATGATAATGGAAACGTTTCTCTGAAACCCCTGCCAGATAGCCAGATCACAGGGCAAATCGCTGTCACAGTCCATGATAATCCCATCCATGTAACCATTACTTTACAGTCTGCCGAAGCACCCCTGACCTATTATGATACAGACCTGGCACCAGAAGAGGGTCAGTCTGTCACAGAATATGTGTTTCTCTTAAATCATTCTGAGTGTCCCTTAGATCCGTCTCAGTTTGAGACAACTTATTCTTCTCCCTTGCTGACATCCGTTTACAGTTCTGCCTACACCGTAGAGATCAGCGCACCGGACACAGAAGGTTCTATCTACAGCGAAGACGGGCTTCTGATCGCTGATGCCCCCACTGAGACCACTGTGAAAGGCATTACTCGGTACAACTATGATGTCACATTTTCAGAAACCTTGGACGCTCCATCCCAGGCAACTGACGCTGACGCTGTTGTCTCAGAAAGCGGCGATCTCACTGTAACTCGTGGCATTCAGTTGTTCTGGAAACCCTACACCCTGGGAGATGCAGATGACAACGGCAGTATCGACGCCAATGATGCCTACTGGATGCTGATGTATTATGCAAAAGTATCCGTAGGTGCTGAACCGCCGGAAAATGTATCCAAGGATGCAGCCGATGTGGACAAAAGCGGTGATGTCACTGCAAACGACGCCTATCTGACGCTGAAATATTACGCAATGCAGTCTGTCGGAAATACCATGACTTTTGAGGAATTCCTTGCGGAAGAGTTGGGATAAACCACGCAATGTATTTTTCTCTCTATTGTCTTATCGTATCCCTACAAAATGGACAAAACGCAATGTAGGGGCGAACTGCGTTCGCCCATTGAATAATATCTAAAAAATTGCAGGTGAATAAAGTTTTCCTCTACAGTATCTCAATTATTTTGAAAAAATATCGCCACGTGCGTGAGCGAAGTCTTGTCCCATATTATGAAAAAACGGTCGAGCCTGGCAGAAATGCCATAGTTCGACCGCTTTGCTTTTACCAAATAAGGACTGCTGCTGACAGTCAAAATCTCACAGGAAAGCGGTGCGATGTGGACATCGCACCCTACAAATTGCCATGAATTGCGTAACGTTTTGTAGGGGTCGATGCCCATATCGACCCGTTAACCAGGATTTTATTGTCCTTGCAACAGCCCCTTTGGAGAGGCATATGATTTATGCTTCCACAACAATCTTATGGAACACCTTTTTCCCCTTGCGAAGAATGGTTTCTGCCTCCGGGTATACGATGCACTTGGGATCTGTGATCTTGGTGTCATTTACCGAAACACCACCCTGCTGTACGAGCCGGCGTGCCTCACCGTTGGACGGTGCCAGACCGGCACGTACCATAAGTGTCAAAATACCAATGCCGCCGTCAGTCAGTTCTTCCGGTTTCAGAATCGTGGTGGGCATATTTTCCGCTGCACCTGCGCCGCTGAACACAGCACGTGCCGTTTCCTGTGCCTGATCTGCCGCATCCTTACCATGTACCAGTTCCGTCAGTTCATATGCCAGTAATTCCTTTGCCTGGTTCAGCTGCTGTCCCTCCAGGGTACGCTCTATTTCCTCGATCTGTTCGATAGGAACAAAGGTGAGAAGCTTCAGGCACTTGATGACATCCTGATCGGAGACGTTCCGCCAGTACTGGTAGAACTCATAAGGCGTGGTTTTTTCCGGATCCAGCCATACAGCACCCTTTTCGGTCTTACCCATCTTCTTGCCCTCGGAATTGAGCAGCAGAGTGATGGTCATAGCATAGGCATCCTTTCCCAGTTTCCGGCGGATCAGCTCTGTGCCGCCCAGCATATTTGCCCACTGATCATCGCCGCCGAACTGCATATTGCAGCCATAATCCTGATACAGCTTGTAAAAATCATAGCTCTGCATGATCATATAGTTGAATTCCAGGAAGGTCAGACCGCGTTCCATGCGCTGCTTATAGCATTCGTGAGAAAGCATTCGATTGACACTAAAATGAGCGCCCACATCCCGGAGCACATCCACATAGTTCAAATCCAGCAGCCAGTCACCGTTGTTGACAATGATCGCCTTGTTGTCGGAGAAGTCAATGAACCGGCTCATCTGTTTTTTGAAGCAGTTCACATTGTGTTGGATAGTCTCCTTGGTCATCATCTTGCGCATATCGGTCTTGCCGGAAGGGTCGCCGATCATTGCTGTGCCGCCGCCGATCAGGACGATCGGCTTATTACCTGCCATCTGGAGTCGTTTCATAAGGCACAACGCCATAAAATGTCCCACATGGAGACTGTCTGCGGTGGGATCGAAGCCGATGTAAAAGGTTGCCTTTCCGGCATTTACCAGCTCTTCGATTTCTTTTTCGTCGGTCATCTGTGCGATCAGGCCCCGGCGTTTCAGTTCTTCAAATACTGTCATATGAATTCCTTCTTTCTGTGTGCGTTGCCGGGAAACAAAAAATCGTCCCCGGAAATTTGTTCCAGAGGACGATGCGATTCACCGTGGTACCACCTCAATTTATCAGCTTTATGAAAAAGCCGACCTCATAGACGCTGTAACGGGCGCAGCCCGGATGTCCCTATGATACAGTGCAGCAAGCACAGTAGTTCAGGAGATCTGCTCTGAGGGGTATTCACCGGGATGCCGCCGCCCTTTTCACCAGCCAGGGTCTCTCTGTACCGACACGAATCCGACTACTCTTCCTCTTCTCCGCATTTTTTATAACCTTATCATAGCATATTTCAACCGGTTTTGTCAAGGGCGGGTGAAAAAATTTGCGCCAAACCTGACGAAGCTGCAAAAAGCAGCAAGAAACAGAAAAGCCGCACAGTCAGGTTCCCTGAAGCTGTACGGCTTTTTCACAACGAAAAGTCGATCACATCATGATCATATGATGCTTATAATGCATATCTGCACTTTTTCTTATCGCATTCAGCAAATACGTTGATCTTGACACAAGTCTCGTTTTCCTCGTGATTCTCCGTAGTTTCAACTGCGGCACAAGATTCGCCGTGAGAGCATTTGTCACACTCCACATAAATATTCAGTTCAACGCAACTCGTATTTTTCTCTTTCATATACTTCACCACCTTTCATTGCATCATATGCCCGAAGGGATGTCCTGGTTCATAAAATCTATGGCAATACCGCACAATGGAACTGTTGCACCACCAAAAAATGCAGCAGCTTCTTTGATTGATCAACCCAAATTGCAACACAATTTTGCATTGTTGCTGGACAAGATGGGATCGTGGAAAATATAAGATGAAAAAACTTTCAAATTCCCCTTGACAATTGTATTGGTATATGCTATAATGTACTTGTACTATAAGTACAATTTAAATTGAAAGGAGGTACCTTGTGGAAATCATCATCAGCAGCAATACCAGCAAGCCTATTTATGAGCAGATCACATCTCAGATCAAGGCGCAGATCATGAACGGAACGCTTCGAACAGGCGATTCTATTCCATCCATGCGCAGTCTGGCAAAGTCTTTACATGTTAGCGTGATTACAGTACAGCGTGCATATGAAGAGTTGCAGCGGGACGGTTTTATTGAAACCACGGTAGGACGAGGCAGTTTTGTTGCAGCGCAGAATCAGAGCTTTTATCAGGAAGAGCAGCAGCGGCAAGCAGAGGAACACCTTCTTGCCGCAGTAGAAATTGCACGCACCAGCGGTATTTCGCTCAGCAAGCTGGTGGAGCTGCTCACCATGTTTTATCAGGAGGAAGAATGACATGAAAATGATGCTGGAAGTACAGGAACTCACTCGTTCTTACGACAAATTTACATTAGACCATGTAACATTTTCCGTTCCCGGGGGTACGATCATGGGACTCATCGGAGAAAATGGTGCAGGAAAAAGCACTACCATCCGGGCGATTCTAGGACTTATCCACCGGGATGCCGGGGAAGTGCGCTTTTGCGGCGAACCACTTACAACGGATAGCAAAACACTGAAAGAGGATATCGGCGTGGTGTTCGACAATATTGCGTTTTATCCAGAACTGACTGTGGAAATGGCAGGGAACATCTGCCGGAAATCTTATGCCCGATGGGATGATACATATTATCAGGAATTGCTTCAACAGTTTGCTTTGGAGCCGAAAAAGAAGATCAAGGATTTGTCCCGGGGCATGAAAATGAAGCTTTCCATCGCCATAGCATTTGCACATCATCCGAAGCTGTTGCTGTTAGATGAGCCAACCGGGGGATTGGATCCGGTGGTGCGGGATGACCTATTGGAGTTGTTCCTGGATTTCGTACAGGACGAAGAACATGCTATTCTTTTATCTTCTCATATTACCAGTGATTTGGAAAAAGTGGCAGATTATGTGACATTTCTCCACGAGGGAAAGGTACTGTTTTCCAAGTCAAAGGACGAACTGATCTATCAGTATGGTATTCTGCGATGCGGAAAGGAACTGTTCGAAACGCTGGAACCGTCGGAGATTTTGGCGTGGCGGAAAAAGGACTATGCCTATGACGTGCTGGTTGCTGATCGGGCAGCTGTACAGCGGAAATATCGGGACGCTGTGGTGGATGCGGCAACAGTAGATGAAATTATGGTGTTGTATGTGAAAGGGGAGCGTGTATCATGAAAGGCTTGCTGTTAAAGGATTTTTATAATCTGAAGAAAAATGGAATCTTTCTGTTGGTTATGCTGATCTGTTTTGGATTTGTCGATGCCTTAGGGGGGATGGGTGCGTCTCTTGTCATTATGTGGGGACTGGTTGCCAGTATGCAGATTATAACAACATTTACCTTTGACGAAGCGGTGAAGTGGAACAGCTTCGGTATGACTATGCCGGTGACCCGAAAGGAACTGGTAGGGGCTAAATTTATTGTGCAATGTTGCCTGACCATATTCGGCGTTGGGGTACCGCTGCTGGCAAAGCTCCTCACGAGTGCGTGTATACAGAAGCTGACAGAGGCAATGCTGCAAGAGATTCTTTTGGTTTCATGGCTTGGCTTCTGGGCAATTATATTTCTGGGCGGATTGTCGGTTCTCCTGCTGTTTCAGTTTACAGCAGAGCGTGCCCGACTGATTGCGACCCTTTTGTTCGCTATGCCTGTAGGTGCCAGTGTTGCTTTGATAAGCTTTTTTTCGTCTGCGTCTTTGAGCAAAACATCGGAGAATGGCTTTTCTGCCGCAGTGTATGTGATACTGTTAGTAGGCGTTCCAGTGGCTGTGCTGATCTGGGAGTTTGTTATGTATCAGATCTCTTGCCGGGTTTTCGCCAAAAAGGATCTGGCGTAAAACTGGATTATTCGCAATGCGAAATATCAATTCTGCCTGCTTTCGAAAAAAGAAACCTCCCACCTGCATCAATTCGACACAGATGGGAAATTTCTTTTGCTTATATCATGGATTTTGGAATTGTCAAATGAAACATTAAACTGTTGCCGGCTTTACAGCGACAGTTTTTTCATGTTCATGTGTGGCTTCTTCATAATTTTCTTCCAGATAGTCATAAGCATAGGTATTATGTTCACTGATATCCATACCCAAAAGCTGATCTTCATCTGAAACTCGAATTCCAATCGTATGCTTCAAGATAACACACGCCAGAGAAATAACAGCCACTACGAAAATAAATACACAAACTTCACCCAGTAACTGTACGCCGAACTGCTTGAAGCCTAAAGTGGAGGGAACCTGCACCACATGCATCGTCAATGTGAAGCTTCTTGTCTACCGACTGTGCTGCAAAGTAGATCACTACTGCTGCAACAATTGCAACAATCGCACTTGACCACGGCGCCTGTGTGTTTGCTGTCGAACAAATTGCAACCAAACCTGCCAACATACCATTATATGCAGCATCCACATTGGGTTTCTTCTCTACAATCTAGGAACAGAACAAACCTGCCAGACCGCCGACACCACCGGCAATGGTAGAGGTAATTGCCGCATATGCTGCTGCATCATCAAACCCAAGCTCAGAGCCCGGATTGAAACCATATCAGCCGAACCACAAGAAAATCGCACCCAATCCAAACAATGATTCGCTGTGTCCCTTGATGGCATTTGAGGAACCATTCTTATTGTACTTGCTAATACGCGGACCAACAAATGCGGTACATACCAGTGCAGCCATACCACCGATGCCATGTACTGCCAATGTTCCGGCGAAGTCTACAAAGCCCAACTGCGATAGCCAACCGCCGCCCCAGATCCAATGGCTTGCAATCGGATACGCAATACCAGTCATACATATCGAAATGATCAGGTAACTACTGAACTTAAACCGTTCTGCAACTGCACCCGAAATAATTGTTGCTGTTGCGCCACAGAATGCCAGCTGGAAGAAGAAATAAATATACGGGTTCAGCATCATATCTACACAACTGGACCAGATACCCATCTCTCGACTGAACGGATTTAGAAATCCAGTTGTGCCGAACAGTCCGTGAAAATCATTGCCGTACTGCAAACCAAATCCAAATAGAAAATAAACTGCAACGCCTATACAAAAATCCATTAGATTCTTCAGCCAGATGTTTGACGTATTTTTGGAACGTGTCATACCGGTTTCCAGCATCGCAAATCCTGCCTGCATGCTAAATACCAACACGCCACATAAAAAGATAAAGATCGAATTGCTGATATATGTCACCTTATCAGCAGCTTCCAGATTGCTCAATATTTCCATTGCCTGTGAAGCTGTCGTAATAAACTCCTCCTTGTCCTTGACCGTTTGAATTAGAATCACATTGCCGCACTGCGGAAATGCTTTTGGACTAACGAGATACAGCGGCAAATCATATCATTTTCTGTTGACCGGTCTGAATGGAAAATGATATCTTTTTTCAGCTATTCCTCTCGTGTGGTTATATTATAAAGCATAAAGTAGCTTTATAGTCAACAATCTCAAATAAACAACTTGATTTTTTAAGTGTAATTCTTCTTCTGAAATTGATATCAAAGAAAATTGTAAAAATCGGACATAAAATTAACCGCAATAAAATTGTGGAGTGTTATAATAAGAGAATGGTTTTTCTGCCGCAATGTATGCAATACTGTTAGCAGGCGTTCCAGCGGCTGTGCTGATCTGGGGGGGTGTTATGTATCAGATCTCTTGCCGGGTTTTCGCCAAAAAAGATCTGGCGTAAAGTCGGGGCGAAAATGCAGGGGATTGTTATTTATTTGCAATAAGGATGTGGAAACAGTGCGATGCGGACGCTGTATCTTACAAACCGTCACAAACGTGTGACGTGCTGTAGGAGGACAACGCCCGCATCACTTTTTATATATGTAAAAAATAAAAAGCACTGTTCTTTCAAAACAGTGCTTTTTCACATATGGGGTGGATAGAGAGATTCGAACTCTCGGTCTTCGGGACCACAATCCGACGCTTTAACCGGCTAAGCTATACCCACCATATTGGTGTCCCTCAGCAGGACGATTTGGCGCGCCTTACTGGATTCGAACCAGTGGCTTACTGCTTAGAAGGCAGTTACTCTATCCAGCTGAGTTAAAGGCGCATGTTGGAGCGGGTGATGGGAATCGAACCCACGTAACCAGCTTGGAAGGCTGGAATTCTACCATTGAACTACACCCGCAAGGTAGTCACGGCTGTCAACCGACTTATTTATTATAGCACAACTGCCCTGTTTTGTCAAGTTAATTTTCAAATGTTTTTTTGAAAGTCTATGACAAATTACCATGCGTTTGCTTAAAAATCGAAAGTCATTTACAAAAAGAACGAATGGCGCACCATGCAGGGAAACAAACATCACTTGCTTTTTCCAGCAAACTTTTTCTCCGGCACTTGATTTTTCCAGCCCGAGATGGTATAATATTTTTGTTTGTGCAATGACGGAATGCCGCACGGAGGTGCATTCCATGAGAAAGGACGAAAACATGGCAAAAAAACCAACCTATGACAACGAAAGTATTACCATGCTCAAAGGCCCGGACAAGGTGCGGAAACGCCCGGGTGTTATTTTTGGCTCTGACGGTCCGGATGGCTGTGCGCACTCTATTTTTGAGGTGATCTCTAACTCCATTGATGAAGCACGTGCCGGGTATGGAAGTAAGATCATTGTGACCCGTTATCGAGACCATTCTGTGGAAGTCGAGGATTTTGGGCGGGGCTGTCCTGTGGATTTTAACAAAAATGAAAATCGCTATAACTGGGAATTGGTTTATTGTGAGTTGTACGCCGGCGGCAAATACGATGCCGGAGATGACAACTACGCCTATTCTCTGGGACTGAATGGCCTGGGACTTTGCGCCACTCAGTTTGCCTCTGCCTATATGGATGTAGAGATCATCCGTGACGGTTATCAATATAATCTGCACTTTGAAAAGGGCGAAAATGTAGGTGGCCTTGAGAAAAAGCCCACGAAAAGGAAACAGACTGGCACTCGTACACGTTGGCTGCCGGATCTGGATGTATTTACGGAGATCGAGATTTCCGATGAATATTACTGCGATACTCTGCGGCGGCAGGCAGTGGTGAACCCTAACCTGCTGTTTATTTACCGCAAGGAAGAAGCGGACGGCACATTTACCGAACGGCAGTATCTCTACGAGAACGGTATTGCCGACTATGTGCAGGAGATCGCTGGGGAGAACACTTTGACTTCTATTCAAAATTGGAACTGTCAGCGTGAAGGACGTGACCGTGCGGATAAGCCGGATTATAAAGTAAAACTGGGCGTAGCACTGACCTTTTCCAACCAGATCCAGAAGATTGAGTATTATCATAATTCCAGCTGGCTGGAGCACGGCGGCTCGCCGGAAAAGGCAGTGAAGCAGGCGTTTGTTTCCCAGATCGATACTTACCTGCGGCAAAATAACAAGTATCTGAAAAATGAATCCAAGCTGAAATTTGAGGATGTAGAAGCAAGCCTGATCCTGGTTTCTTCTAGTTTTTCCACTCAGACCAGCTATGAGAACCAGACCAAAAAGGCGATCACCAATAAGTTTATTTACGAAGCTATGACGGATTTTCTCAAGCATCAGCTGGAAATCTACTTCATTGAGAATCCTGATGAAGCGGAAAAGATCACAGCGCAGGTGCTTATCAATAAGCGCAGTCGGGAAAATGCGGAAAAAACCCGACTGAATCTGAAAAAGAAGCTTGCTGGCACCATTGATGTTACCAATATGATCCCGAAATTTGTGGATTGCCGCAGCAAGGATCTGTCTCGTCGGGAACTGTATATTGTGGAGGGTGACTCTGCGCTGGGTTCCGTTAAAATGGCACGGGATGCGGAGTTCCAGGCGGTCATTCCGGTGCGTGGTAAGATTCTGAACTGCCTGAAAGCGGATTATAATAAGATCTTTAAAAACGATATTATCACCGATATCATGAAGCTTCTGGGCTGCGGCGTGGAGGTCAATACCAAGGCAAACAAAGACCTTGCTACCTTTAATCTGGACGGACTGCGCTGGAATAAGATCGTGATCTGTACCGATGCGGATGTAGACGGATTCCAGATCCGTACCCTGATTCTGACGATGCTCTACCGCCTGACGCCTACCCTCATTGAAAAGGGCTATGTCTATATTGCGGAATCACCGCTGTTTGAGATCACCACCAAGAAGCGGACGTATTTCGCCTATACAGAAAAGGAAAAGACAGAGATCCTGGCGCAGATCGAAGGGGAGAGGTATACGCTCCAGCGGTCGAAAGGTCTTGGTGAGAACGAAGCGGATATGATGGCGCTGACGACCATGAACCCGGAAACACGCCGCCTGATCCAGGTGACTGCTGCCGGTGTGGAGGAGACAGCCGCCATGTTCGATATGCTGCTGGGAGATAATCTCCAGGGCAGAAAAGACTTCATTGCGGAGTTCGGCAGCGATTATCTGGAACTGGCAGATATTTCTTAACGTGACGAAAGGATAAACAATGGCAAGAAAAAAACAGCCTGAAAAACCGAAAAAGTCTGCGATTCCGAATGCTTATATTGCAGGCGCCGGAATTGTAGAAGAAGAAAAAATTACGGATACATTGGAAAAGAACTACATGCCCTATGCCATGAGCGTAATCATTTCCCGTGCCCTTCCGGAGATCGACGGCTTCAAGCCGTCGCATCGAAAGCTACTGTACACCATGTACAAAATGAATTTGCTCACCGGTGGCCTGACAAAGTCTGCCAATGTGGTGGGACAGACCATGCGTCTGAATCCTCATGGTGACGGTGCCATTTATGAGACTATGGTGCGTCTGGCACGAGGTAACGAGGCATTGCTGCATCCGTACGTGCAGTCTAAAGGGAATTTTGGTAAGGCGTATTCCCGTGATATGGCATATGCGGCATCCCGTTATACAGAAGTAAAGCTGGAGCCGATCTGCAACGAACTGTTCCGTGATATTGACAAGGACACCGTGGATTTTGTACCCAACTATGATAATACTATGCAGGAACCCACTCTGTTTCCCACCACGTTTCCCACAGTCCTGGTCAATGCAAACGTGGGTATTGCTGTCTCCATGGCAAGCAGCGTTTGTCCCTTTAATCTGGCAGAAGTGTGCGAGACAGCCATTGCTGTGATCAAGAACCCGGATCACGATATTATTTCCACATTAAAAGGGCCGGACTTTCCCGGCGGCGGTTTTCTGTATTATGATGAGGACGAGCTGCAAAAGATCTATGATACCGGACGAGGCAGTGTTCGGGTACGGTCGAAATGGACATACAACAAGCAGGACAACTGTCTGGAAGTAACAGAAATTCCCTACAGCACTACCATCGAAGCGATTATTGACAAGATCGTGGACTGCATCAAGCAGGGAAAGCTGCGTGAGGTCTCCTATGTCCGGGATGAAACGGATATCGACGGTCTAAAGATCGCCATTGATCTGAAGCGGGGCAGCGATCCGGAAAAGGTGATGCAGAAGCTGTTCCGCATGACGCCCCTTCAGGACAGCTATTCCTGCAACTTCAATATTTTGGTGGGCGGTTCGCCGAAGGTCATGGGTGTTCGGGAAATTCTGGAGGAATGGACGGCATTCCGGCTGGAATGCGTCCGCCGCCGTCTGCTGTTCGATCTGAACAAGAAGAAAGAAAAGCTGCACTTGTTGTTGGGTCTGGAGAAGATCCTGCTGGATATTGACAAGGCGATCCGTATCGTCCGGGAAACTGAGGAAGAAGCGAACGTTGTGCCGAATCTGATGATCGGTTTTGGCATTGACGAGATCCAGGCGGAATATGTAGCGGAGATCAAATTGCGCCACCTGAACCGGGAATATATCCTGAAACGCACTCAGGAGACCGACCAGCTGAAAGCGGATATCGCAGAGCTGGAGGAAACACTGAAAGATCCCAAGAGAATGAAAAAGATCATCATTGCGGAACTGAAAGAAACGGCGAAGAAATATGGTCAGCCCCGAAAGACCTTGTTCTATTATGCTTCCGATATACAGGAAGAAGAGGGTGAAGAGGAAGTACCGGACTTTCCGGTACACCTGTTCCTGTCGGAGAGCGGTTACTTTAAAAAAATCACGCCGGCATCTCTGCGTATGAACAGTGAGCAGAAGCTGAAAGAGGATGACCGCATGATCTGTCATCTGGAAACCACAAACCGGATCGAATTGTTGTTTTTTACCAGCCAGCAGCAGGTATATAAGACACGTGCCAGCGAATTCAGCGAATCCAAGGCAAGTGTGCTGGGTGATTATGTGCCGGCAAAGCTGGGATTTTCCGAGGGTGAATTTGTGGTGCAGATGGTTGCAACGGCGGATTACAGCGGCGATCTCCTCTTTGTCTTTGCAAACGGTAAGGCGGCACGTGTGCCCTTGTCGGCATATGCCACAAAAACCAACCGGAAAAAGCTGCAAAAGGCATACAGTGCCAAGTCTCCTCTGGTGCAGGTGCTGCAAATTCCGGCAGGAGAAGAACCCTGTGCGATCTTCATGCGTACTGACGGAAATCGGGCAGTGCAGTTCGATGTATCGTTGGTAGCTGTCAAGACTACCCGTGATACCCAGGGTGTCCAGATCATGACGCTTAAGGCAAAGCATCAGGTGTGCGAAGCACGTATTCTTAGTGCAGAGGATGCGGAACTGCTGAAAAAATATCGTGTAAAAACCATTCCTGCCACTGGTGGCATGGCGAAAGATCTGCCGGGAACAGGACAGATGTCACTGTTATCATAAGGCTGTCAATAAAAAGAATATTACAAACGGAAAAACCACCCCGATTGGGATGGTTTTTCTGCGTTTATGAAGAAATGGATGAAGTTGTCAAAGGATCATTCTGCCGACGGGAGACTCTGCACCAAGTGCACCAGGAATTTCAGCAGGACGAGCGCATCGTTGTTGCTCAGTTCGCTATTTCCATCACAGTCAGCATTTTTCTGTGCCTGTTCATTGAGTGTGACCTGTCCGGCGGCAGCCTTGTTCAGAAGTACTGCGTCTGTGATATCCACTCTGCCGTCCAGCGTTACATCACCGTATAGAATGGAGGAATTCAGCGAAGTACTTGAAGCGCTTGTTGTAGTCTCTGTGCTGGATTCTACAGAAGCAGTGGTGTTTGTGATTTCCTCAGAAGTGGTTGCCTCAGTTGTGGTAGTTTCTGTCTCTTCTGTAGTCGTGGTAACCTCCGGAGTTGTTGTAGTGGTATCCGGTGTATCGTTATCATACTCATAGATGAGCTTGATGGTGTTATAGGTGACAGTGATATCCAATCCGGCTGCCGGGTCATTTTCTGACGATGCCCACCAGTTCTGCAATTCAGAATAGGTATCGTTGCAGCTGCCGGTGATGGTCACAGACTTTTCGTTTTCCACAATGGTAAACTGGTCATCAAAGGGAATGATTGTATCTCCGGTGCCGAGACTATAGCCAAAGGATTTGTTGCCCCAGACTTCATCGCTGGTGCCATTCTGTACTACCTTGTTGAAGCAAAGCGCACCGCCGCCGCTGCACCAAGTGGAACCAGCGTTAGAAGTCACTGTGGTGTTGATCACGATCTCTTTCAGATGCTCCTTGTCACCCAGAGGAATCATGGGATAGCCGTTTTCTGAGATTTCTAGTTCATTGAACTGATAAGTTACTTCTTCCGTACGGACATCCGGTTCTTCGGTAATGGTCTTGTCGCTCTTTTCATTGGAGATAACGATCTGTGCCACAGAAAGAGGCGGCAGTTCTACTGTGACCTGATTGCCGGAAATATCATTCTGGACGTCAATGATTTTGATGTCACTGCTTTCCTGTGTTACTGCATAGACCACAGCGCTCTGATAATCTGTAGAAGCACCTTCTAGCGAAATGGTTGCCTGCTCGCTGTCGGTCATACTCTTGTTGGAGAGTACCAGTGTGACTTCAGAATCATTCGTGTTGTCAATAGCTGCAAAAGCCGCGGCTTTGGAGAGATCCTCTGTCTCAGCTTCTACCAGGGTATCGCCGAATGCAGCACCTTCTCCGTCATAGTTGGTGTAGAGGTTGAATGCAGCCTCTACATACGGGCATTCCGGCAGCGTGCCCCAATAGGTCGCCAGGTATACGCCCTGATCTGCAAAAGCACCTAGCGCCTCCGTCTGTGTAATGGCAGAAACCACGGATTTACCGGTATTTTTTTCATCAGAGATGTTGGCGAGGTTATATTCCGTCAGCGCCAGCTTTGTGCCAGGATAATACTTGTCAATGGATTCCTGCAAACGTGTCAGGAAGGGGAAATATCCGCCGAAATAGGGTTGAAGCCAGCTGTTTTCCTTGTAGTCCGGGTCGTAGAGACTTCTTGCCGCCTGGAGTCGTCCCTCATCTGTCGAGCAGTCCTGGGCATAATAGTGTACATCTACCACATCCAGCAGCCGTTTGCCATGTTCCTGTTCTGCATCTGCCATTTGCTTGAGATAATAGTCCATGTACCAGCTGTAGTCGTTCTTGACAGCCGCCCAGTCCGAGTCTGTGTAGGAATCACCGTTGCCAGCTTGAATGCAGGGCAGCATACCCCAGAATGCCGGGCCAAATACCTCAGCATTGGGGTCAATATCCTTGACGACGCTTGCCAGCTCAATGGACTTGGAGATCAACTCGCTGTTAGAGACCTCATCTCCGTGGATCAGGGGGTGGGTATCATTCCAGAGCACTGGCTCATTGTCAAGATTATATCCCTGGATACCGGTTTTCGTGGTAGAATCGCCCAGTGTCTGTACCAGATAGTTGACATACTCGTCCATGTATACGGTGTTGTCTTCCAAATCTGGTGTCAGAGAAAGCGCTCCGTCCTTGCGGAATGCCACCTTGTTCCAGCGATCAGAAGGTGCTGCTTCGTCCTCAGAGACTGAGCCATTCTTGTCTGCGGCAACATAGCCAGCCATCTGGAGGGTGGTCATTTTATAGGAGACATTGTATTTCTGACAGCTATCTGACAGTCTCTGTGCAGCATAAGCCGGACCATCGCTGATATCACCGATATTGGTGTCAGAACTGTGGATCCAGTCCTCGCCGGCGTTGGAATAGTTTGTCTCCCAGTTGTATCCGGTGTAGCGGTTGCCACCCTGCCGGACTGCGTTGACGCTGATGTTTTTGAGATTGTTGGTGTTTCCGTATTCGTTGACGCCATAGATATACGGGCTGATCACCTTTTTTTCTCCGGCAAGATTGACCGTGACATTCATGCTGTAAGTGCCCTCTGCATCTGCGGCAATAGCAGACGGAAGCTGGGCAATACAGGAAACGGTGAGTACGCCTGCTACCAGGCTGGCGAATGCTCGATGATGAAACATAGATATGACCTCCTGAAAATATAAAATATAAAATGGATAATTGGATACTATTTTAGAGGTACTTCTGTAACCCGATGTATTTTGAAAATCGTCAAAGGTGTTTAGAAGTATCAGTTTGTTCCGGGGGATTCCGGAAAGGTCCCTGGAGCCAGGTGTCGATATCTGGTTCGCAGTTGACCACATAATTGATCAGAGTCGTGGCGAGTGTCAGGATCGCCGCCAGGGGAACGGTATGGACATAGCCATAGACCGGAAAGGGTGTGCTGCCGGTATCTGCGGTCAGTTCCCACATAATCCCCAGCTTGTCGCAGCAATCCACAATGTCTGAAACCTTTTCCAGAGGAATATGCAGCCGCTCTGAGATACATTCTTTGGTCAGTACGAAATTCCGGGGCAGGCGTTCCGCAAAAAAGAGTACTCGTAGGGCGGATTCGTCCGATAAAAGCTGAAACAATTTCAAAAGACGGGGCGTGATTTTTGCATAGCTGTCAATGCCGTTTTCGGGAATGCGGAGATAGCAGAGATATTGCATATCTGGATTGAGCCGTGCAATGGCAAGCGCATGGTCTGTCCGCAGATGGGCATAGGTCTCTTTGGTCAGCTGTTCCGGAAACTGCACATGCTCTGCCCTGAGGTTATCGTGATAGCCGTAAAGCATGTGATAGCCAAGCTCCATGAAACGCTCATCCCGTTCTTCTTCGGGAAGGGTATGAATCTCCTCCATGACATCTTTTGCCAGATCTGTTTTCGCCTCATCCTGTTTCAGACCGAACAACACATCTAATGAGACATCTAAAATGGCAGCGATCTTTGGCAAAAGATCTCCGTCAGGATAACTGCCTTTTTCCCATTTGGACACCGCCTGAGGTGTCACCATGAGAAGCTGTGCCAAATGTTCCTGAGTAAGACCGCATTTCTTGCGGTAGTAAGAAAGGTTCAGACCAAATTCAGATTGTTCCATGTAGTTATGCCGCCTCCTTTTCCGGATAGTCTGCTGCACAAGTTTTATATAATGCCACCTGTCACGTTCTATCATTCATTATAGCACACCTTCCGGTTGAATTCAAGCGATTTGTACTTTCTTAATTCAACTGTGGGTTTATTTTTGTGAAAAATATCGAATGTATTATTGATACACCTTTTTTTGTTGTGAGTTGACAAGGGAAACGTAAAAAGGTTGAAAAGGGTGGAAAAGGGTGGAAGTGAATTGGAAGGGGTAAAAAGCGGCGAAAATGCGTGATGTTTTGGGTGGAATGAGATAGAAACAGAAAAGTGAACGAAAATTGAAGTGTCAAAAAAATCGCTCGGAAAATGAGGAAGTCCTCTGTTTTCCGGGCGATTTCGTTTTTGTGTTCAATTTTTGAGGGTGGCGTTTTACTGTTGTTTGAAAAGCGTTTGAAAACGTTCAAAACGTCGGAAAATCGCCGTTTTTTTGCTTTTGCGGTTTTGAACACATTGTTTTAGACACAGGTGGACGTTTTGAGAAAACAAGCTATAAAGGGGATGCGAACTTGCGAACTTTTTTGTGGAGAGATGCGAACTAGTTCCTATCCCTCTTTTTCTGCCTTATAGTTTTCTTCAAAATCATATATCATAGTTAGAAGTTTTGTTCGTTCTTTAAGCGGTAGATCTTTTAATATTCTTGCAACTTCATTTACAAGTTCATCGTCAGGAGCAATATCCGGATTCTGCACATTTATTGTCCCTGTTGAATGATTCCCTACAGCACCAATTGTAGAGTTACTAATATTTGAAATAGAGGTATTCTCTGCCTCTGACCCAAATAAGAGTCGATCTGTTGGTACATTTAGACGCACCGACAGCTTCATTACTATTTCACTATTCGGCATAGCCCCTTTTTTCCAATTAGAAATAGAGCCTTTTGCACCACCACATTCAGCGACTAAAGGCGTGATTTTTATCCCTTTTTCATCACATATCGCTTTCAGATTATCATAAAACATACAAAAAACACTCCTTATTTTTGGTTACAATTCACATAAATGCGTTTAAGTGAATTTTTCTTATTGACAAACCCATTTAAGTGGGTTATAATATTAGCATACCAATACAACAGGGTATAAAAAGCCTTATGATAATTGTACCACAAAGTAAGGCAAAAGTAAATGAAAAAGGAGGAAAAATTATGAAAGTTATCAAGCGGATCCCGTGCCGGAAAAAGCCTGCTCCGGATGCAGCGGAGCAGGCAAAAAATGCGAAATCCTTGTATCAAGAGATGTTGTACCATAAGAAACAGGTTTCTCTTATGGTGTTCCCTCTTTCTAAACTGGGGGATAAGCCTTCCCTTGAAATGAAAAAAGCGTGCGAAAAGGTCAACAAAATCAAAATTATGCTTCGCAGTCTGCATCATACGAATCTTTAGCTTTTTTATATGCGTTTCTATTTGTGCGAGAAGTTGTATCCAATTCGCCTATATCGATACCGCTTTCAAGAAGTTTTTCTCGTAATTGATCGTGGTATTCTGATATAGCTTGTGCGATTGCAAACACAAGAATATCTGTTGCGAAATCTGTATGCATTGCTGTATTATAGCTATATTTGTTAAAGAGCCTTATGACATTTTGTTCGGAAAATTGATTGTTTTTCTTTAATACGTCTGCATCTTTATTCAAATGAACGTTAAGCATTGCATTTACAGCAAGTTCAGCAGTAAATTGCACATCATCTAGTTTTATCTGCATTGCTATCCCTCCTTTCCTGCTCCATTATAACACAATCCGGCAGGAAATACAACGGATTCGACAAGAATCGACAGAATATTATCACATTTTGAAAGGAGCGATTTTCATGTTACCGAGAATTTTACACACCTATTACTGTGTTACCACGACCTATTCGCCCACTGGAAAAACTGTCCGTCTGACAACGGTGCAGACCGGCGACAAGCCCAACAGCAGCTATTGTCTGGACGGGAAGCAGAACATCTATCGGGACTATTTCACCCAGCGGCTGATCGCAGAGCAGTTTGCCAAAGCCATGGGAGGCGATGCGACATGGTCGTGACCGAGAATCCCACGGCTTTGCAGATCGCTGCCAGTGCCAAATTTCACAGCACAGATGCGGCAAGCATCGGGTATCTGTATGACTGGTATGACGCTATCCCGGAGATGCTGGAAGCCAAGGAAGAACTGAAACAACGCATTCTGAAAACCAACGGCGTACACAGGAAGGATGATGAAAAATGACCCCAAAAACATTCGGTAAGCAGCTGCTGGAGATCCGCACCACGCTGGGATTGAGCCAGACGGAGGTTGCGGAGGCGGCAGAGGTATCCCAGAGCTATGTTTGTCAGCTGGAGCAGGACAAGTTTGTGCCGAGCATCACGGTGGTGCTGCGGCTGGCAAAGGCACTGCGTGTGCCGGTGGAGCGTCTGCTCCCCACAGAACCGGAAACGAAAAAGCGGAGGTATGCTTCATGAAAATCAAAATCGGAACGGTGATCGAGAATCACCTGATCTATGCCATTTACGGTACGGAGCACTGCCTTGCCAGACCGATCCTGCCGGACGGCGAATTCGTAGTCTGGCACATTGATGAGGACGGCAAGGGCGTGTGTGGCGGTGCGTATTTCCCCGATCAGATGGATGCAGAGTGGGAATATGCCAGCCGGTGCTTTCCGTGGTTTTCGGACAATGTGCTGTTTACCGCCAACGAGGACGATGACGAGGTGGAGGAAGCCGATGAAAAGACTGCATGAATGGGGCGGAGCACCGCCCAGACGGTCACAAAAGCTGCGGAAAACCGTGCGGCGAATGAAGAACTGCGGCTGTACAGACTGGGCGATCCTCCACGAGATCCGCACCAGCGACTGTTCCAGAACAGAGCAGAACAGACTGCTCCGAGAGTTGGGAATCTCCATAAGCCTAAGCGAAATGTAAAAGCCGAAACAGCGGCAGAGAGCCGCTGTCTGCCGGAGGTGGTCTACCGGTACTGAGGATGGCAGACCAGAAAGGAGTGCTATGGACTACATATCAGTAGAAGAAGCAGCAGTCTTGAAAAACTGTTCTGCAAGATATATCCAAAAACAGTGTAAAAACGGTGTTTTACCGGCAGTGGTGCAAGAACATCCGCAGAACCACAGAGCCTGTTATCAGATCCCGATCTCCGCATTTCCGGAGTCGTTACAAGCCAGATATTATCAGCAAAAGCGGCAGGCAATGGGAATGCTGCCGGAACCGATACCGACAGCGGAAACGCCGAAACAGAAAGCAAAAGTGGTGCGGCAGATGACCATTGAGGACTGCACTGCACAGCAGCGGCAGGAGGTTCAGATCTGGACAGCAATCCTGCGAGAGTGGCAAGCCGGACGAAAGGGGTACGCCAAAAAGACCGACTATGACAAGCTGTATGTGGGCAAGTGTCAGCTGGAACACCCTGACCTACAGATCTCCACGGGGATCCTGTACCGAAAATGGAAGGCATATCTGGAACATGATCTCGCCGGACTGCTGGGGATCCGAGGGGGCAGCAACAAAGGCAGCAGCGAGATTCCACAGCTGGTGTGGGAGGCGTTTCTGTGGTTCTGGCTGAGCGAGAACCAGCCCACGGTCTGTGCCAGCTATCGCAACACTATCACATGGACAGAGGACTTTCATCCGGAGCTGGTGGCTTGTATCCCATCGGAGCGAAGCTTTCGACGGCGGATCGACCGAGATGTGGCAGAGGCAACCAAAATTCTGATGCGTGAGGGCGAAAAGGCGTTTTCTGACCGATGTATGCCGTACATCATGCGAATGTACGACCAGCTGGAGCCGAACGATGTCTGGATCGCCGACAATCACACACTGGATATTCAGTCACTGGACGAAAACGGCACCATTCACCGCCTGTATCTGACCGCATTTCTGGATGCGAAGTCCGGTGTCATTACCGGCTGGAACGTGACGGAATCGCCGGATTCCCAGTCCACCATTCTGGCACTGCGGCACGGCATTCTGCGGTTCGGCATACCGAAAGCGGTGTACTTCGACAACGGTCGGGAATTTCTCACCCACGATGTGGGCGGAAAAGGGCACCGCACCCGAAGATCTGACCAGAACCGACCGGAGCCGCCCACCATTTTGCAGCGGCTGGGCATTGAGATGCACAACGCCATTGTGCGGAATGCAAAAGCAAAGCCTATTGAACGAACCTTTTACACGGTCAAGAGCCAGTTTTCCAAATCGTTCAGCGGATTTTGCGGCGGCACGATCTTAGAGCGTCCGGAAAGTCTGAAACGGCGGATCAAGAACAAAAAGCTCCCCCAGGACTATGAAGTCCGCAGTTATCTGAATGACTGGATCGACGGCGAGTACAATCTGGAGGAGTACGGCGGTTCTGAGGCAAAGTACCGGGGCATGAGCCGTCTGGATGTCTGGAACGGAGCGATCCGTTCGGTTCGCAAAGCGGCGGAGGCAGAGCTGAATCTCATGCTGATGCGATCCACCAGAACCCAGAAGATCAAGCGGAACGGTGTGTATATCACCTTTGCCGGCGAAAAGATCTGGTACATGAAACCGGAGGAAACTATTCTGCATCTGGGCGAAGAAGTCTATGTGCGGTATGATCCGGCAGATCTGAAAACCGTCCGGCTGTACAACACGAAAGACCAGTATTTGTTTACCTGGGAACTGGCAGACGCACTGATGCTGGATTATCTGACCTCTGATAAGATGGAAATTGCCAATGCAGAGCAGACGATTCGCCACACCAGAACGTTTGTACGGAATCAAGCCAAGGGTATCACGGCTGATCTGACCAATGCACAGCGGATCGACTATCTGGACGCTACGATCCGGAGAGCCGGAGAGGCAAGGAAGAAACATTTCCAGATCAGAATGCCCAAGACGATCGAACCGGTGCGAACCGGAGAACCGCTGGAGGAAAACCGCATGGTTTCCGGCAGCGAATTTCTCCCCGTGTCCATTGATCTGAAGAAAATGCAGCAAAATGCGAAAAAGCGAAAGGAAGAATAAGCGATGGAATACACAGAACATCAACAGAACCTGCTCCGGAAGCTGGAGCAGATGCAAAAGGACGAGGGTCTGAGTCTGAGTGCATTGTCTGCACGTCTGGGCATCTCCAAGGGAGCGATCTCCCAGTTATTCAGCGGCAGCTATCAGGCGAATCCGCAGAAGATGTTTGCCAAGCTGGAAAGCTATTTCGGCGTGAAGGAACAGGCAAAGCAGACCTATCAGGAATCCGGCTATGCAGATACCAGTATTTCTACAGAGATCTATGACATCATCGGTGTCTGCCAGATCAAGGGCGGTCTTGCCATTGCTGCCGGAGATGCCGGCATCGGAAAAACCAAGGCGGCACAGCACTTTGTGGCAGAACACCAGAACAACAGTGTTCTCATTACGCTGAATCCCTGCCTGACCAGCATCAAGTCCCTGCTGCGGCTGATTGCCGACCGCATCGGTGCTCCCATGGAGCGTTCCAGAGATGCCTTGTGGTATGCGATCCGGCAAAAGCTGAGTGACGGCACGGTGCTGATCTTCGATGAATCCCAGCACCTGCCGCTGAAAACCATTGAGGTGCTGCGGAGCTTCTCTGATGATTTTGCCGACCACGGGCAGACGCTGGGCATCTGCTTTATCGGGAACTTGGAAACGGTGACACGCATCGGCAGCAAGAAGGCAGAGTTTGCACAGATCGCCAACCGCACCAAGCAGAAGAAGCTGTACACCCGTTCCAAGATCCAGCGTGAGGACATTGCCAAGCTGTTCCCCATGCTGAACGGACGGGAAAAGGAACTGGATCTTCTGTATCGCATCGCACAGACACCGCAGGCACTCCGTGGCGTAGTCAATCTGTTTTCCAATGCCTATGACAACGAGGATTACAGCTATGAGGGACTGGTGGCAATGGCAAAGTACATGGATATGGAGGTATGACCGATGAAGAACGGCAAACGTCCCACCAAGGCACAGAAAAAGATCCTGTCATTCTACGGATTCCATCCGGAGGACTGGCTGATCTCCAAGAACACCAGCACGGAGCTGGTCATTCTCCACCGGTACACAGAACGCACCAGACATATCCCGAAGCATCGGGACACGGAAACCATATGACCCTATGAGAGGAATCTTTCCTCTCGCCTAATGCAGCCAAGGACGGTGACAAGCCCGTGAAAATGCAGAGTCGGCAATCTATTTACAATTCTTTACAAACGGAGGTATTTCTTATGGCAAAGGCAAAACTGACACTGAAACAGGAGGCGGATATGCTCTCCGCCGTCAATCAGATCAAGGAACTGGAAGCAGCCGGAAAGAAGCTGAAAAAAGAGGCGGACGAGCTGCGGAGCAAGGTCAAGGCGATGATGGACAAGAAGCAGCTGGAGGAAATGGAGGTAGGCACTTTTACCGTGCGGTACACCACAGTTGTCAGCAGCCGTTTCGACAGCCGTGCA
Source organism: Ruminococcus sp. (assembly GCF_019417665.1). Lineage (GTDB taxonomy): Bacteria > Bacillota > Clostridia > Oscillospirales > Ruminococcaceae > Ruminococcus_C. The sequence continues at coordinate 24,411 of NZ_DXUU01000024.1, forward strand.
TTTCAGGAGACACACCAGTCCCTCTATGACCAGTACTGTGTGGCTTCGGAGAGCAAGCGGTTCACCATTTCGTGAGGTGCAGCAATGACGAAGGAACAATGGAAAACCGCAGAGCAGAACCTGCAATCATCCTACCGCATCGTAAAGCTACAGGCAGACGGCTACACGCTGTCTTTGCAGACACAGCGGTACAAGATGCAGCTGTGCATTGCAGTCTATGTTGACGGTGAAATTCAGGGAAAATGGCTGACGGAGGACTGTGAGATTCGCAGAAAGTTCTTCCAGAAGCACAAACACAGTATACTCACCCGAAAGGGGCAGGAAAAGCTGAAACGGGAACGGAAAGCCTTTCGGGAGGCGGTGCTTGCCAACAGTGTTTACTATAGCTATTCCCCTTATTGGAGTTCTTTCCGTTCTCTGAAACGACATCTGTGCCAGAACTGCACGGACATCACGTTGTATGAGGAGGCGGAAGCATGAGAAAACCAACAGACACCGGAAACCGCTGCTTCGACCAATTCTGGGCAGCGTATCCCCGAAAGGTGGGCAAGGAGAAAGCCAGACGGGCATTCGAGAAGATCCAGCCCAGCGAGACGGAATTGCAGCAGATGCTGGCGGAGCTGGAACGGCAGCGGAAGGTCTATCACTGGGGCAAAGAGAACTGGAAGTTCATTCCGCATCCTGCCACATGGCTGAATCAGAGAAGATGGGAGGATGAGACCATTGCCGCAGAAGATGACATTCCCGACGATGACCCCTACGGGGCTTTCGTATACTGATCTGATGCAGATGCGTGTGGATGCGTATAATGCACAGCCCGGCACGCTGACCGGCTATGACTGCAAGACGTGCCGCAACAAGGGCATGATTGCAGAGATCCGGGACGGCTATGAGGTCATGTGCCTGTGCAGCTGTATGAAAACCAGAGACACCCTGCGGCGGATCCATGAATCCGGTCTGGAATCCCTGCTCCGCATCTGCACCTTTCAGAACTACACCGCAGAGCAGCCATTCCAGCAGCATATTCTCCAATGTGCCAAAGCGTATTTGCAGGAGCGGCACAAGTGGTTCTATATCGGCGGTCAGACCGGCTGCGGCAAGACACACATCTGCACTGCCATTGTGGGCGGCATGATCCGGAACGGGTTTTCGGTACGGTACATGGTGTGGCGTGAAGCGTCCAATCAGCTGAAAGCTGCTCTGACGGACGGCAGCTATGCCGCACAGATCGCCGCATACAAGGAAGCCGATGTGCTGTACATAGATGATCTATTCAAGACCAGCAGCACCGCAGAGGTATCCGGTGCAGATGTGCGTCTGGCATTTGAGATACTGGACTATCGTGCCAGAAATCAGATGCTGACGATCCTCTCCACGGAATGGCTTTTGCCCCAGCTACGGCAAATTGACGGAGCCATTGGCGGCAGGATCATACAGATGTCCAGAGGATATGCGTTTGAGATCCGACCGGACAACCAGAAAGACTATCGGCTGAGGAAGTGAAGCATATGGCAAAAGGACAAACCCAGACACTGTACAGCCTTGCTGCTGTGCTGGGGCTGGTGGAATCCGGCAACAAGGAAGACCCGTTTCACATGATCGTCTACCGCATGAGCGGAAAATCCTCTGTCCGGGAACTCACCCCACAGGAGGCGGCAGCGGTGGAGGCAGAGCTGCGGCGGCAGCTGAAAGAGCAGTATCCGAGAAAGCGACCGCCAGCACCGGTGTATCCGGGGAAAATGACAGCCGGACAAAAGGCGTATGCCTGGCGGCTGCTGTATGATCTGGCAAAGCTCTCGCCCTCTGATGTTCCTGTCGGCGAACGCATGGCAGGCATCGTCCGAAAGGTATTGCAGGAAGACCCCTGCCCTGGTCACCCTCTGAACTGGGTCAAACGGGCGGACGGGGCGAAACTGATCGAGGCACTGAAACGGTATCTGCGAAACGCAAAACGAAAGGCGGCAAAAGCACATGACTCTGGATAAACTGACCATAGACCAGCTGCACGGCAGCCAGCTGGAAATTGCGGAGGTCATCGGCATCGAAGCCTATCGGAAGCTGGTCGCCAGCTACGGCGGCAGCAGCATCTATATCAGCAAGGCGGATTCCGTGCTGAATGGGTTAAGAGATGCGGAGATCTTCCGCCAGTTCGACGGCTCCAATTATCTGGAACTGGCACACGCATTCAATCTGGCGGAGAACACCATTCGGGACATCATCTACCGCCAGAGCAACGAACAGGAAGCACACCAGATGACGTTCTTCTAAGAATCCCTCCGGCACTTTGTGCCACAAGGGAGGCATAGCAAAATTCATTGAAATTCCTGAAAAATCTGCCTTATTTGCAGCACCATTCTTTTCTGTGCTATCATTACAGTAGAAGTAATGATAGCACTTTTCTTTTTGGGGAGGGAATGCAGTGACACAGGAACTGATCCTGTTTATCATCACCACGGTGATCACCGTGATCCTTGGGATCATCGGCTATTTTCTGAAACGCACCATGGATCGCAATGACAAAAACGAAATGGCAGTGCAGGAGCTGCGTGACAATCTGTTGACGCTGTCGGACAAGTACGCCACCAAGGCAGAGATCCGGGAGATCAAGGCATCTATGGAAAAATTGTCGGAGAACATCGACTACATCAAGGAACACACCACCAAGAACGAGGATTTTATCCGCACCATGGCAAGGCTGGAAAGCAAGATCGACAGCTATTGCAGCAAGTAAGGAGGAACGGCATTGGAGCAGGCAGAAATGATAGAGCGAATTCGGCAGAAGGCATTTTTCAAGAACAACGGCATGGTCTTGAAAGCCGTGAATCTGCTGCGTGACAAGTTTGTTGTACTGACGGACATCCGCTATGCACTGGAACCCAGCATGACGGAGGCGGAATTCCGGGACAGTATCAACTATCTGACGGAATCCGGATATATCCGGCTGCGGCACATGGATTCCAAAACAGACACTACACTGGCAGACACGGCAATGGAGCAGCTGGAAGCCAAGGTATCGGCGGACGGTATCAAGATCATTGCCTGTGTCCGCAAGGACGAATGTATTGACGTGTGAGGTGCTGCATGGGACGCAGAAAGCATTCTAAGATCGACAATCTGGAACCGGCAGTCAAAGAGACCGTAGACGAGATGATCAAGACCGGTGCCTATTACCGGGAGATCGTGGACTATATCCAGTCCCACGGCGTGAGCATCTCTCTGGCAGCGGTGGGAAAATATGCGAAAAATCTCATGAGTACGCTGGACGCACTGCGGCTCAGTCAGGAAAACTTCCGGGCGATTATGGAAGAAACCGACCGCTATCCGGATCTGGACATGACAGACGGCATTCTCCGCCTGCTCTGCAATCAGATGCTGGATGCCATCAACAAGCTGCCGGAGGAACGGCTGTCGGAGATCGACTTTGACACCCTGTCCAAAAATGCCGTGGCACTCACCCGTGCGGTGGCATACAAGAAAAATGTGGACACCAAGACACGGGATCTGCTGGAGAATGGTGCAGAGCAGTTCAAGGATCTGATCTATGAAGCCATGGCGGCAGAACGACCGGATCTGTACAAGGAAGTCAAGAAGTTTATCAAATCCAAAGCCAAGGAGGGAAAGGCATGAGTATGTATGTGGTGCAGGTGAAGCCTGGCACAGATCTGCAAGTGGCTGTGCTGCTGCGGAAAAGAGGGCATCTGGTACGCTGTCCCCAGCGAACCATGGAAATCCGGAAGAATGGGAAATGGAACAGCATCACAGAACCAGTCTTTCCTGGCTATCTGTTTCTGGAGGAGGAAATCGACCGCCAGAAATATGACAGCGTGGTACAGTCAGACGGCGTGATCGGATTTCTGAAAGTGTCCGGCTGTACGCTGGGCAAGCTGCAACCCCACGAGGAAGCATATATCCGGTGGCTCTGGAACGGCGGCAAGCCCATTGCCCCGTCCCGTATCTACACCACATTGCAGGGGGACAAGATGGTCTTGTCCGGCGTGCTCCGGGAATACTGGGACAATGTGGTGCGGCTGGATCTCCGGCAGCGGCGTGCCCGTGTACGGCTCTCCATCTGCGGACATGACTACACGGTCACACTGCCGGTAATCGGCATTTAAGAGCGTGTGTGAAACAAATCAGTATGCCTGTCGCTGCTGTGGTCGATTCGTCCCACAGGGTGCGGTATATGGTATAAAGGCAATACTTCTTGCAGCTCTTTGTGCGGTATTGCCTGAACCCCGAACGGAACTTTTCCAAAAAGATTCCGAATGGCGAAGCATACCCTGTTTAAGAACGTTCAGATGGCGTTTAGAATCGTTTGAAGATTTTTCTGCGAAAAACAACACCCAAAAAGAATACACGCAATATACGGGCGTACAGCGTCCGTATTTTTTTGACCATTTTTTCTGAAAGGAGTGACTGCAAATGAACAGCCGAAAGAAAAAGAGTATCCACCAGCTGGCGGACGGTATCCTGCAATTTGAGGACAAGCGGAGATCCATTCCGCAAGCGGACTTTACCGATTTGCAGACGTTCCTCTCTGCCTACCTGAATACCCCGGAGCCGAAGAAGCGGAAAAAGCTGGCGGAGGAATTCCGGAAACGGCACATGGAGCTATACGAGTTCCTGCAAAGCAATCCGGAGCTGATCCGGGCAGAGACCAAGATCACCGCCACCCTACAGGCGGCGGCATCCGGAGCATCCGAAGAAGAGGACAACGGACAGATCACCAATCTGTTTGAGAAATTGCAGGAGGGACTGGCATGATCTATCAGACTTTTTCTCCCAAGCAGATACAAGCCATGCTCTGGTGGGCAATGCCGAAATTCCGGCAGTATGATGCCATCATCTGTGACGGCTCTGTCCGTTCCGGCAAGACCATGGCAATGAGCATCGGCTATCTGCTGTGGAGTATGCGGAGCTTTGACCATGAGACATTTGCCTTTTGCGGCAAGACCATTGACAGCCTGAAACGCAATGTGGTCACGCCGATCCAGAAGTGGATGGCAGGCGTGATGCAGCCGAAGATCAACCTGTCCAAGAACTATATGGACGTAGAATGGCAGGGACACCACAACCGCTATTATTTTTTCGGCGGCAAGGACGAAAGCAGCTATGCACTGATTCAGGGTATCACCCTTGCCGGTGTCCTGCTGGACGAGGTGGCACTGATGCCCCGTTCCTTTGTGGATCAGGCAACGGCGAGATGCTCTGTCACCGGCTCGAAGATCTGGATGAACTGCAACCCAGACGGCAGCGAGGAACACTGGCTGTACAAGGAATGGATCGACAGCGTACACGGGAAAGCCGGTGAAAAGAACCGGCTGCATCTGCACTTTACCATGGAAGACAACTACGCCCTTTCCGAATCTGTCCGCAAGCGGTATGAGCGAATGTTCTCCGGTGTGTTCTATGACCGCTATGTCCTGGGCAAGTGGGTCATGGCGGACGGTCTGGTGTATCCCCAGTTTCAGAAGCTGCGGCACGTCATTCCGGACACCATGCCGGACGTGCATTCCGGCGAGTTCTATCTCAGCTGTGACTACGGCACACTGAACCCGACCTCTGTCGGCTTATGGCACTTGTCGGCGGACGGCTATGCCACCCGACTGCGGGAGTACTATTATGATGCCCGAAAAGAGGGACATTCCCGAACAGACGAGGAACACTATGCGGCTCTGGAACAGCTTGCCGGAGATATTGCCCCCTATGTGCGGTATGTGATCGCAGACCCGTCGGCTGCCAGCTTTATCGAGTGTATCCGGCGGCATGGTGTCTTTCGGGTGCGGAAAGCCAACAACAGCGTCTTAGACGGCATTCGTGACACGTCCACGCTGCTGCAAGCCGGACGCATTCATATCTGTGAAGGCTGTACGGATATTATCCGGGAGTTCGGACTGTACTGCTGGGACAATCAAGCCAAAGGGAAAGATGCTGTGGTCAAGACCAACGACCACGCCATGGACGATATGCGGTATTTCGTCCGGACGGCGATGCAGCGGACGCTGCGGGAATACCGGATGCCGCCGGCAGATGACAACGAGGAGGTGATGCCATGATCGATGCAACACAGATCGCCGCAGCCATGCAGGTGCCCTGCCTGCTCAGCGGCGACATGATACAGCAGATGCAGCTGTGGGAGGAATTATATCTGAACCGTGCCGGCTGGATCCGGAACCGCATTCGTTCCTGTCACATTCCGGCGAATATCGCACAGGAGCTGAAACGGCTGACACTGACGGAATTTTCCGCCACGGTACACGATGGGGCAGAACTGGAACAGGCAGTCAGCCGTGTGCTGCCGAAGCTGCGGCGGAAAATGGACTTCGGGCTTGCCATTGGCGGCTTGCTGCTGAAACCCTATTTCACGGCACAGGGCGTTTCGGTGGACATTGTGCCGCAGAACGCCTATCTTCCGGTGAACTACACGGACGATTCCTGCGATGCGGTAGTGTGTCCGGAAGAGATCTCTATTGGCAAGAACTATTACACCCGTCTGGAGCTGCACGTCTATTCCCAGGTGCGGCAGACACATACCATTCAGAACCGCTGTTTCTGTTCTGCCAGTCCAGGAACACTGGGCACAGAGTGCAGTCTGGATGCAGTGCCGCAGTGGGCGGATGTATTGCCGGAAAAGGTGTATGAAAACGTACAGCGTCCGCTGTTTGCCATTTTTCAGACACCGGATTCCAACAACATCGACCCCACTTCACCGCTGGGCGTTTCGGTCTTTGCGGATGCCGTGGACTTTATCCGGGATGCGGATGAGCACTGGGAACGGATTCTGTGGGAACTGGAATCGTCCGAACGTGCCATTGATGCCACCGAAGATCTGTTCCGGTACAAGGACGGCAAGCCGGTACTGCCCAAGGGCAGAGAGCGGATGTTCCGCAGCTATGAGAAAACGGACGGGCAGTCCTTTATCAATACCTTTTCTCCGGAAGTCCGGGACACTGCCTATTTCCATGCGTTCAATCAGATTTTGCGGCGGATCGAGAATGCGGTGGGGCTTTCCTACGGCACACTCTCCGAAGTATCCGATGTGGAGAAAACCGCAGAGGAAGTGCGGAGTTCCAAGCAGCGGAGCTTTTCCAGAGTGAAAGACATTCAGGAGAACCTGCGGAACGCACTGGAACAGATGCTCTATGGAATGCAGTTCTATCAGGACTACTACCGCAGTCAGAGCAGTCCGCCGGTCAAGGCAACCTTTGCCTTCGGGGACGGTGTGCTGGAAGATCCGGACGTGGAGTATCAGCGGCGTGTGCAAATGGTACGGGACGGACTTCTGAAACCGTCTCTGTTTCTGGCGTGGTACTTCGACTGCTCCGAGGAAAAGGCGGCGAAGATGATGCCGGAGCGACAGGATGATGGTGGTTTATTTTCCGGTGGTGAGATCTGATGCAGAATTATGAGCCGGATGTGACTCAGCTGCTGGGGCTGTATCAGCAGCTGGAAGATGATATTGTGGCAGATATGGTGCGGCGGATGCTGCGTATGGGGTTTGTGTCGGAAACCACCGCCTATCAGGCAGAGGTACTGCAATCTGCCGGTATCCTGTATGAGGACATTTTGCAGATGATCGCAGACCGGACAGATGCCAGTGTGGCACAGGTTCGGGCGATGTTTGAGGATGCCGGTGTGCGGACGGTGGAGATCGACAACGACACCCACGAAGCAGCCGGCGAAGCTCCGGCGGACATCCGGCAGGACGGCGGCATGAAGCAGGTGCTGGATGCCGGATACCGGAAAACACTGGGAACCATGCGGAATCTGGTCAGCACCACGGCGAACACCACGCAGACTGCTTTCCTGCAAGCCTGTGACCGGGCGTATATGCAGGTGTCCTCCGGAGCGTTCAGCTATCAGGAAGCGATCCGCATGGCGGTGCGAGATCTGGCGGACGGCGGTGCTTACATCACCTATCCCACCGGACACCGTGACCGCATTGATGTTGCGGTGCGGCGGTGCATCTTGACGGGCGTGGGACAGACTGCGGCGGCAGTGGCAAAGAAACGTGCGGAGGATTCGAGCTGTCAGTACATGGAACTGACGGCACACGGCGGAGCAAGACCGGAGCACGCCAGATGGCAGGGGCAGCTTGTCCAGATACAGGGCAAACGCACCAGGAAGATCATTGACGGGCTGAAAGTCTTTACCCTGCAAGAAATCGGCTATGGGGACGGCAGAGGCTTCAAGGGCTGGAACTGCCGGCACAACTGGCACCCGTATTATCCGGGACTGTCCACGCCGAACTACACGCCGGAGGAGATCGCCAAACTGGACGAAAAGAGCATTTCTTACAATGGCGAGAAGTACACAGAGTATGAGATCAGCCAGATGCAGCGAAAGGGCGAGCGGAAGGTCAGAGCACTAAAGCGGCGTGCGGCGGCATTGGACGAAGCGGCAAAGAACACCGATGATCCAGCGTTAAAACAGGGTTTGAACGATGATTTTGCAGCGGTTTCTGTGCGTTTGAAAGATGCGGAAAAAACGCTGCAAGACTTCTGCCGCCAGACCGGACGGCGGAACGATACGTTCCGGTCACAGGTCAATGGGTTCGGACGGAGTGTTTCGCAGAGGGCGGTGCAGGCGGCGAAACGGCAGCAGACAGCAAGCCAGACTGCCGGAAATATTCCCAGCGGTCACGCTGTGGAAGTCACATCACCTACGCCAAAGGATAATGGCGGTACGGGAAAGACGTATCAGGCGGAGAAGATCGGCGGAAAAACGTTGACTTCTGGCGGTGACGGTGGTATAATAAAAGAACAGGAACGAATGCAAAGTTCTTCGGATTATGCTGTTCCAAAAGATCTGGTAAAAAGCAGAGAGTTCAGGAGCAAGTTTGATTCCATGGATTCAGATAAAAAAATTCAGCGGCAGTATTATCAGGTTGCTAAGAAAATGCTGAACCATCGTTCCGGCACAAACGGTGAAGACCTGTACTTCTACAATACCAGAACGAAGAAATGGTATTCCTCAACAACAGGAACGCAAGCCGGAACGCCGGACTATACGGAAGAAATCCGCAGAGCGTTGCAAGAATCTGAAAAAGATGAAATCGTTTCGTTCCATAACCACCCACTTGGTATGCCGCCCAGTGACGGAGATCTGAACGCTGCATTGAAAAATGGGTATCAAAAGGGTTATACAATCGGACATGACGGTACAGTATTTGAATATACAGCACCAAAAGAATTTATACCACCCAGTATGTATGATGCAAAAAGAGCAAAATATACAAAAAAAGGTTGCTCGGAATTTGAAGCACAATTGAACACATTGCTGGAGTTGAAAGAATTGTTTCAATTTGATTTTAGGGAGGTAAAATAAAGTGGATAATAATGAAAAGTATCGTTGCAGAGAAAGCGACGGCGAAGATAGAGAATCGCTGAAAAAACGATATGCCGGAAAAACTGTTGAAGAATTGGATGCGGAATTTGAAAAACTGAAAAAAGAATTTCTTGAAACGCATAAAGAACTGCAACAAGGATTGAATTCTTAGCCAAAACCAAACACCACGAAAAGCATCTCAACCGAGGTGCTTTTTTCTATGCCAAAAAGCGAAATGAGCATCTCAGACGAGGTGCTTTTTTCATACATTTTTTGAAAAGGAGTTATCCCTATGATCGATGAGAAATTTCTGGAGGGCATCGGCATCACCGACAAGGACACCGTGCAGAAGATCACGGAAGCCTATGCCGCAGACATCAAGGCGGAGCAGGACGCTGCCGCCGCCGTGCAGACGCAGCTGGACGAAGCCAGCAAGACCATTCAGTCCTACAAGGACATGGACATTGATGGCATCAAGGCAAGCGTGGAGGACTACAAGCAGAAGCTGGAACAGTCCGAGGCAGACCGTGCCGCATTTGAGTACCGCACCAAGCTGTCCCAGTATGTCAAGGGATTGCAGCTGAAAAATGACGTGTACGAGAAGTATGTCACCGATCTGCTGACTTCCAAGGAACTGAAATTCGACGGCGACAAGCTGATCGGGGCGGACGATGTGGTGCAGCAGTTCCGCACTGCCCATGCAGACGCATTCGCCCCGAATCCGGGAGAACGTGCCGCTGTTCCCACTTCCGGCGGTCTGCCCAGTGCCATGAACGGCGTGGAAGCTGCGTTTTATGGCATGAATCCGAGTTTGAAGAAGTCCTAACCCCTCAGTCAGTGCTACGCACTGCCAGCTTCCCTAAAGGGGAGCCTATAGAGAGGTGTTACCCCACCGTCTGCCCTACGGGCATCCACCTCAGCACAAGGCACGCCCTACGGGTGCCCTTTCAGGGGAGCCTATCAGGTAAGTTATTTTTATTTATGGAGGAAAAGTTATGGCACATATTGCACAGGAACGATATTCGACACTGGTGGACGAGAAGCTGCGGTATACGCTGGTCACCAAGGACAATCTGATCTTCAATCCCCGTTACGAGGGAAATCCCAAGGCAGGCAAGGTCAAGGTGCCGGTGCGTGATACCGAGGTAGAGGTCAAGAAGTATGACAAGCAGACAGGTGCTGCGATCTCTGCCGGTTCTACCACCTATTTTGACATCAACATCGACATTGACGAGGCGGTCAACGAGATGATCGACGGCTATGACGCTGCCAGCGTGCCGGACGGCATCACCGCAGAACGTCTGGACAGTGCCGGCTATTCTCTGGGTCTGTCTATGGACACCAGATCTATCCGTGCTCTGGAGGAAACCACCGGCATTACGGTGGCAGCGTCCAAGACTGCCTGCACCGACAGCACGGCATACAAGCAGGTGCTGGCGGCAAAGCGTGTGCAGTCCCGTATGGGTGTTCCCAACGACGGCAAACGCTGGCTGCTGGCATCGCCAGAATTCATGGAAGTGCTGCTGACAGACGACCGTTTTGTCAAGCAGGGTGACCTGTCCCAGGAACTGGTGCAGTCCGGCGTGGTGGGCAGGATCGCCGGCTACAACGTATTTGAGACCAACAACACCATGTTTGAGGACAGCCAGCTGGTATCCGGCAAGAAAACCACCACGGAATTCATCTGCGGTCACCCGAACTGGTGCCACCGCGTGCAGGAGTGGTCTGTTCCGGTCGCTATCAAGAACCTGACCAACGAGTATATCGGTTCTTCTGCGGTACAGGGCAGAAAGGTCTACGGCATCGGTATTTCCAAGCCGCAGACGGTCTATGTCAAGAGAGTGGAGGCGTAAGGCATGGCATATGCTGATTTTCCGTACTACCAGGATTTTTATCTTGGCGGTATGATACGGGATCCGACCGCATTCGGTCGGGCGGCAGAACGGGCAAGCGAGTATCTGGACATGGTGACATTCGGGCGGCTGATGGACGGTGTGCCGCAGCCATGGGAAGACCGTGTCCGGCGGTGCTGCTGTGCATTGGCGGAAGCGATCGTCACCTATCAGGCATACGGCACAGGCGGTGCAGAGGGCAGCGGTCTGAAAACGGCGGAGACCATCGGAGCGTACAGCGTCAGCTACGCTACCCCGACAGAAAGCATCGCCGCCCTGTTAAGCGGCGATACTGCCGGTTTGCAGGACTATCTCCGGAGCATCTGTATCCGGTATCTGGGCGGTTCCGGGCTGATGTATCGAGGGGTGTGAAACTCCTCAGTCACTTCGTGACAGCTCCTCTGGGAGAGAAGCCTTTATCCCTCCGGCACTTCGTGCCACCTCCCTTTTCAAGGGAGGCTGATTAGAAAGGAATTTTTCGATGTACACGAACAAAATCGGCTGCACGGTATTTGCGAGAACAGTGGGAAAAGACCGCATGGAGCAGTATGTGCGGCACTTCTTCCCTGCGGTCTACTGGGAGGACATGAAAGGACAGAGCCAGAGCGGTACGTCTATGAAACAGCAGGACAGCGTGTTGTGTATCATTCCGGCGGCAGCGGTTTCCGGCTATCTGCCGAAACGGAGCGACCGGATCTTCTGCGGCAGATGCACCGCCGCAGAACCACCGGAGGAATGCCGGACGGTCATGGAAGTGAAAGATTTTCGCTATGGCTCTGCCGGTGTGCAGCACATCGAGGTGACGGCGGTATGATCCTAACAGTAAAGATCAATTTCAATACCAAGCAGCTTCACGCAAAATCGGCAGCCCTGAAACAGCAGGCACAGGAATTTGTGGGCAATGAGCTGCTGCGGAAATGTGACCCCTATGTGCCGTTTGACACCGGTATGCTCCGGGATTCCGGCATCTCCCACAGCAAGCCGGCGGAAGGGTATCTGCTATGGAAAACACCCTATGCGGCGGTGCAGTGGTATGCCGGCGTTTCCCGTGGGCTGCGTGGGAAAAAGTGGGCACTTCGGGCGTGGGCAGACCACGGCAAGCTCATTCTGAAAAACGCCCGTATCCTTGCAAAGGGGTGATAGAATGGCAATCATTTCAGCGATCCGGGAGTATATCGCCGAATGCCCTTTGCTCCATGACGGAGCGATCTTAGGCGTAGACCAGCTGGAGGCGGACACCATCGGCTATACTGTGGACACTACACCATGTGAACCAGTGGTGCAGAAGTACACGGACGGCAGCGACAAGCGGCAGTTTCTGTTCGTCTTTGCCAGCCGGGAGAAGTACGGGGAAAGAGTGCTGGAGAACATCGCCAATTCCGGTTTCTACGAGGACTTTGCGGACTGGATCGAGCGGAACAACTGGCAGGGTATCTTTCCGGAACTGGGCGACTATCGGACACCATACCGCATGGACATTGTTTCCAGCGGCTATGCCTATGACACCGGCGATGATACGGCTCGCTATCAGATCCAATTACGACTGATGTATTATCAGGACAGGAGGTATTTTACACATGGGTAAGAATTTGAAAAACGCAGACCTTGTGCTGCGTACCGGCAAGGTGGCTTTTTATCATGTGCTGGGACAGAGCGTCTATACACGCATGGAGGGCTTCACCGGTCTCTCCACGTCCAAAAATCCCACAGAGTATAATCGGCAGTATGTGGACGAGGATTTCAAACGAACGGATATTACCGGCTATAACACTGCCATTGCTTATGCAATGGATCGCCACAAAAAGCATCCTGTGACGGATGACATTATCAACATTCACGAGAACGAGCTGCTGGGACAGGATGCGGTGCGTTCTATCATCAATGTGGATATGACCACAGCACAGCAAGGGGGCAACGGCATCTGGTCGGCATCGGCAAAGATGCGTGACTATGCGGTCATTCCGGATGCAGACGGCGACACCACAGACTGCATGACCTATTCCGGCAACTTTAAGACAAGGGGCGAAATGGAAGATGTCACGGTGTTCAGCACTGATGATTTTCAGACCATTACACTTTCCACCAACACCAAGCCGGTACTGAAAACGCTGTCTGTTTCTTACGGCAGTGAAAATCTGCTGAAACCCACATTCAAGTCCGACATTACGGAGTACACGGTCAGCAAGATCGGTTCTCTGAGTGTATATGCAACAGCGGAGAGCAATACGTTTAGCATTACGGTTTCCTGCAACGGAAAGTCTTCGTCCATTACCACTGCTGGTGTGGCATTTACCGTCAAGGAAGGCGACTATATCTACATTACTGTTACAAACGGTGCACTGGGTTCTAATACCTATGCCGTTAAGTGCAGTGCTTCGTAATACCCCTCAGTTAATGTTATGCACTAACAACTCAGCACAAAGCAAGCTTTTTAGAGGAATTACCCCTCAGTCAGCCTACGGCTGCCAGCTTCCCTTTCAGGGGAGCCTAAAATGTGTTTTTATGGAGGAATGAATGATGAAAGATGATCTGACGATCTGGCATATCCACGGACTGGAGCTGCCGCTGGACATTGAGGAAGCGGACACCGTGGAAAAGTATGAAGCTGCTCTGGCACAGCTGGAGCAGAATATGCCGGCGGACAAGTCCGGCGGTACTGCGGCATATATCCGTGCGTACTGCAAGGCGTTTCGCACGCTATATGATACCCTGTTCGGCGATGGCACGGCGGAGCAGATCTTTTCCGGGATTTCGGACAATGCACGGCAGTATACCGCAGTGTACGGCGAATTTCTGACCTTTGTGGCAAAACAGGCGGCACAGGCACAGGAAGCACAAAGACAGCTGCAAAAGAAATACCTGCCCAAAGGCGGCAGACGATGAATCTGCTGTACGATGCCCTGCCGGACACGGTGACGGTAGACGGCAAGGCGTACCGGATCTACACCGACTTTCGGGACTGGCTGCGGTTCTACGATATGCAGGAGGACGATGGTCTTTCCAAACGGGAAAAGCTGCTGCTGATGCTGGAATGGTACATCGACAAGCCACCGCTCTCCTGTCTGGAGGAGGCCCTGGAAGCTCTCATTGGGTTTGCGACACGCTCCGAGGAGCAGCCGGAACAGCGGCAGGAGCATTCCGGACGCAAAACCACTGACCGGGTGCTGTCATGGCAGTATGATGCAGCCTATGTGTATGCGGCGTTCCTGTCGGTCTATCACATGGACTTGCAGCAGGTGGAGCAGATGCACTGGCATCTGTTTCTGGGGCTGTTTGATGCCCTTCCGGACGAAACACCCATTAAGCAGCGGATGGGATACCGCAGTGTGAATCTGGCGGAGATCAAGGACAAGAACGAACGGCTGCGGATCCGGAAGATTCAGGATCGCATCCGCATTCCGCAGCCGGAGCTGGACGGCTATCAATGCGGTGCGTTTTTCGGATAGATAAATCCTGTTTTAGAGCCTGTTCAGTATCTTTACACCAAGTTCTAAAAGAAGTATAATAAAAA
>NZ_DXUU01000025.1 GCF_019417665.1 Ruminococcus sp.
GCAAAGGTCTGCTTTGCTATACCTTCTTGCCAATTACGAATTTTTTGTAAACTCTACTCCACAACTATTGACTTTTCTTAGCTGGACTTCATCTTAAACTTTTTTCTATTATACCATATTTGTAGCTCAATAGGAAGATTTAATCAGTGTTTTCCTAACTATCAATATATCTCATTTTTCTGCTTCAACTGGTTACTATTTCAAAAGGGAATGCCCTTTTTCGCAGATAGTATCAATTTCATCCTGTTTGGCCGCAATCAGCGATTCTACTTTCTGACTGCGTTTCTGAAACATTTCCTGATATAAAAAATACGGCAGAATCCATCCAATAAATGCAGGAATTGCAAAGAGAATACAAAGTAAAATCATCGGCGGTTCATGGGTCACTGCAAAAACAGAACCTGCCATAAACGCCGTGCCGATAATGCCAACGATCAGCGCCAATATAGTCGCAGCAGAGGTCCTGGAATGTTCCAGTGCCTGTATCTCATTTGCACAAGCTTCAAAGTGCCGCTGAAGACGTGTCAGTTCTGCTTTATTGATGATATGCCTGTCACGCTTTAAATAAATCGTTGTATGGCTCGCACTTTCTGTTACAGGGCGGTTTTCATCAATTGCCCAGCCTAAATTTTCATAACAGTCCAGATACATGGAGACATTTTCTGCTTCCACAGTGATTTCCTTATATTCATAAGCCACAAAATCCGGTTTCATGTTACGCATCTGCCTCCTCCCTGCAGATTGACACAGGCAGTTTTACCGTAAAAACAGTTCCCTTGCCAACTTCGCTTTTTACAGTAATCATTCCATCACTCAGCTGTAAGATACGCTGGACAAGGGCAAGTCCCAGACCGTTTCCCTCCGTAGAATGAGAGGTGTCTCCCTGGTAGAATTTATCGAAAATATGTTTCATCGTATCTGCATCCATGCCGCACCCTGTATCGGCTACGGAAACTGTCACGGATTCCTTGTCAGAGATTTGCATAAGCGTCACTGTACCACTGTCTGGCGTAAACTTCATGGCATTGGACAAGAGGTTCGTCCACACAATCGCAAGCAATTCCTCGTCCTCCTCTACCATTGCCTTGTCCTCTAAGTCAGCTTCAAATTCAATATTCTTTTTCTCCCAGATGTTCTCAAACTGCAATGCACATTCACATAGCTGTCTGCACACGTCATACCGCTGCGGTGCAGGTTGGATCGCCTGCTTTTCCAACTTATTCAGTTTCAGTATATTGGCAATCAGGTTAGACAAACGCTTTGTAGCGTGAAGAATAGTTTCCGTACACTCCCTCTGTTCTTCTTCATTTAGACGACTTTTTTGCAGCAGTTCGGCGTTACTCTGAATGACCGCAAGGGGTGTTTTGATCTCGTGAGACACATTAGAAAAAAAGTCCGTTTTCAGAGTCTCGATACTGCCAAGCTCCTCCACCATTTTATTGAAATCCATGATCATGACATCCAGATAGTCCAGTTTATCCGATGTATTCGTAGTCGGAACATATACGGAAAAATCACCGTGGGCAACCTTTGAAGTCGCTTTCGCCAGATTCTGCATGGGAATTTCATAACTTCTCCTGACACGCCAGCCTGTGAACAAGGTCAGTCCCAATGCCACAAGAAACCAGTAAATTATAGGAATGATTGTTTGTACAAGTTTGCTCCAGTTCCGTTCATTGGCAAGCACAATCAATCCGAAATGTATACCCGACATTAGAAGCAGTACCAGAAAGAAAATCACAAGCAAAGACACGGGAAACCGTGACCGTTTCACCGGAACTTTCTGTCTACTCATAGCAGCACCGCCTTGTAGCCGATGCCACGAATGGTTTTGATCTCAAATCCATCACAGGATGAAAACTTATCCCGCAGCTTCGTAATGTACACATCCACTGCACGCAGACTGGTCTCCGATTCCACACCCCAGAATTCGTCCATAAGCTGTGCACGGGAAAAGGTCTTTTTCGGATAGGACAACAGCTTGTACAGAATGTTGAATTCTCTCGTTGTAACGGGAACTTCTTCGCCGTCCACTGTGGCACTCATACCGTCTGCATCCAATTCCATATTGCCCACCACAAGCTTTCGTTCCATTTCAATGTTTGCCCGTCGCAGCAGTGCACGGACTCGCAGCAGCAGTTCATCCAGTTCGATCGGCTTCACCATGTAATCATCGATTCCCAGCTGATAGCCTTTCTGTTTTGAGGGAAGGTCATCCTTTGCGGACATAAACAGAATGGGAATATGCTTGTTCACTCGGCGTACATTTTCCGCAAATTCAAAGCCGTCTATTTCCGGCATCATAATATCCGAGATGATCATTTCATAAAGCTTGTTGTACATTTCGTTATAGGCGTCGTTGGCATTCAGACAGCCTTTTGCATGAAATCCACAGTCGTTCAGATAGGTACAGACTGTCTGATTTAGCTTTGCATCATCTTCCAGAACCAGTATGTTTATCATGTTGTTTGTCTCCGTTTCAATTTATTCAGTGCCCTCTGACCATGTACGGTCAGATACACCGCCACAAAAAGCGTAATCCCCAGCACAAACGCACCGGTAATAATATTCATTTCCATGCGGAACTGCTCATCGCCACCTCCAAACCGTGAAATCATAGCCGTTTGCAGTGCAAACACGGACATCAGCGCACCGGCAAAGCTGATTGCCTTTGAAGCTGACAGTATCGGACTTCCAGCTTTGCGAAATTTTACAAGATTCATAATTGCAGAAATAAAAGAGCAGAAAGTGTACATTGCCGAAATGTAAATTACATATCCTGGATATTCGTAGCCCTCGTTCTTCCATATCATCTGGATGACCATACCGCTCATTGCGCCGTTCAGCAGGAACATAAGAAATCCGGTTTTGCGATAGCTGCGGAATTCGTGTATCAATTTCACTTTTCTGTTATTCAGTTTTGCCGCCTTGCGTGAGTTTAGAATCAGGTGAAATCGAAGTACACAAAGCATGACATAATAAACCGCAATTGCACCCAGCCATACGGAACCATAGAGGATACTCGTCACAAATTTAAAGCCTGCATAAAACAGGTTGATTATCATGCCCTGATGCAGGGAAATGCTGCCTTTGAAGGTCAGATCGTTGAGGTATCGGTTTCCTATGGGGTGGCTGCTGATCTTGTCAACAATGGGATTGTATCTGAACCGATAGGTGATTTTCGATTTGAGTTCCGGAAAGGCAAGAACTAGAACCGTAAATGCGTATGCCGACAGAACATATGAGATGTAGGAAACCGGACTTGTTTCACTAAGACATGTTAATGCAAAAATGACAAAAGGAAATCCTGTCAAACTTGCAAGAATAACGACCCACAGCGGCGGAAACAGAAAAGCATGAAGTATTTCTTTGAGCTGTCCCCTTTTATCAGCTTTTTTCATGGTTAATGATCACATTCAGTGCATGTTCCGTATCTGCGGCAGTTGCAATTGCTTTTGAAATCTCTGTAAGCGGAAACTCATGTGTTATGATAGACTCAATGTTGTATACTCTACTTTCCATCAAACGCATAACATCACGCACGTCTTCCGGCATATAGCCGCCCGAACCGATAATGCTTTTCTGTGCATAGGTCAGGTGCAGAATATCAAGCTGTTTCAGTGCATTATTGACTGCCACAGCAACAAAACGGCTTCCAATCTTGCCGATATTCATAAAGGTATCCAATACACTTTCCGCACCAGCAGCATCAATGAAAATATCCGCATCAGCAGTCATTTCGCTCAGACCGTGTGCCTCGCCAAACACTTTTGTCATTTCCGCCTGCACATCCTGCTTTACCGGATTACACGCATGGAAACCAAGACCCTTTGCCTTTTCAAGTCTGAACGCCGAAACGTCTGCAAGCATGACCTGACTGCATCCGAAAATCTGCTTTAATGCCATTGCCGCTGCGATTCCAATCGTTCCTGCACCGAACACAACTGCCTTTTCGCCATGCTTTGGATTAGAACGTCTTGCGGCTCTTGTGCCGACCGTGAAAGGCTCGATCAGCGCAGCGACTCTCAGGGGAATCTTATCGCTGACCTTGTATACCTGCTTGCCGACTACGCAGTTTGGAATACGAATATACTCTGAAAATCCACCGATCGTGCCGGCACGTTTGGGATCTCCGGTGGCAAGCAGAGGATAGGGGTAAACAATATCTCCCACAGCAATACCATTTACGTTTTTGCCAACTTCTGCAACTTGTGAAACAATTTCGTGGCCGAATTCCTCGCCCATCGTGATTTTATGTCCTGTGTTAGGTCCGTGGGTGTACACTGCCACATCTGTGCCACAGATGCTGGCGTACAGATTTTTTATTATAATATCGTTATCACCACAAGCAGGATTATCCCGTTCTTCAATTCTGACATTCTCTTTGCCATAATAAATTGCTGTTTTCATACAGAAACCTCCCGATATATTTTTTAATCTATATTATAACACATAAATATGACATTCTTGTTAAAATTGAAATAATTGCCAAAACTCCCATAAAAGCAGCGGAAAGAATGCCCCCCGCTGCTTTTTCCAATAAACAGAATTACAAACTACTTTCCCAGATGTTTTGCAACATCAATACGCTCATTTGCCTCTGCGATTCTCTCATTTGCTGCATCGATCTGTTCCTGACGTTTTGCCTGTTCAGCGGCTTTTCTGACAGACGGTTTGCTCATAGCTTTTGCTTCTTCGAAATTTGCCTTTGATTCCGCTTTTACCGCTGCAAAATTTGCTTTGTCAACCTCATGCTGTGCTCTTGCACTTTCAGCCATATCTCTGAATGCGTTCTTAAAAAATTCTCCCATTGTAAGCTCCTCCTAAATACTTTATTGAAATTTATTTGATACCTTTGATCATAGGAATCAATCCCAGCAAAAGAACAATTCCCACGATTCCTACTACAATGCCCCAGATCATCAGACCTTCCCAGACCATTGTCATGCACATACCAACACCTAGCACCAGTGCTCCTACAATACCATAGATGACAGTCCCAATTGCTTTGCCGTTCAGTTTGACAGCAGGTGCTCCGGTCATTTTTCTGCGGACAAAGACCATTGCCAGAAGAATCACCGCACCGACAATTCCTGTTACAATGCCCGGCATGAACGCATCCCATTCGGAAATCAGTGCCATGCACATACCCAATGCAAAGATCAGTCCGCCGATAGTGGACATTACAAGAGTGACAAAGTTTTCTTTTTTCATCGTGAATACCTCCAGTTGATGTTTTTTGTCAGATGCTTCGTTCTCATCTGTTGTATGCATTATACCTACTCTATGTTTGTGCATTGTTTAAGAATTGTTTGAGAAATATTAAAGTCACTAGAGCATATTGACTTATCGCATATGTACACCCGTGAGAAAGGAAAACATTCACACATCTTGTTACGCTGCTTTTCCATCATACCTTTATACTGCCAATAAAAAAACGCTTCCACCTGCATTTTCAGCAGACAGAAACGTTTTTATCGCATTTCACTTTGTATTGATTTGCTGTACACTATGCGTAATTATGAGACTTATTCAGCACCATATCCTTAACTTTCATCAGACCTGTCGCCGTGCTTCTTTCGTTTTCCGAAAGCTTCATGGTGATATACTTGATGGTCTCTTCATA
Source organism: Ruminococcus sp. (assembly GCF_019417665.1). Classification (GTDB taxonomy): domain Bacteria; phylum Bacillota; class Clostridia; order Oscillospirales; family Ruminococcaceae; genus Ruminococcus_C. The sequence continues at coordinate 5,627 of NZ_DXUU01000025.1, forward strand.
GTCCGGGATCATGATATGCTCCAACGCATTGACACGGCGTCTTGTCTTTTCGATCTCATCCGCCATCAATTGGCAAGACTTTTCCACTTCAGCAAGGCGTATCATTTTCGGAAATACCTCGCTAAGTACCTGGACAGCATCGTCCAAATCGCAGGACGTAAAGGCTGTACCGTAGGCATAAATATCGTTGATGTTGCTTGTCTTGAACTTCGTCTCAAATACAGGGATCTTCACGCTCATGACATTCTGCTCCTGAATCTCCAGAGAAACCTCCTGTTTCGGCAGCAGCAATGCTGTCTCCAGCTGGGCAGTCTGCATCACAGAACCAGCCACCGCCATATGGGCATTTGCCTGACAAATGGCATTCTCCACCTCGGTGCGCAGCTGCTGATTTTCCCGAACCAGTTCCATAAAACGCCGCATAAGTTCGTCACGTTTGTCTTTCAGCAGCTTGTGTCCCCTTCTGGCAGATGCCAGCTTCCTTTTCAGATTGGTCAGCTCCATACGGGTAGGATTTACATTTAGTCTTGCCAAATCAGCTCACCCCGTTTCATGGTTGATTGTCGTAGTACTTTTGCAGATATTCCTCATGAATTCGCTTCAGTTCACTTCTTGGAAGCAGCCGCAGCAGTTCCCAGCCCTCTGCCAAAGTATCCTCAATGCTCCGATCGTTCTCAAAGCCCTGTGAGACATATTTTTTCTCGAATTCATCGGCAAATTTTGCATAAAGTCTGTCCATAGGCGTCAGTGCCGCTTCACCCAGTACTACCATAAGTTCCTTGGCATCCTTGCCTCGTGCATAGGCAGAGAACAGCTGATTCATGGTATCCGAATGATCCTCCCGGGTTCTGCCGACACCAATACCCTTGTCTTTCAGACGGGACAAGGACGGTAGTACATCAATAGGCGGCTCGATACCCTTCCGGTACAGATCACGGGACAGGATGATTTGTCCCTCGGTAATATATCCTGTCAGGTCGGGGATAGGATGGGTCTTGTCATCCTCCGGCATAGTGAGGATGGGAATCATGGTAATGCTGCCGTCAGAGCCTTCCTGTCTGCCAGCCCTCTCATAAATAGATGCAAGATCCGTGTACATATAGCCCGGATAGCCTCGTCTGCCGGGCACTTCCTTTCGTGCTGCTGAGACCTCACGAAGCGCATCAGCATAGTTGGTGATATCCGTCAAAATCACAAGTACGTGCATATTCTTCTGGAATGCCAGATATTCTGCAGCAGTCAGCGCCATTTTCGGTGTTGCAAGACGTTCGATAGCGGAATCGTTGGCAAGGTTGATAAACAGCACAGTTCTATCCAAAGCACCGGTACTGCGGAAACTGTTGATGAAATACTCCGATTCCTCAAAGGTAATGCCCATGGCGGCAAACACTACCGCAAAGGGTTCATTGCTGCCACGTACCTTTGCCTGCCGTGCGATCTGCGCCGCCAGTTTTGCATGGGGCAGACCACTTGCGGAAAAGATCGGCAGCTTCTGTCCCCGAACCAGCGTGTTCAGACCGTCAATGGCAGAAACGCCTGTCTGGATGAACTCCTGAGGATATTTTCTTGCCACGGGATTGATGGGCAGACCGTTGACATCCATACGCATTTCCGGGATAATTTCCGGGCCGTTGTCGATAGGGTTGCCCAATCCGTCAAAGACTCTTCCCAGCATATCCTCCGAAACGCCCAGTTCCATCTGGTGTCCCGAAAAGACAACGCTGCTCTCCTCCAGATTGATGCCTGCCGCATTCTCAAACAGCTGTACCAGAGCATTGGTACCGTCGATCTCTAATACACGGCAGCGGCGTTTTTCGCCGTCCCGGAGACGGATCTCTGCCATTTCGTTGTATGTCACATGTGTTACATCTTTGACCAGCAGCAGAGGTCCTGCTGCCTCTTCGATGGTTCTGTATTCTCTCGGCATCAGACTTCCTCCTCTTTGACCGTCTCACTGGTTTCCGTGGAAATTTCCAGACTCAGCGCTTCGAATTCGCTGTCGATCTGCTCTTCCGGCACATATTTGAACCGTCCGATCTTCTCTCTGGCTGGCAGTGCAGAAAGTTCCTCCACATCGGCACCCTGCTTTGCAGCAGCATTTGCCTCGTCATGAAACGCCAGGATCAGCCGGATCATGCAAAGCTGCTTTTTCAGACTTGTATAGGTGTCCACTTCGTGAAATGCCAGCTGATGCAGAAAGTCCTCACGGATGGAACGTGCCGTTTCCATTTTCAGGCGGTCTGCCGGAGAAAGAGCATCCATACCCACAAGCTTTACAATTTCTTTCAATTCCGCTTCTTCGTGAAGCAGTTCCATAAAACGTGCCCGGAGCGTCATCCAGTCCGGGGAAACATTTGCCTTGTACCAGTCTGCCAGCATATCTGCATAGAGGGAATAACTGGTCAGCCAGTTGATCGCCGGAAAGTGACGCTGGTATGCAAGGTTGGAATCCAACCCCCAGAATACTTTCACAATACGCAGTGTTGCCTGAGAGACCGGCTCGGAGATATCGCCGCCGGGAGGTGAAACTGCACCGATAACAGAAAGGGTGCCTTCCCTGCCATCGCTGCCCTTGGAGATCACTCTGCCGGCACGCTCATAGAACTGGGCAAGACGGCTGCCCAGATATGCCGGATAGCCTTCCTCACCGGGCATTTCCTCCAGACGTCCCGACATCTCACGCAGCGCCTCTGCCCAACGGGACGTGGAATCTGCCATAAGGGCAACGGAATAACCCATATCTCTGAAATATTCCGCAATGGTAATCCCCGTATAAACAGATGCCTCACGTGCCGCAACTGGCATATCCGAGGTGTTTGCAATGAGTACAGTCCGCTCCATCAGGGATTTTCCCGTATGCGGATCGATCAGCTCCGGAAACTCATTGAGGACATCAGTCATTTCATTGCCACGCTCGCCGCAGCCGATATAGACAATAATATCCGCCTCTGCCCACTTTGCCAGCTGATGCTGAGTTACCGTTTTTCCACTGCCGAAAGGCCCCGGAATGGCTGCCACACCGCCCTTTGCAATGGGAAACAAAAAGTCAATGACACGCTGTCCTGTAATGAGAGGCTTTTCGGGAGAAAGCTTTTTCTGATATGGTCTGCCCCGGCGGACAGGCCATTTTTGCAGCAATGTCAGTTCCCGCTCGCCCTTATCAGTCTCCAGCACGCAAACGGTATCTGTTACATGAAATTCTCCCGCAGAAATAGACTTGACAGTACCCTTTACACCGTTAGGTACCATGATCTTGTGCAGTACCAGATCTGTCTCCGGAACTGTGCCAATGATATCTCCGCCGGTCACCTGATCACCAACTTTGACAGAAGGCGTGAATTTCCACAGGATATCCCGTTTCAGAGATGGTACTTCAATACCTCGTTTCAGATTGCTGCCCGAAATTTTCCGGATATCATCCAGAGGACGCTGAATGCCATCGAAGATACTACCGATGAGCCCCGGGCCAAGCTCTGCGCTCATGGGCTCACCCACAGATTCCACCGCTTCTCCTGTGCCAAGTCCGGAAGTTTCCTCATAGACCTGGACGGACGCACGGTCTCCGTGCATTTCGATGATCTCACCAATCAGACGCTGGCCGCTGACACGTACCACGTCAAACATATTTGCGTCACGCATCCCCTCTGCCACTACCAGAGGGCCTGAGATTTTAACGATTTTGCCAATACTGCTCATGCAGATAACGACACCCCTTTCTAACGTAATATATCGGAACCAACGGCTTTTTCCACAGAGATATGGAGATTATTCATGCCATCGCCGGTATTGCCGGTAATCCCTGGGATCAGGATGATCGCCGGCAGCTTTGCATTTCTGTATTTCTGTATGGTTTCACTGACTCCTGCGGCAGCGGCTTCTGTCATATAGATCACCGCAAATCCATTCTGTGCCAATTTCGGGATCAGCTTTGAGATCTTCCCTGCATCCGTCTCCGGAAACACCGACAGACCGAGTGCGGCAAAGCCCCATACACTTTCTCTGTCACCGATGACAGCAGCTTTATACATAGAGTTTTCGCATCCTTTCTGTGATCGTTTCCTGCACTGCGCCGCAGCTCTTACATACCAGCAGAATCCGGAGATTCTTGACTTCCGTCTCCTTTGCCAGGTAATATGCGGCAAGCGGCTCAATGCCAAAGGATTGCAGCTTTGCCTCCTCCGCAAGAGAAATCACGGCATCATCACACCATTTTTCAAAGCGTGCCGGAGATATGGTCAGCGCCTCTGCCGCCTCACTATATGGTGTTCCTCCCAGATAAGTGAACAGTGCGTCCGTACCTCTCGCAGCTGCACGTACCAGAGAAGTTTTATCCAGTTCCCGGCTGCCGCATATGGCAGTATCCAAGAAATTCTCTGACTTCTGCATCATACTGCATCGATAAGCCGTTTTCATATCCGCACACACTGTGATGAGCTGGGCGTATTTTTGCATAAATTCACTCTTATGCTGTTCCGCAGCCGTCTGCATTGCCTGCAATGCTGCTGTATCCAGCACTGCATCCGCAAGCTGACCATCCAGTGTTCTTGTCAGGATATCATACGCTTCCATGGCAGTCTCCTGCATATATACCGGGAGCATGTCATAGTGCTTTGCGGCGACAATGCCGGGCAGTTCGTTCAATGATAAACTAGTGGGTCTGAGGAACAGCCGCTGCGCATCTGTATCCATAATCAATGCTTTCAGCGCAGCTTTCAGATTATGAAAGTTGTTCCGATACACCAGGATCTCAAGCTCCTGATTTTCCGGCGCATAATCGCTGAGAAATTCCCATACCGCTTCCAGTTCCTCATCCATTGCACGGAGCAGTTCATCCTTGTCCCGTGGAACCGTTCTGCCGCAGGAGGTCAGAATTTCCGCAATGGCAGCGGTATTTTCCGCAGCCGCCATACGTTCCATGTCTGACTGGGTCAGCAGTGTGCTTTCCATGGCTCTGACTGCGGCAACTGCGTTTGCAAATTCAGTACTCATCTGGTCACTCCTCAAATAAAACGGCAGCTGCCTTATCCCGGATATCGTTTTTTTCCGCTTCGGCTATGGCACGGAAACTACAGTTCTCTGAAATCTTGCCATAGCGCAGCAGGAATCCGTTTTCGATGTCAGCCGGCTTCTCCGAAATGGCAATGGATGCCCCTTCTGCCCTGGCAAGACGGTTCACAGTCTCCCCGAAATCCCCAGGCAGTCTGGCGAGATCCTTTTCCCCGAAAGAAAGAATACCATTCCCCGGCTGCAAATGCTTCTCCACCAGTTTCAGGATGACTGCAAAATATTCCGGATCCGGAAGCGCAGCAGCCTGTTCCATAGCCTGTTCCACTGCTGCATTGATGCATTCCACTCTGCACGCAAGGAGTTCCCGGCGCATTGCTGCATCTGTAGATGCACACGCATTGGTATACGCCGTTTCACATGCGTGACGATGTTCCTGCATCAAAGCGTTATATTTTTCATCGGCGTTTTTTTCGCCCTCCGCACGGATGGCATCCGCTTTTCGCATTGCCGTTTTTTCCATGGCATCTGCGCTCTGCCTGCCCTGATTCTCAATTTCCTGCAGGATCTTATCCAGCCCTGACATTTCCATCCCTCCGTTCTTTCCAGCAATACATTCCGATCAGATCGAAATATTGTAGATCAGAAGAATGGAAACCAGAAGTGCAAGGATGGCATAGGTCTCTACCATTGCTGCCATAATAATACCCTTACCATTCTGATCCGGCTTCTTCGCAACGATCCCTACACCAGCTGCTGCTGCTCTGCCCTGGGCAATACCGGAAAACAGTCCCACAAATGCAATGGGAAGCGAAGCTGCAAAGAACATCAGTCCCTGAGAAAGGGTCAGGTCTGCCGGTGTACCGCCGATAATACCAATACGGCTCATCATAAGAATGGCGGTCAGCAGTCCGTAAAGACCCTGAGTACCCGGCAGAAGCTGAAGGATCAGCACTTTACTGAACTTAGACGGATCCACGGAAACAACGCCTGCTGCTGCTTCTCCCACAAGGCCAACGCCCTTTGCCGAACCGATCCCGGCAAAAAGAGCTGCAAATACTGCGCCGACTACGGCGAATGCGATTCCCATACTATTCATCGATAGATTCCTCCTTGAATTTTACATATTGACTGTTGACTTTTAACGGATGAAATGCTCTGCCGCCGCCCTCGTAGAATTTGGAGAACAACTCCACAAACTGAAGACGATCCGTATGAACATAGGCGCCCAGCAGATTGATGGCAAGATTTGCCGTGTGTCCCACCAGGAATACCACAACCAGCATAATGGCTTTCACCGCCATATTCTGAGGCATAGTACCGATGAGGTTGATCACGCCTGCAATACTGCCCGTGGCAAGTCCCAGGGCAAGCAGACGAGAATAAGAAAGAATATCACTGAGATATCCCGTTGCAGTATTGTAAAGGGCATACAATCCCCCGAAGAATTTTCCAAAAATAGACTTGGAACTTCTGCCAGCCGTCAGTACCAGCAGTGCAACGCCTACAATTGCCACATAACCTCCGATGGTTTTCAGAATGCCTGGCACATCCGTGAGGATTCCCGCCGCAAGAGGGCAGACGCCCAGAATGGTCAGATATACCGGCACGGTATCCAGAAAGGCGTCCAGTTTCTTCCCTTCGTCCCAGCGCATTTTAAATGATACGCCAATACCCAGGAACAAGTGTGCGATACCCAGTGCAAAGGAATAGAGCAGCAGTCTGATAGGATCGTCCAACGGCTGAAACCACAGAGCAATACTGCCGATTTCTTTCCCAAAAAATTCCCGTCCTACCACCTGCACGATATCCCCGAACCAGCTGCCGAAAAGTGCGCCGAATATAATGGTGGAAATACCGCAGTTACGGAACATCGTCAGGGTTTTCCGCATATTTTCTTCCAGCTTCAGTTTTTTCAGGGCGATGACCGTACCCACCACCATGACAATGCCATAACCTGCATCCGAAAGCATCATGCCAAAGAACAGGTAATAAAAAAACGACATGACCGGCGTGGGATCCACATCCTTTTTCCCGGGCAGAGAGTACATTTCCGTGATTCCCTCCACCGGTTCAGAGAACTTGCCGTTCTCCAGCAGTACCGGCACATCCTCGTTCTCTTCCGGCGCATAAAACCGGATCGCCGCATGGTATTTGGCATCAATTTCCTTTGCAATGGCATCCGCATACTTTTCCGGTATATACCCTGTCAGCACAAAGGTGCTCCGGGTAAAGGCAAGAGCATTCAATGCCTCGTACTTATCCTTCCGCATCTGGAGATAATCGGCGGCAAATTCCAGACGGCTTCTCTCACCACTGCGATTGCGAATGGTTTCCAGGCATATCTCCTTCTGCTTTTTGAGACATTCCACCTCCAATTCAAGCAAGGCTTTTTGTTCACAAGGCGTTTTATTTTCCGCCTCTGTCAACGGTGTAAAGGCATTCTGCCGGAGAATTTCATAAGCTTCTTCCGCAATACTGCGGCTGCATAGCACAAACAAATTGGTCTGTTCTTTTGAGGAAAACAGGATCTCTGCATGGCATTGCTCCGGCAGAAACGTTTCCAGTTCCTCCGCTGTGATCTTTTCCGGCATAGTACCAATAAAGCAAGCTGTTGCAGAAGTTCCCTTGAAATTCATAGGCACATCTAACGCCGTCCACTGCCTGAGCGTGTCCAGCTTTACGCCGATCTGCGCAAGATTCGCCTCATTTTCCAAAATCATACGATTATTCCGCACAATTTCTGTGGCGGTCTGCATGAATTTTTCCAGTCGAGTTGCCTCTTTGCCGAATTCATGTTTTTCCATTTCCCGTTTCCCGGAAAAGCTGTCCAACAGAGACTTTTTTTCCGGCGCCCGCTGATTCAGTACCTCCAGAGACTGCACCACAATATTTCGAAGTTTTTCAAACTCTGAGATCACTGAGGTCACATTGGTTTTGACAAGACTGTCATCTGTTTCATTGCACAATTCTAAAATGCCTCGCCGCTGCAACAGTTCAATGATTTTTTTGCTGTCTGTCAAAAGTGCGACCAGTTCGATTTTCTGCATCTTTAGTTTCGCCATTTGTCACATCACCATCCTTTCTTTCCGATGCGCCCATCATCCGAACAACTGGCTGAGGATCAGTTTCACCGCAGCATCCATGTTTTTGTCTGCTTTCTGCCGGATGTCCGCCTGTTTCCGGGCGCATTCCTCAGTGGCTGCACGGTAATACTGCTCTATCCGTGCCTGATTTTCTGCACGAAGCTTCGCACCTGCTGCATTCGCAGCTTCTGTTTTTTCCTTGCAGATCTGGTCGGCATAAACTTCAGCATCTTCTACGATTTTGCTGCACTTTATCCGTGTTTTCGTCAGAAGCGCATCGGCATCGGATTCGGCAGAAAGTACCTGTTGTACTGTCTCTGAAACCATACTATCCCTCCTTTCAGTATTGTATTGACGGAATTCCTGCTTGCCCATAACATACCTCTTTCTTAAACACCTCTAAAGTATCATTATACTGATTTTCAGAGAAACAACAACGGGCAAATGCGGAAAGTTCGGACAAATACACCTCATTTGTCCAAAAAAACAAAAAGGAGCCATCTCTACAGACAGCTCCCTTCACATTTATATTTAAGAATTGTCTGTATTATAATATATGCCAACTAATTTGTCAAGCTTTTCAAGAAAAAATCAGACAAATATCCAACTATATATTAGATTTATTGTGCATTTCGCACAAACCAATGGTATTATTTTCAAAGCAATATCGCATAATTATTTTTGTATAGATACTCAGACAATTTTTTATGAAATATAACGAAAAATTGCAAACATATGACGTGCAAAGCCGCCAAATGTTCTGCGTGCGGTATTACCTCAAGTTACGCAGATAAATACCTTCTCTTATCTTTACACTTTTTCAGATATCTATACCTCTGGTTGCCTATACTACGCTTTTCGACAGATTGCCGATATACAAAAATGCTGTTAGTATGACAAAATTTCATCAAAGCACCTTGACAAATTCCGGTTTGAGGTACTATATTATCCGTTTCATTCCTGAGACTCCACAATTTTTTTCCTGTACGCAGTAGGAGAACAGCCTGTAATCTTCCGGAATTGCCGGTTAAAATTAGAAATATTTCGAAATCCGCAGTCAAAAGCGATTTCCAGAACATTCTTTTTCGTGCCAATCAGCGCCCTGCATGCTTGATTGATCCGGAAATGGGAAATATACTCCACTGCACTGAGTCCCACATGCTTCTGGAATTGACTCATAAAATAGCTTTCACTTAAATGAACAGCAGCCGCAAGCTGCCTGATGGTAATAACTTCCCGGAAATGGGCGGCAATGTATTCCAAAGCAGGACGGATCATCTCCCCTGATTCGCAGAAATCCGCATCAATTTCCGCTTCCGTTTCCAGCAGCCAGAAAAGCTTCAATAGTTCACTACGCATGAGCATATCCAATTGAGGCGTATCGCCTTTTGCACAGGCGAAAATATTCTCCATAACCATTTCCAACTCAGTATAATAGTGGTGTTCCGGTGTAATATGCATTTGCACCCACATACTGCCGTTTATCAGAGGTTTGATACACTCACTGATATATCGATCGGAGTCTAGACCACCGAAAATTTTGTGGCTGAAAACAAGAGTGTCATAAACCTGCCGTGTGTTGGCACATGGATAAATAGAATGCATGACGTTAGGCTGGATAATGATCATGTCCCCAGCGGCAGAAATAAATTTTTCCTCGCCGCAGATAAACTCAGCCGACCCTTCCCGGATATAATTAATCTCAAACTCACTGTGCCAATGCATGGGAACACAGTTAAAATGGTCGGGAATTACACATTGATAATAACTAAAAGGCTTGATCTCAGAACTGTGAATGCGATTTTCTTTAGAACACATATAATTCATACTAGCACCTCCTAAAAATAGGATCGTATCAGAATATCGTAGAATATCAATAGATTTCAGTGTTGTTTTGTAGTATTATATCATATAGAAGGATAAATTGCAATGGACTTTTGAAAGGAAGTGCTGTTATGATAAAAAAATATGTCTACGGGAACCCCTTTCCCACCGATGCTGTTGTCATAGAGATCGAACCAGCTGCGGATAAACTGCCGTTTTTTGAAACCGACAATCAAGGCGGATTTACATATTCTCTTTCCGAAGACGACATCGTTTATGGTCTGGGTGAACAAATCCGAGGCATCAACAAAAGAGGCTGGCAATATGTCAGCTGGAATTACGACAATCCCAACCACCAAGAGGATACCCGTTCCCTATACGGTGCGCATAATTTTATCATCGTCTGTGGTGCGGCAACATTCGGCGCATTTTTCGACTATGCAGGAAAAATGGAATTTGATATCGGTTATACCAAAAGAAGCGTTATGCAGATCAAAGCTGCCCAAAATGATCTTGCTGTATATATCATCACAGGTGAAAACGAAAAGGATATTGTCAAGCAATTCCGTGAGATTATCGGCAGAAGCTATGTTCCACCGTTATGGGCATTCGGTTACGGCCAAAGCCGCTGGGGATACAAGAACGAACAGGATATCCGTGCTGTAGCAGAGCAGTATAAAGCTGCCGGCATTCCCCTTGACAGTATCTATCTGGATATTGACTATATGGAGCACTACAAGGATTTTACCGTTGACAAAGAGCGCTTCCCGGATTTGAAAAAACTTGTGAAAGACATGAAAACACAGGGAATCCATCTTGTTCCTATCATTGATGCTGGCGTGAAAATCGAGGAAGGCTACGAAGTTTATGAAGAAGGCGTACGGGGAAATTACTTCTGCAAGAATGCAGACAGCGAAGATTTTGTCGGTGCAGTATGGCCGGGACGAGTACACTTCCCCGACTTCTTACAGTCCGAGACGAGAAAATGGTTTGGCAAAAAATATACCGTTCTGACCAAACTGGGTATCGATGGCTTCTGGAATGACATGAACGAGCCTGCCATTTTCTATACGGAGGACAGGCTTGCAGATACTTGTGCTGAAATTAAGAAGCTCACCGCAGGAAATATGGGGATCAATGAATATTTCACATTCACCGGAATGGTCGCAGGATTGAACGGAAATATGGGAGATTACGACAAATTCTACCACAATGTAGACGGTCAAATGGTAAAGCACAGCGATATCCATAATCTCTACGGCATGAATATGACCCGTTCTGCCTTTGAGGCATTGCAGGAGATCTGCCCCGAAAAACGCACATTGTTTTTCTCCCGGTCATCCTATATTGGTGCGCACCGTTACGGCGGCATCTGGCAGGGTGACAACAAATCCTGGTGGTCACACATTCTCCAGTCCATGCAGCAGCTTCCGGCGCTGAATATGGCAGGCTTCCTTTTCATTGGCTCGGATACAGGTGGATTCGGCTGTGACACAACTGAGGATCTCATGCTCCGCTGGCTGCAATATTCCTTGTTCACACCTCTTTTCCGCAATCACTCCGCAGATGGCACTCGTGAACAGGAACTCTATCGCTTTGATAATGTCAATGCAGCCGCTGAAATGATCAAGATTCGCTACAGCTTAATTCCATATCTTTACAGTGAATTCTTAAAGGCAGCATTAAATAATGAAATGATGTTTAAACCCCTTGCCTTTGATTTCCCTGAGGATCTTACGGCAAAACAGGTGGAAGATCAGCTTCTCCTTGGCAATGAACTAATGATCGCACCCGTCTACAAGCAAAATGCGCAGGGGCGATATGTTTATCTTCCTGAGGAAATGATGCTGGTGCGGATGCAATCATGCAATGATTATCAAACAGAAATCCTTCCCCAGGGGCATCATTATGTGAACATTGCATTGAACGAACTGGTCTTCTTTATCCGGAATCAAAGGGCAATTCCTTTCGCTCAAACCGCAGAAAACACAACCCAAACAGATATCCATTCACTCCGGCTCTTGGGTTATTCCGGCAGTTCCTATGTACTATATTGGGATAACGGATCTTCTCCTAACCCCGAGGACAGCCTTACTGTTTCAACATTATAATTGCTTCCTGACAGCTGAAATTAAAAAGTCCGCCGTACATTTAAATTTTACGGCGGACTTTTTTTGTAATCAAAAACGAGAATTTTTAAAACAAAAAATCACACCGTTTCAGTACTTCCAAAACGGTGTGATTTTCTTATAACTGATTGTGATTATGTCATTTCTTCCGTCGCTTTGCCAGGAATGCCAACAACAGTGAGAAACCGCAGGCTGCAATCAAAATAGTGATGTGCAATGTGGTGTCTTCTGTTTTCGGCGTACTCGAAATATTCTGATTCTGTGGAAGCGGTATCCGCTTTTTAACAGTCGTATGTGCAGAAATATCCGTACTTGTTGTAGTGGTATGCGAAGAATTCGGATCAGAAGATGTTTGTCCAGAAACATCTGTGCTTGTTGTAATAATGATAGTCGTTGTACTGTCAATAACAACACTGTGTTCCTGGGATGTAGTTTGATTTGTTCCCGTAGAAGTGTCAGTTGTTGAAACTGTGCTTTGTTTTGTAGTGATCGTATGGTTGGTTGTTATGCTAAAATGAGTTGTAGATGTCATTTGCGATGTATTAGGCGTTATCTGCGATATAGATGTTGTAGTAGATTTGGTGGTGGTATGACTCGTAGTATGTTTCGATGTAGTTGTACTATTTGCCGTGGTATTGGTTGGACCTGCGCTGGAAGCAGTAGTGCTCACAGTGCTGGTATGTGTCGTTGTCATAGAAGTCGTATGCGATGACGTATGTCCCGTTCTTGATGTGACGCTTGATGTGGCAAATGTGGTTGCAGATGCAGTCGATTTCGTGGTTTGATGTGTAGTCAATGTTGTAGCTGTTCGGCTAGTCTGTGTTGTACGTTGTGTGGTTGTGGTCAGCGTTGTCTTTTGTGTCGTCTTATGCGTTGTCGTAGCTGATGTGGTTTTTGTTTGAACGGTTGTAGTGTGCTTTCCAGTAGTTTTTGTGGTATTGGTAATATTAGTAGTACCATTTCCTGTATGTGTTGTCGTCGATGCGGTGGTAGTTTGAGTTCGACTCGCATCAGTGGTGTGCTCTATTGTATCGGAAGCTGTTGTTGTAGTGTTTCTGGTACTCTGTTTGGTCGTAGTAGTATTCGTTGAATCAATGCTGGAAGTAATAGAAGTCTCTTGGCTAGTATATGTCGTACTGCTGATATGCGTAGTAGTAATTCCTGTTACGATAGAAGCTGTTGTTGTAGTTTGTTCTGTTGTTGTGGTTTGTTCTGTCGTAGACTGTTCTGTTGCGGTAGTTGTCTCCTCTGGATCACGATTCAAGAATACATCAAGATGTACCAAATCCATACCCTTTGCAATGTTGAATCCATCTAAGCAAGTTCCTGAAGTAATATCAGTTTTCTCAGGCAGACCCAGCACAATACAACCATCCAAGATACCAGTTTCTGTGCGGATCTCCACACGTTCCGCCGCTTCGCCGGCATATGCCTTGGCATTGTATCCCAACGGAACCGGATCGACCCATAGACGATAACCTGCCAGATAAGTTTTACCATCTATCGTAACAGACAGCGGCAGCTTCTCAAAGCAATACTGTCCATCCGAATCGGTAGACGTCGTCCAAACTGTATCGGGAACGACACACCACTCGCCGTTTTGTCGATAATACTGCTGAAGCAATACTCTCACATTAGAGATGCCAGACTCGTTTTCTCCTATCTTCTGGTCATAATCTTCATCATCCCAGACAATACCGGAGATCGATACACCGATATCCTTTTGTATCAAACCGCCATCATGATCTGTATTATCCTTTGCCTTGACAATATCGTATTCCACATCGCGAACTATGTGCTTATAGTACTCGTTTCCGCTGAATGCATCTGCCAGGGTAATAAACTCATCCGGTTTTTGCAAATCCAATGTCCTTTCGATCAGATCACTGTCCTCTGTCGTCAAATCACTGTCTACACGATATTTTGTCGCAGCATAACCCTCCGGCATGTCAAGCAATTGCATCTGATAACCAGCCACATAGGTTTTGCCATCAATCGTGACGCTGGTGGGAAGATTGTCAAAGCGATAATAGCCATCGGATGCAGTTGCTACGGGTGTTCCGGTTGCTACCGGCGTTCCAGTCGCTACTGGTGTTCCAGTTGCTACTGGTGTTCCAGTTGCTACTGGTGTTCCAGTTGCTACAAGAACAAAGCTGTCATCCGGCTTCCATGTCTTATCGCTATCATCATAATAGCTTCGAGTCAGCTTTACCGATGCAGTTGCCACACCTACTTCATTTGCATCCTGCACGCCGTTGTAATTTTCGTCGTTCCAGATGTAGCTTTCGATAGATGCAGTCTCAATCGGCGTTAATCCACCATCATGATCCGTGTTATCCTTTGCCTTGACAATATCGTAGGTTTTACCATCAGCAACCTTGTCATAATGCTTGTTACCACTGGGCTGCTCTGCCAGAATGATATATTCATCTGGTTTATCCGGTTCATCCGGTCCTTGGAGATCCAATGTTTTCGCTAGCAAGTCGCTGTCCTTTGTCGTATCGCCTACAAATCGATACTTTGTCGCAGCATAACCCTCCGGCATGTCAAGCAATTGCATCTGATAACCAGCCACATAGGTTTTGCCATGAATCGTAACGCTGGTGGGAAGATTGTCAAAGCGATAATAGCCATCGGATGCAGTTGCCACTGGCGTTCCAGTTGCTACGGGCGTTCCAGTCGCTACCGGTGTTCCAGTCGCTACTGGTGTTCCAGTTGCCACAAGAACAAAGCTATCATCCGGTTTCCACTTCTTATCACTGTCATCATAGTAGCTTCGAGTCAACCGTACCGATGCAGTTGCCACACCTACTTCATTTGCATCCTGCAAGCCGTTGTAATTTTCATCATTCCAGATGTAACTTTCAATAGATGCGGTCTCAATTGATGTCAAGCCGCCATTGTGCTGCGGCGCAGCCACCGCGAGTGCCGGTGCATAGGAAACACCGTCTATCTCCACTATATACTGCTCGCTATCGTCGTCTTTTACCTTCGATGCCAAAATAATATGTTGTTCATTTTGCGCCATCATACTTCCGGTTTCCGGACTCAAGAAGCTGCTGCACAATTGCTCGTCCGTATCTACATACAGCTTAGTAACAGCGTATGTATCCGGCAATGCATTCAAATCCATTTTCAGCTGATAGCCATAGATCCTGTTCTGATTTTTATCATCTTCACTATTGTCCAGCGCCCTTGATACATGAACATCCAATCCATCAAAGACATACGAACCACCTGTCACAGTCTTGACAATTTCAAAGTCATTGTCCGGTACCCACTTTCCGTTTTCGTAGATCTCTCGTGTGAGAACCAACCGCACAGAGGTTGCTATCGGCACTTCATTGTGATTCATTAAGCCATCATAATTGGTATCATCCCAGACAATACCAGATATCACACCCTTATCCTGCTGCTTCAAT
This sequence comes from Ruminococcus sp., assembly GCF_019417665.1. Classification (GTDB taxonomy): domain Bacteria; phylum Bacillota; class Clostridia; order Oscillospirales; family Ruminococcaceae; genus Ruminococcus_C. Next base: position 21,092 of record NZ_DXUU01000025.1, read on the forward strand.
CCGGCATCATAATGCCCAGTATTTTCACCGCAAGCCAGATCCACTTGCTTCACAGTGCCATTTGCATCCGGAACATCCCGTACTGATGCACTGTTAAGCGTTCCATCTGCGCCCTCATAAGCTTCTGCCGCAGTGAGAATGTACTCGCCGAAACCGGTAAGATATGTGCTATCCAATGCAAGGTCGCTGTCCTTAGAAGCATCATTTCCAACACGATATTTCGTTGCAAGATAGTTGCCATGAAGCTGCTCTAAGTAAATTTGATATCCTGCTGCGTAATCTACACCTTGGACACGTACCCACGTGGGCAAGCTTTCCAGCGTATAGTTTCCATCTGCATCTGTCTTAGCAGTAAATGCCTCTTTCGCCGGCTGCCATGCCGTACCATCATAGTAGTACTGCACTGCCTTGACAGTAATATCAGCGATTGCCTGATTGTCCTCTTCCGTATTCTCATCGGCATTGTCATCCTGCAATCCATTATAGTTACAGTCTACCCATACACAGCCAGAAATATCTCCAACACCCAACGCAGTGAAGCCTGCATCATATCCGGTAACATCCTTCTTGCAGAGAATATCATTTTCATCTACACCGTAGAAGCCGTCAGCAGCGTTTGCTGCAACGTCAAAGTATTCCTCTCCGGCAGTCAGATAGTGACTCTGGTATTCCAGATCACTGTCCTTGCTGCTGCTGCCCTGCCGATATCGTGTGATAGTATAATTGTCCGGCACATCACTGGTCATTTTCAGCTTGTAATAGCTAAGGTATGTCTTGTTATCCACATTGAGGAATGTATCCACCTTGTCAAAGTGATACATGCCATCCGTGCCAGAAGCTGCCTTCCGATCTGCACCAGTGTTATGTACATACACGCCTTCTTCGTTACAATAGTACTGCTCTAGTGTGATCTCCACGCCAGAAATACCACTTTCGTTGATACCCTGCAATCCATCGTAGTCGGCGTCATTCCAGACATAACCATCGATCTCTGCCTGCTCCACCTGCTTCAGACCGCCATTCCAGTTTTCCTGAGCTGTAGCATCCGCAATGTCATAAGCATGATTATTGTAAGACTGACGATAGTTATCGTCTGTCTCCGGCTTGGCGTCTGCCGCCAAAATCAGATATTCCTCCTCTTCTGTAAAATAAATATTCTCGCTTTGATATGGATCATAGATCCAGAGCTTACTGTCACCGCCAGCCTTGGTGATACCACAAGTAATCTTTCCGGCAGCATCCTTTGGCAGTTTATCTAGCTTCAGTCGATAGCCTGCCAGATATCGTTCTCCATCAGCTTCTACGAAAGTAGGAACACCTTCAAACTGATACGTGCCGTCCGCCTTGGTCTTTACGGTTGCTGCATAATTCGGCTGAGCTGCTTTATTCCATTTCTCGCCATCCCAGTAGTACTGTTCCAACGTTATGGACAAGTCTTTAAAGCCGTCTTCTGTATCATCCATTTTGCCGTCATAATTGGCATCGTTCCAAAGCTTTCCGCTAACGGAAGTCGTCTGGAATTCCCGGATACCACCTTGGTATACATCCTTGCTATCACAATTTTCCGTCAAATCATAGATAACCTTTTCATAAGACTGGTCATAATAGTCATTGCGCTGCGGTGTGCTTCCGGTATTCTCTCCAGTAAACGTCTCTGCCTCTGCTGCAAGAATGAGATATTCCTTTTCTCTCATAAGAGTCAGGGTATCGTCCTCCCAATGCAGCTTGTTATCATTCGCAAGCACGGTTACTGCATAGCCATCCGGCAATGCATCCAAATGCAGCTTATAACCTGCCAGATACATCTTACCATCTGAATCTACATATGTTGGAATGCTTTCGAACTTGTATGTACCATCGCTGGCTGTTTTTGTAGTCATTGTGGTCTTTGTCTTTCGCCACGCCGTTCCATCCCAATAGTACTGATACAGCGTCATGGACAGATCACCATATCCATTTTCCGCAGAATCCAGCTTGCCATCATAATTGGTGTCATCCCAGATCTTGCCTTCCAGCGTTGCGGTTTGGATCGTTTTCAGTCCGCCGTTGTAGTCCTTAACTGTCTCTCTTGCGGTAACAATATCGTAGTTGAGATTGTTATAAGTTCTCACGTAGTGCTGATGGAATCCCGGCTCACCGCTGTTGGCGCTGCCATGCACAGCCTGTTTTGCCAACAGAATATAATTTCCTGCCGGATTAAAGTCCACAGTATGATCTGCGTTGATAGCCTGTGTCTGTGCAAGCAAATCACTGTTGATGCACTTCCCGGTGGGATCCAGCACCTGATATTTTGTCACAGCGTAACCATCAGGCACTTGATTCATGCGCAGATGATAACCTGCCAAATACATCTTGCCGTCCTTTTCCACATAGGTGGATTGATTTTGGAACCGGAACAATCCGGTCTTGGCATCAGTTTTTGCAGAAACTGTTTGATGCAGATGCCATTGTCCGCTTTCATCCAGATAATACTGATCCAGATAAACTGTCTGAGGACTTGCCATAGCAGACTCACCGTTGTTCTGCAAGCCATCATAGTCCTCATCCAGCCAGATCACACCTTGGATCTCTGCTGTTTCAAACTGCTTCAAGCCGCCGTTGTATTGGTCGGTAATGTCTGTCTTCAGAATCGTATCATAGGTTTTGCCATCTGCTGCATCAAGATCATATGGCGAGTTACCCTGAGACGCCTGTGCTACAAGGAAATAATCCCCATTCTCCGGCGCAGTCAGATAGTTGGTGTCTGCGATCCAGTCACTGTCGATGGAATCAGCATCAGTTGCCTGCTGATAACGTGTTACAGCGTATCCCTCAGGAAGTTCTGCCCGGATACGATAATATGCCAAACTGTCTGTCGTCCCGACAACAAGATGTGTCGGCACTTGTGCAAATTCATATACACCAGCACTGTTGGTTTGTGCCGTTTTATCATCGTTGGTCTTGACATAGCGTTTTGTGGCAGAATCGTAATAATACTGTTCCAATGTCACAGAAACACCGCTCTTGCCCTTTTCCTTGTCGTTCAGAATGCCGTCATAATCGGTATCCTCCCAGACAATGCCTTTCACAACAGCAAATTCCCGCTGCTTCAGACCTGCATCCAGATGTTCATAATCTCTTGCTTTCACCAAATCATAATACTTTGTCACAGCCTTATTTGGTGTGTCGATATTCTGAATGTCTGTACGGCAGACATATGCCCAATTGTAATCTACATACGATTCAGCATTTCCAGACTGCGTTCCTTCCTTTGCCTCTTGTGCCAGGATCAGCATTTTGTGATTGTTTTCCAGCACCGTAATAGGCAGGTTACTCATCCGCTGACTGTCCTCTATGGTGTCAGTGTCCGCCACAGCCAGCTTGCTGTAAACCTTATCCTTGTCTGCATCATTCCAATACTTTGTTGCTGCATAGCCTGTAGGCAATGTTTTCAGAATCACCTGATAACCAGCCAGATACTTCACACCGTCTTTCTCCACATAAGTGGGCAGATTGGCGAAAGTATATGCACCAGCAGTCTCTGTCGTGTGTGTCTTGAATGCTGCATTTTCCAGTATCCAGCTGCCATTCTGATAACGATATTGCTGTAAAGTCACAACAGCCGGATTCGTCTTATTTACATAAAGCTGCTCATCTTCGTCCTGAACGCCGTTATAATTGGTATCATCCCAAACCACACCGCTAACCGATGCAGTTTCGAATTGCTTCAAACCACCGTCATAGCCGGAATAGTCTTTTGCCTTGATATAATCGTAAGCATAATCATGATTACCGATATTCCGTTCAGCGTCGTCATAGAGAATGTATGCTTCAAAATAAGGATTCCCGTCAATGCCAGCTTCCGTTTCCCGCTTAGATCTCTGTGCCGTAATGAAATAGTCGCCGTCTGTTGGTGAAGTCAGGTAGGAAGCAATGTCATAATTCGTATAACCTGCACCGTGCTGATCATTCCATGCGATCAAATGGCTATCCACTTCCTGGACTTCCATGCCATCATTCTGACGATATCGAGTGACTGCATAGTGTTCCGCATTGCTTGGCAGCGACAGCAATTTCAGCCGATAGTGTGCCAGCACCTTTTTCCCATCCAATGTAACATAAGTAGGAACACCGGAGAAAGTATACTTGCCATCCTTGTCGGTCTTTACCACCTGATTTTCGGCTGTTACTGGAACATAAGTGCCATTTTGCAGCACATACGTTTCCAGCTGGATCTCCGCACCAACAATTCCCAACTCATAAAACTGCGTTGTACCGTCTTGTGCGATCTCAGCATTACGGATTCCGTCATAGTCAAAATCTGCCTTGTACTCACCGCTGCCATTTTTTCCGTTGTCATCCCAGAGATAGCCTGTCACTTCAGAAGTCTGAATTTCTGTAAAGCCACCACTGTAATCCAACAAACGCTGTGCTTCACCCACATCATAATAGGCATCTTTGTATGCGATTACATTGGCCGAGCCCTGATTTGCCTGAGTCGTCTCTCCAGCAATAATGATGATATTGTCATTTGCATCATAGTTATGATATGTTTCAATCACGTTACCATCTGCATCATACTCATACCAGTCATCGCCAATGAGGAAATGCTGCATCTCTCCAGTGTATTGTAGATCACTGTTTTCCGCAGAACGAGTATTCGGATATTGCTTGTACTTCGTGATCGCATATTTCTTGTACAATTCCGGATTTTTCTTCGGGTCAACATACAACCGATAGCCAGCCAGATAGGACTCGCCTTCTTCTGTCGTATAGATACTGGAGACATTCTGGAATACATAGGAACCGGATTCGGCCGTTTTTATATCACGGTCTCCAGTCGCATCCCGTTTCCACTCGATTCCATCATAATAGAATGCCTGCAAGGTCACGGTAACATCACCAATGCCCTTTTCAAAGGTATCCTTAATACCGTTGTAGTTTTCATCATCCCAGATCCACTGTCCGATAAATCCACGAGAACCATCGACAAAGCCCAAAGAAACACTCCTGTTGATCTGGAACGTCTGCCCGTCTTCTTCAAACAGAGGCTGCTGTTCTGCATCATATGGTATGCCTGTCAAAAACGGTCTTGTACGGAAACTGCCCACTACTTTCGTCAGATCATTGTCATCTGCCGCAGTCAATGGATCATTGTACAAAGTAAATGGTGAAGGTTTATAAGGAATGGTGCTCTCGCCGTTATACTTTGCTACCACCACATAGTTTTGGTTCGGATACAGCCGGAACTGATAATAACCATCTGTGCCGGTTTGATACTCTGCCCGATTGCCATCTCCATCTGTAGCAACATCCAAAGCGATATTACCGTTCTTATCCACTTCATGTATCTCTACCAGAACATCACTCAGCTTATCTTCACTGTCCTGCATGATACCGTCACTCTCAATGATCTCATTTTCTGTGCCAGCATCCTTGATGGTTTCATCCACCCAAGTATAGCCTCCGTAGGTATACCCTCTAGATACACCCAACATATAGGAAGTCATAGCAGTGTCATACGCCTTGTGCTTTGCAGCATCTTCTTCCACAGCATCCACATGGATAGGAGCAGTCTGTACCACAAGATAATTCTGCGAATTCTGTATATTTGCCACAGTATTGGCACTTCCGGCAACACTGCCGATGCCGTCATAGATCATACTGCCGTTACGATATACCTGCAACTTGGTTTTGGACTCTCCTAATTCTCTGGTGGTAACAGAATATTGATTATACGATTCGGGCAGTGTATACCGCAGCAAATAATCTCCTGGTGTCAAATTCGACAGAATGAAGTACCCCTGATTGCCATAATAATCGCTTTCAGTGGTGTAAGTTACCGGACCTTCATTGGTATATAGATAAGATGTTGCATTGTTTTCTACAATTGTTTGCGGCTGACCAGTCTCCTCATCCAGAATCACATAACGTGGCTTTTCCGGATTGGGGTTTGTCTCCGGCGCAGGGTCGGAAGCAACAGCTTCTCCACTCGCATTGACGGAATAACCCTTTACTGTCAGAAGCTCCACTGTAACACCATTGATGCCCGGATCATCCGGTTTACCATCGAAGTCAATATCGGTTATCCACTCACCGTCAGGCAGCAGCCGTCCATTTGCAGACTCTTTATAATTGGCTTCATCACACTTCGCATTATAGTTAAAGTCGCTCCAGACATAGCTGCCAAGGTAGCCCTTTCCGCTGGGTGCGGAAATATACGCACCAGCCTGTTTGTTTTCCAGCACTTGATAGGTACTTCCTGTAGAAGAGCCGTCATGAAATCCGCTGGCAAAGGTATTCCACTGCGTGAATTCCTTCACTTGATTTCTGATCTTCTCTGCTGAATCTGCGCTTTCCTCCGCTTCCTCTGGTGTGCCAACATACTTGGGAAGGTTCAGCGGTGCGTGCAGTTCGTAATAAAGCTCCATTCGATTTTTCGCCTTAATCCGTTCATCTGCATTATTCATCTCTGTCCAGATGGCACGAATGCCGCGCACCAGTGTGTCATATTCTGCATCAGAGATCGCACCATTCGCATGGTCTGTCATCAGATCTGACAACTGAACAAAATAAGCTTCCTTTCCATGCACATCACTATACAAACTTTCATAGAACATCCTCTTCTCAATATCTGTTAGATCCGCAGATGGTGTCGGCAGCTGACTGACATCCTGTAAGGTATAGGTTCCGTTTTTCTTCGTGAGCGGACCCACCCATACCGTATACTGATCCTCGTTCAGATTTGTCGATGTACCATCAGAATTGATCTGTTTCAGCTGTACTGATTCCGGAATGAGATAGCCGTTCCATTCAGAATTTCGAGGCGTATTCACATCGGTCGCCTTTGTATCTCCTGTATACGGAAGTACATCATAGAATAGAAGCTTGTCATACACCGTTTCACTGGTAGAACCGTTTTGCATGGAAGCAGAGTAAGAATAGTTGCCGCCCTCCTGAACACGTACTGGGATCGCAGTGTGTACTGAATCCAAATCAGAGGTTGCAGTCTTCATTTGGGTAATCGTTGCCATAGAAAGCAGTGAGATCGCCTGAGATGTAATGGTGATCGCCATATCACGGCTATTATTGTTTTCATTGACATCGTGGCTGTCTACTTCATAGGCGATCATCTTCACCTTGTCCTGCTTCTGCGGAATAAACGGATTAAATGCACCGTCCTTAAATCCATAAGCTTTTGCCTGCAGCAATTCTGTGGAAACCATATTACCGTTACTGGTATCCAGCGGCACCATCATATCAATTACAATGCGCAGCCCCGGATTCAGTGTCCCAGAGAACTTGAAGCTGACTATCTTTCGATTCAATACATTGGTAGAAATAGGCTTGACAGTAAAATAGGGATTGGGGTCATGAGAAGGATCCAGTTTTAAGTCTGTACCTTCGGCGTCTGCATACGACATGTTTTCCAGGTCTACCCCTATCAATGTAATGTCCCCGGCATTTTGCAGTGAGACAAACTCGCCCTTTTCATTTTCTACATGCCACGTCCACTGCGGCTTCTCTTTATCCAGATTTTCCGCCGGCTTTATCACCACAGTTTTTCCATTTTCATCTATAGTGGTTTCCGCTGTATTCTTATAATTGTTGCCGACATAGTAGCCTTCAATGCTTCCATTAGAGTCATCCTGATACTCCACATAAGTGAATGCATCCTCAGAAAGAGTCTCCAGATACGGCAATGCCAAAGAGATCATTGGATTCGAAAGATTATCATCTTCCACATCTTTTTGATCATACTTTTCAGTACGCAGAATATCATGGCTGAGGTTTTTATAGGTAATGGTGTACTTCATCATCTTGCTGACATTACTGTCAATACCAGCGATACTGCTGTCCCATGCATATTCTCTCACTGCAGCGCCGTTGAAATACTTGGCATCAATATCAATACCCAGCCATGGCAGCTGCGGATCCAGATAGAACCCCACTCTGGCTCTGTTTCCAGAAACGGCATACTTGAAGTCATCGCTGCGCAGAATCACGCTGGCAAAATGGTTATTATGCAAAGCAATCGTAATGGATGGATCATTCGGCTGTGTCATGAATGCAACATGTGCGCCGTTATCCTTAATATCCTTACTCAGCGATTTCAGACCAAAGGATTTCGGATCCACGTCACTGCGATCCTGTCTGCCGTCAGTAGCATCGTCCGCATCCACATCCATATAAAATCCCTTCGGAACAGGATAATATCTTGGCGCTTCAGCAGCGCTGCATGTCTGCAAATCATCAGAAAATCCCTCAGTGCGAATGACCCAGCGTACCTGCCGGATAGAAGTGTTCAGCTCGGAAAGATGCTGCTTCAATTGCTCATTGGTGCTGTCAAAATACAGATTTTCTTCTTTTAGTGCAATGGTTTTATTGGTGTTCAAAGCATAACCGGCTTCATCACCGATACGCACCCACCAGCTTGTCCCATCGCCGCTGTTGGCATAAGTATTGGAATAGATACCATCATCTTTCTCCGTTTCCGGTACAAGGAATTCAGACTCTCTGCCCGGATCAGTACTGATCAACACATAGGGATATACTTTCAAATGCTGTGTAAGAACATCATGTACCCGTTCAGCATCAGCGGAATATTCCGTCTCCAGTTCACTGACAGATGGAATCGCCCACTTACCGGTAGAAATTTCCGAAACAGCTGGGAAAACCAACTCAGACACATGCGGTTTTACTTCTGGGTAGTTCACAGGCGCTTCTTTGTCCGTACCACGCAGAGTAGCGTAATTTGCCAGATTGTAGTTTACTACAAATTCATTCACCGATGCCGTGTCATTGGACACCTGGTCAACATAGCTGACCGTATGATAAGCCTGCTTGACATGCGGATCTTCAGCAATGACAACTGACGAGTTTGGATCATTGACACGCACACGCTCGTAGTTGAGATCCGCACGGATCGTCGTTTTTGGTGCGATAACACTGACCTTTGCCGACGATGCAGTCAGATAGATCTTACCCGGTATTACACCATCAAACGGATCCAATTCCGCCAGTGTTCCTGTTTTTGGATTGCCTTCGTCCTTGATACGCACTGCATTTTGCAGCAGCATGCCTTCCATGGTCTGCCCAAAGAAATTGAAATCATAAGTATCATAAACGATCTCATCTACTGGAACTTCCTGTTTCTGCTTCTCCTCGTAGACAATATTACCATAAGCGTTATAGACATAGCTACCGTCCTTATTCTGCTTTGGCATAAGGCAGCCGCCGCGAGTATAATATTTTCCGTCCGCATCACGTTCTGCAAACAGTCCATTTTGAGTAATGGCAAACTTGCCGTCATCCTGCTCAAATGTCACATATACTTTAGAATAGTAATCGTCCCAGCTGCTTTCCGTATCATCTGACAGTTCCAAGTTATCGATACGTGTCTTGATCTTGAAGTTCAGAGAACCGTTAAAATAACCAGCCGGGTGATTACCAGCCACATATGTATTATCATCTGTGCAATCAAAGCCTTCTTCCGGCGGTGTAGTGATCTCAAATACCAGTGTCTCGCCGCCACGCTTTGTGGCAGAATCTGCTCGTACCAGGTTAATGGATTCGTTTTCTGCCGGAGCAACATTATCCGAAAAATACCGCTGTGTCAGTTCAATACCCCAACCTGCCGCTCTGGCTTCTTCCATAGTCAGCGTTTGTCTCTGTCCCGACTTATCAACATATTCCAGATAATAATCGTCCATCAGATCGTCCTCATCCCAATACCGTACATTTTCCGGGAGCTGGAATGTTATCACCATCTTGGCGTGGAAAATACTTCCACGGAATCTATAATTCTCCTCCTCCTGACTGGACACCTTGGCACTGTACCAGAGAATATCGCTATAGTCAAAATCTTTGCCATTATACTGATAGCTCTGACGAGTCTCAATTTCATTCAGATCTTCTGCATCATCAGCAAAGCCTTTTAAGCCAAGATCTGTTTTCTCTGCGGCAACCATATTCTCTACCTTCAGAGACGGGGTCTGCGTACGAATCTTCAGTGAATTCACCACACCAGAATCCAGCATCGAATTTACAGAAGTGATGTCACTAAAGAGCATATCAGTCTTGTTATCATACAACGACACATCACCGTTCAGCGCCGACTTGATATCGTCAGACAGAGGACTATCCTTGCGGTATTCGTCCATTTCCATGGATTCATTTTCCGTATACCGCTTCATACTGCCCAACATATATGTACCATCTTCGAACTTGTGATTCAAAAGGACATAATCATCCGGCTTCGTTGTCGAGAGTCCGTCATTGTCCGTATTCGGACGCATGGGAAGGGTGTTTTCAGATTGAAAATACCGTGTACCACGATGATAACACGTTGCCGTTGCAGCCACAGCATCCTTGCGTTCATCAGTATGCCGGAATGCATAGGTACTACCGTAGTCATTATCAAGATTAATGATTGGTGTAATCACAGCCGGAGAACATACTGTGTAAGGATTACCTGGGATGTCATTATCTGCGATGAACCGATATGCATTCACTTTGCTGGAAACATAGGAATAGTTATTCAGATAGTTTTGCAGCAAATCTTCTTCTTCCACGTCGTTTATTACATCATCCGGTTCTGCATAAGTAAAGGTTTTGATGCAGAAGTTATACAAACTGCCATTCGCAATCGCTGCGTCTTTCTTTTTCTTGTCTTCCAGCTGTGCTGCGGTCATTGCGATTTCTGTATCATTGTCTTCCTTGGCGAAGATTTGTACCACATATCGCTTCGTAGTCTCATCATAGTAAACAGCAGCGCTATACAACGACGCTTGGTCAGTCAGTTCTGTCACTGCATCCTTATTATACAGTTTCCAATCCGGCGTTTTCTTCTGGTTCTTTGTATTATCGGTGGTAAACCGTGATCCGTCTGTTGCTGCCGGAACAATACCATATGGCAAAATGTTTGTAATAACCGGAAGAGAAAGCGTGCCCTTCTGTCCGCCGTCTGTACCATAGCTATGCAGCGTTTTTTCGTTGACATATCCATATGTTCCGGCGCCTCCACTATAACCATACTCGTCCCAGTAATAGTTGTTTTCTACATGAATATTGAGCCAATTCACTTCTCCCTGTGTCTCAGTATAGTACTGTTCCACAGTTTTGCCGTACATTTCTGTCTCGTCCTTACCAATCGTCTCACTGATGGTTGTCCAGCTTCGCACCAGAGGTTTGCGCTGTACCGCTCTGGTACCGGTTTCTGCATAGAACATCGTTGTACCCTTGCTGTACAAATCAACATCGCTGTTATTGGTAAAGCGATAACCATCCCCCTCAGCAATAACTTCCTTATCCTGAATATTATAACCGTTCACAGATGGCGTATTAGGAGAAGCAGCTAAGTACTTCAATACATCCGGCTGTTGATCGGAATAATGCCAATGATAATATGCCGGGCTCCATAGATAATCCATTCCGCCCAACTGGTTATTCTGAGTCAATGTCTTAGTCGAACCATCCCAATGGTCAATGTCATAGATCTGATAATAGAGATGGTTTTCGCTGTTCGCTGCGACATAAGGCTGTGTCAGAACACGATCATACCATGTTCCGCTAACCGTGTTGGTATACACTCTTGCCGGAAGCTGTACCCGTATCATATAACCGAAATTATTCCCACAGTTATACCACTTTTTCAGCGGTGTTTTTACTGTGATTTTCACAACATACGGGGTATATTCCTCAGCCGTGTAGTACGCCTCAGCACCATCTGTAATCGTCCCATTCTGTGCTGCATCCCGCATATATTTCGGTGCAAGATATTTTGGATTTTCCGTCGTCGGTGTCTGGATCAGCTCAGCGGAAACATTCCCCGCAGCAATTTCTGAAAATTGTCCTGACCTGGAGTCACCGCTGTTCGTATAGGCTAAGATTTCAGAAACATCCAGGTTTCCATTGGCATCTACTACTGGCTTCATGCCATAGGCAAAGGTGTACAGGAAGGTCACACCGTCCAGATCCCAATCGCCATAATTGTAAGCCTGCAGCTGAACTGTCGTATCTTCGTTGTATTCCAGTGCCACTGCACCACTGCGGTCTGTAATAGAATGTACAACATTTGCATAGCTGGAATTGCTGTAACTTTGTTTATATGTTCCGAAATATGGATAGCTCGGATCCGCCAGTACGTTATCAGTAAAATCGCCATTGGTTATTTCATACTGAATATTATTTCCACTGCTAAGGAACTCAGAACTTGTGGCCAGCCAAGCCTTTTGCAGATGCAGACGAGTTTCACTCCAGACCACAGGCGTATCCTCTGTGGGTTCCAATTCTGTCCAGTCTGCGTGATCTGCATTCCGTTTTCTCATCGCCAACCGGAACCAGTCACGGTTTGCACTATTTGCCATATACCGGACTGTCTGCGGCAGCATTTGCAGCTGCTCTACTGCTGTAATTTCAGAATTCGCATTGTATTTCACTGTCTGCCAATTTTTTGCCGTCTGGGAGTCCTCATCCAAAAGCGCACCATTTTGTCCGCCAGTACTACCGCTTGTTGCAGAAGAGCCGGGAATATGAGTAATGGTTTGATCCAAAAATTCCCACATGTCTACTTGTGTATTTTTATCTGCACTGAAACCAATGTCATGCATCAGATAATCCATATCCATCTGAATATTGCTATTCTGCACCTGCTGGAAATTCGCATTTGCATCATAGGTGTTGGAGAAGCCGCCCGGCAGCATAGGATACAATTTTCCGTTTGAGGAATAATATTCAGAATTGCCAGAAAAATTACTCTGATAATACTCACCGATACGTGGGAAATACGCCGGATGCAGTCCGTCGGAATCAATCGTCGATGCTGCTGTATCATTCGCATAAGTCGAAGCGGTATATACCATCGGCAAATCTTCCTTGCGGATCGTTGCGCTGTAACAGAATTCCACCTGTTCTCCTGGCAGCAGCACAAAATCCTTCTCAGGATCGTCGGTATAACGCAGACGCATTTCATATATTTTAAATTGAATCTGATAAGTATTATTCTCATTTGGTGTCAAATCGGCAAATGCCTTTTGACTGATATTACCGGACTTATAACCATCAGTATAGGTCATTTTACCGCCATAATCATATCCTGTTACACCGGTTTTGTCCACAAGATATAGTTCCACATTCGTCAGATCTTTCTCTGAACCATCCGCATTCAGAACACGCAGCCCAAAATTAGGTATGCTATCGCCGACCTGATACGAATCGTACCAAGTCGAAGCAAAATATTCCGGCACTTTATCATAGAACACCGGATTTATCAGCCGTCCTTCCTCACCAGCTTGCGCACCGTTTGTCAGAAACGCAAGGTTATTTTTCAAAGTGACTTTTTGCCAGATGGTATCGCCGGGACGATAACCGGTTTTTTGCGCAGCGCCTTCTTTGTATGCGGCTTCTGCTTCTGCTTGTGTGGAAAAAGTCTGTGTATGAAACGATGCAATGGGATTTTCACGATAAACCGCCCGGGTCAATTCCCGCTTATCTGCGGTCTGCACCTCGTGCTCCGTAGATGTTGCTGTTTCTGAAACAGTGCTATTCCCATTAGAGTCCACCGTCACAGCATATTCATTCTCACTATGAATATGGGTATACGTATTTATAGCAGTGAAATGCTGTGTGTAGGTGTCGGCCTTTTTGCCAGTACCGTCTGTGATATCCTGATATCTTCCGACACCAGTCAGTGTGACATTATTCAGCGCTACTTTACTCTTGGAGGTATTGGTATTGTTGAACGCTGTTGTAGTTTCAAAGCCCTTGAGATCATAATATACCCAACGAACCCCTACTACATTCGACAGATCAGCGTCAGTCATTTTTGCAGTCGCCTGCTGGTCTGTCGTGTTGTCCGGATCGTATTCATAAGACTTCCAGGTGATCTTCATTTCACCATCGTCATCTGTTTGGAACGCAATGTTTTCATCTTCAGCAAAACGTGGATCTGTAGACGGTTCTGCCACAGCATAAAGCAATTCAACTTTACTGTACTTGTTATCCGTTTCTGCCGGAACAGTATAAGGTTTGGTTATTTCAAAGCCACGGTAATACCGTACAACGCCGTCCTTTTTCGTCTGCTTTTCCAAGAAAGAAACGTCCACAGAATAAGTATCGCAGAAGTGCCCTGTCTCATTGTACAGATCACTGATGATCAACGATGCACCCTTGCCATCATAGTTCTGCTTGGCATTCGCTACCTGATAGGTCAACTTTACCGGCGCAGTAGACTGATAACGCAGATCATTCTGGATCTGGGCATAGTACTGCGTTTGCTTGTTCTCATCTGCTTCTGCATAACGATAATGATAGGAGTGACCGGCATTATCCGTTGTGTTTCTATAATAGTTATTCGGCCTGCAAGCACCGCCATATGTGTCATAAATGGAGTACTGTGGATAGGTATGCTTCGGTGCAGCATTTATTTTCACGTCCACAGTTCCTACTGACACATCGTCATACTTCCCCTTGTTTTCGGTCAGCTGTGTGACCACACGGAGATAGATATTCTCACCAGGCTTTATCTGGTCATCGTTCTTTGCACCCTTGCCCAGTTCCACTAACAGATTCCGATAAGCTGTTTCCACAGGATCTGCATCATTTGCGGAAAGCAGTGCATACTTCACACCTTGTGCCGATTCAATGGTAACACTGCCATCTGACAGCGATGCGTGAATATCTGACACCGGAATATTTGACACAGCATCTCCACTTTTCAGGACTTTTCCATTCGCATCAACCACATCCCACTGAACGATACGCTGTTCCTGGGGCACTGTGAGATCGACCGTAGTATGTTCCAATGGTATCGGCGCATTCTTATCCGCACCAACCTGCACCGTATATTCCACATAATCATAAGGCGAAAGGTGCAGATAATCCACCTTATCAATATTGCCAGTCTTAGAATCTACATCATACATCTTCTGTCGGGATACATTCTCTGTCAGAATGCTCGTCAGATTCTTAATGTAATAGTATGCGTTTTTCGCACTTCCCTTAGATGTTCCATCTACATTCTTATAAGTATACACATTGGCATTGGGATCAATGGAAGTAAATGTTGCAGAGAGCTTGTTTGTCGTTGTCTGTTCCGGATAGGCATTCAGACTCTTGCCGAAAGACGGCGTAGATTCAGAATTCCAATCGTTTTTCAGAAAATCATCCGGTGTTCTATCTACATACACACCATCATACAAGAAAGTGCACTTTCCCTTACTCTTGTCTGATGACAGATATTCCCCGTCTCCCAGAACGGTAGCCGACTTGGTGCGATCGGCATTTTTTGCCCGAAGATCTAACTGAAAGCTATTGACATACGATTTGATGTATGTCTTTTGGTTACTACCATTCGTATAGGATGGAAGCAATGCAGCATCAGTTTTATACAGTTGGCGAAGAATGTTTTCCACATCAACTACGTAAACACTTTCTCCCTGTACCTGTTTTGGCGTATCAACATATACTACATAAGTGCCGTCTTCGTTCTTATGTTCTACGCCGCTGCCCTTTACGACCTTCACCGGGATCTGTGTTCCACCTACTTGAAGTACCAGCTGTGCCACCTCAAACCACTCACCGTCCAACAGAAACGTGGGCAGATAAATATGCTGTAAGCGGTATCTGCTATCCATCGTGTTCACTGTCGAAGCAGTGTCAATTCGTGCAGCAACGTCTTGTCCGATTGCACCATTTTTATCCTGATTGTACAGCTTTACCTGATACAAGCCCTTATTGGGCGTATTATTATCGCTTTGGTTATACTCATAATATAAATTCTCTGAGGTGCTGCCATTTCTAGTTAACAGCGCATAGCCTGCCTTAAAGTCGATAAGATAACCCATCAGTATAGCCGTATCCGATTGACTATAAATCGTCTGATCTGGAGCATAGTCCGTGAAAACGTTGGTTTTGGCTGTGTTTGTGCCATATTTGTCATCATCTGTTATATTAATGGCATAAGGCTTTCCGTGTACCAGAATATCCCATGTGTTTGAGCGATGCTCGTCCGCCTGCTCCTTATTGGTCAGTTCCGCAGAATAATCACCCGTTCCCGGAATATTATACATGGTCATGCTATAATTGGTGACAAAGGTATCCTCACCCAAAGAAATGACATATTTTCCATCTTGCGTTGAAATTGTATACGTTGGCTGAATCTGAGGGGGATCTTCTACTTCCTCATCTCCATCCCCTTCTACAGTTTCTTGTGTATTTTCTTGTGTGTTTTCTTGTGTACCTTCTTCTACATCTTCATTGTCAGCATCATCACCCTCATCTGTGCTGTCCTGCGTCTTAGGTGCATATTGGAACTGGATATACCAATCCTCCTCCGTTCCATACTGCGCTTTCAGTTCAGCCACTGATACGAAAACATTCACCGGTGTCCCCAACGATGCACCCTCAGTGTCTTTTGCTTTTAATGTAAAGACAATGTTGTCATCATCCTGGAAATATTGATAGATCTCTTTCTTGATCTGGATACCAGTGGTCAGAAAGCCCTTATAATCATAAGTGCTATTCGGCTGAATCTCCAGCAAAGTGTCTGACAGAACAACTTTGTCTGTAAACGCCAGCTTTTTCACCCAATCATACTGATCAGTACGAACATAAGGACTATTCCAGTGATATTCATTGTTATTGGGAGCATAACGTGCATTAGACCAATAAACAGCAGAAGTGGGAACTGTTGTCGTTCTGCCCTGTCGATAAAAGCTGATGGCAAAGCTGTTATCTTGTGCAAATTCTGCTTCTCGATTTTCTGACGTAGCCGGTGTTTCACCAACACCTTTCAGCACGTTATCCTGATCGTTAACAATATGCACCCGTGTGCTGGACTGCAAATGTCTTGCAGTATAATCATAAACTGCATAAGTCCAATAATACCCATGCAAATAACTATGGTATGGTGTCCATGCATAATATCGATCCGTAAAAGACCAATCTGACTTCTCCGTTGTTTTGCCAGAATCCACACGTACTTTACTTCTGCCGCCGGTCGTGTTGCCTACAGTGACATCAGCATGTGCAGTAGCAACTGCCTCGTCCATACGATAGAATCGTCCAGTGACTTCAAACGCACCCTGCGTCGACGCATCGGTCTGATCATACCAAATACCATAGTTCGGCGATGCGGCGGTTTTGCCATCGTTGTTTATCGTCTGATACCGGTTAATATCAATGGTAACAATGACCTGTTTCACCGGATTTTCCGGTCTTTCTCCCTGATAGCTCTCCGGCTTTTTATAAAAGTTTACATCATCATCGGAAAACATGTTCGCATCGTTCCCCAGAAGGTTCAAACGCGCAAAGTTTCCCTCTGCATTAGATTCGCTTGCTTCATAAACGATCTCATCACCAGAACGTGTCCGCTTCGTGTCATCCTCATAGATTACTGTAACCGACCGGATATAGCTCTTGGCACGAGGATCAATCTTCATATAATAAGCATCAAAAGAATCCACAGGCAGATCCAGCGTAATATCTATAGTTGCCGCAGTATTCAGAGAAGCATCCCGCACATAGTCATATCCCTGATGCTCCTGTCCGGCAAGAGTCGGCTTTGCTTTAGGTAGGTTGTTTCCCGTATTCAGATACTGTCGGAAATCCACCGCAAACGAACCAATGGAC
This sequence comes from Ruminococcus sp., assembly GCF_019417665.1. GTDB lineage: Bacteria > Bacillota > Clostridia > Oscillospirales > Ruminococcaceae > Ruminococcus_C. The sequence continues at coordinate 38,702 of NZ_DXUU01000025.1, forward strand.
TTATATCCAACCTCCAACTCCGAGTTATCGGCATTGTCACCCCACACAGACTCTTCTGAAAACAGATAACCAGTACTGCCATGCACATGCCCGTCACCAGCCATATTTTCTGTCGGCTGAGCATATTGATTCCGAATGTGTTCCAACGAACTGGAAGCGGCAGAATACTTCTTGTTTTCGCCGGCAGTACTATCCTTATAGAACGCCTTAACAGTAGTATCAAAATACATCTTAGAAACGTAAATGGCGGTAGTATCCTTCGCCGTGACAATATACTTGTTCTTGTCGTAAGGGTCTGTCACATCTGTCTCTTATACACATCTCCGAGCCCAC
>NZ_DXUU01000026.1 GCF_019417665.1 Ruminococcus sp.
TGTTTAGCTTGCAGATACTAATCGGTCGTTCGCTTTTCCTTTTGTTCTGTGCGTCTGACGCATTTTGAATTCATTATTTTGTCGCAAAGTTTATAAAAGAAAAATGTGTTTTTCCTCTTGACAAAGTGTCACATATGTGCTATAATATTATTATAGCAAATGCACCATTAGCTCAGTTGGTAGAGCAACTGACTCTTAATCAGTGGGTCCTGGGTTCGAGTCCCCGATGGTGCACCAATTGTGGCCCGTTGGTCAAGCGGTTAAGACTCCGCCCTCTCACGGCGGCATCACCAGTTCGAGTCTGGTACGGGTCACCATTTTTCTTTTAGTCGGTGTTTATGGCAAAGAGGTTCCACCCGTTCCCATTCCGAATACGGCAGTTAAGCTCTTTCACGCCTACGATACTTGGTCTTCTCGACCTGGGAAAATTGGTCAATGCCGACATTTTGAGAGTGATTATATTACTCTCAGATATTCCTCTATAGCTCAGTCGGTAGAGCATGCGGCTGTTAACCGCAGGGTCGTTGGTTCGAGTCCAACTGGAGGAGCCAGTAAAACCACCTAAGTTTTCTTAGGTGGTTTTTTGTTTTAATTTTAAAAGTTGGTGGTACATATGAAAAAATGGATGTGGATCTGCTGTGTTCCTGTTCTTTTAACTGGATGTGCCACGCAGAAAATTTCTCAGACCAGCATCATTCCAGAAGCGAAAGGCTGGCGTGCCGCATATCGTCAGGTATTGTATGAATTTCAGAGATCGGACAATTATACAGAACATGCCGCCTTTTCTCTGTATGATATCAGTGGGGATGGTGTGCCGGAACTCATTCTCTCCCTCGACTCTTGCCATGCTGCTTCCTGTCGGATTGTCACCTATCAAGACAAGGCGGTGGATGTTGGAGAAATTGGTTCTTTTGGGGAATGCTGTTATAATTCAGATCAAAACTTGATTTTAAGTGGTTATTTGGGACAGGGTGTACAGCATAGCATTTTTTATCGGCTGCAAAATGGTGTTTTACAGGAAATCATTAAATTTTATGATGATGAGGGCTATCGTGGAATCGAAGATGCTGTATTTCGAATCAACGATGTAGAAGTCAGCAAAGCAGAATATGACCAGATGTATCAGTTTTATGAATCCGGAGCGGAGTGGATTTATTTAGGGCGGGATTATCAATTCGGCTGTATAGATGCGGCTTTTTCTAGAAATTGTATATCCCGGAGTGAAGCCTGCGAAAGATTGCGAGAAAAACTGGACTGGGATTTCTCTATTTTTGTGGATTCTGCCCGTTTGTATCAGGGACACTATTGCTACATTTTTCGGACAACGGAAATTTTTCCTGACCATAATGTGACAACCGGATGGTATGCGGTGGATATGCAAACAGGAGAATGCTTTGATACTCAGACATTGACTAGTTTGGTGCCGTTGGAAACGAAAAAATGAGACAGCTGTTTGTTCGTGCAGCTGTCTCATTTTTTATTGCAAATCAGTGTCTGCCTGTGCAAAAGGCTTGCTGTGATAGACCTTCTGGGCAGGCGGCTCTGTGCCGGCTATGATGGGATTGGTGGATGCTTTGCCGTGCTTCGCCTTGCCCTGGATCTCGGGTACTGGAGGGACTTCATTTTTCGGATGTGTGTGCGTGCGCTCCGGGCGTTTCATGCCCTGTTTTGCCATTTGAATCACCTCGAATATAGTATTTTCACAAATGAGGTGAATATGCAGGGGCGAATATCATCAAGGAGATATACAAACTTGCGGAGACTTTTTCTTTCACTTTTCACCCTATGGACATTTCTCGGAAATTGTGCTATACTGATAACAGTATTCTCCCAGGTATAATTTCATCAAATGGTGCAACAGTATCCTTATCTGAAACAGAAACGGAGCGGTTGACCATGCGTTGTTTGATTGTAGTGGATTATCAGGTGGATTTTGTTACGGGCAGTCTGGGATTCCCGGCGGCACTGCGGCTGGAACATCCCATTGCCGCTAAAATTGCCCGATATCATGCCAATGGGGATCAAGTGGTGTTTACTTTGGATGCCCATGGAGAAAATTATCGTCTTACTCGGGAGGGGAAATATCTTCCTGTGGAGCATTGCCGCAGGGGAACGCCGGGCTGTGCTCTTTATGGCAGTGTTGCTCAGGCAAAACATTCTCAGGATATCTGCTTCGAAAAAGACACCTATGGTTCGCCGGAACTGTTTGACTGGCTGCGTCAGCAGTCTTTTGATGTATTGGAATTTGTAGGCGTGGTGACTCAGGTCTGCGTCCTTGCCAATGTGATGCTGGCACAGACAGCATTGCCAGAGGCATCCATTGTCATTGATACGGATTGCGTGGCTTCACCCGATCCGGCATTGCATCGGGCAGCATTGGATGTGCTGGAAAGTCTGCATATTCACGTGACAAGGCGGTGACTGGGTTGAAGTCGGAATTGTTCTGTGATTTTTACGGGCTGACCATGGCACAGCAGGCGATCCAGTGCGGCATGGGCGGACAGCGGGGATGGTTTGAATTATTCTTTCGTCGGATTCCCGATCAGGGCGGTTTTGTCATTGCCGCCGGATTGGAGCCGGTTTTGCAAGAATTGGAGGAATTCAGTTTCTGTGAGGATGCTATCGGATTCTTACGGAAGCGAGGAGACTTTTCCCCGGAATTTCTGGCATATCTTAAGCAGATCCGTTTTACAGGTGATGTATATGCCGTGCCGGAGGGAACGCCGGTCTTTCCCGGCGAGCCGCTCTTGTCGTTCCAAGCTCCCTTGTTTCAAGGCTATCTGCTGGAAACACGGCTGCTGCAAAAGATAGGCTATGCTTCCTTGATTGCCACCAAGGCAAATCGCATTATCCGCAGTGCTCAAGGGCTGCCGGTGTGGGAGTTTGGTGCACGCCGGGCACATGGCATGGATGCCGCAGTGGAGGGTGCACGGGCGGCATATCTGGGCGGTTGTGCCGGATCATCCTGTACAGCGGCGCAGGCAGTTTATGGTGTTCCCATCACCGGAACCATGAGCCATGCCTGGGTGCAGCAGTTTCCCACAGAATATGAGGCGTTCTGCACCTGGTGTAGTGCTAGTTCCCAGGGTGTGGTGCTGCTGGTGGATACCTATGATACCTTGACCAGTGGTGTGCCCAATGCTATTCGTGCTTTTCAGGAAGTGCTTCTACCGCGGGGAATTACATCCTTTGGGGTGCGTCTGGATTCCGGCGATCTGGCTGGGCTGTCCCGGCAGGTGCGGCGGATGTTGGACGATGCCGGGCTATTCTCCTGTCGGATTTTGGTTTCCAATGCCCTGGATGAATATCGAGTAGAAAAACTCCTTTCTCAGGGGGCGGCAATTGACGCTTTTGGCGTGGGGGAACGGCTCATTACAGCCAAAAGTGATCCGGTATTGGGCTGCGTGCTGAAGCTGACGGCATTGGAACAGCCGGATGGTATCCTGATCCCAAAATACAAATGGAGCGAGACGCCGGGAAAATCCACTCTGCCATATCCGAAGCAGATATTCCGCATGTGGGATACCTTGACGGGAACTGCTAAAGGGGATTGGATCTGCCGGCAGGAAGAAACACCAGAACAGGCAGTGTCAGAGATACCCCAGGGCGTTCAAGTGAAATCCTTGTTACAGCCGGTCATGCGCCGTGGTGTGCGCTTGCAGTCTCCCATGGCTTTGGCAGAACAGCAGGTGTATACGCTGGAACAGGTGGATGCCCTGCCGGAAGAAGTGCGTCGTTTGGAACATCCACACCCTTATCCACTGCATTTGTCAGCAGAGCTTGCGGCAGTCCGCCAGGAACAGCGGCAGATGCAGGAATCTCAAAAGTCAGGAATGTGATTTGAAATGAAACGTTATCAACAGAATATCCGCAGAGTTGTACCCTATGTGCCGGGAGATCAGCCGGATTTTCCCGATATGATCAAGCTGAACACCAATGAAAACCCTTATCCCCCGGCACCGGCGGTGCAGGAAGTGCTGTCGAAAAGCCAGGCAGAGCAGATGCGTCTCTATCCCGATCCTACAGCGCACCAACTGAACGCTGCCATTGCAAAGGTATATGGAGTGGAGGAATCTCAAGTGTTCACTGGGGTTGGCTCAGACGATGTGCTGGCGATGATCTTCCAGACCTTTTTCAACTCGGAACTGCCCATTCTCTTCCCGGATATTACCTATGCTTTTTATCCAGTCTGGTGCGACCTCTTCCGAATTCCCTACGAGGTGCAGCCCCTGAATGAGAAACTGGAAATTGTGCCGGAGGATTATTTCAAGGAAAACGGCGGCATTGTGTTCCCGAATCCCAATGCACCTACGGGAATTGCCATGCCTGCAGCGGAAATTGAGCGGATCTTGCAGCACAATCCGGAATCTCTGGTGGTTATTGATGAGGCTTATGTGGACTTCGGCGGTGAATCAGTGCTGCCGCTTCTGAATAAGTATGACAATCTCATGGTAGTACAGACGTTTTCTAAATCCCGTTCCATGGCAGGTGAGCGCATTGGCTTTGCCATTGGTTCGCCGGAACTGATCCGGGCGCTGCACGATGTGAAATATTCCTTCAATTCCTACACCATGAACCGTTCGGCGCTGGCAGCCGGCACAGCTTCAGTGGAGGATCAGGCGTATCTGGAGGAAATTACAGCGAAAATTGTGGCGACCAGAGAGCGTTCCAAGACGGTGCTTCGGGAAATGGGTTTTCAGTTCCCGGATTCCAAGAGCAATTTCTTGTTTGTGACGCACCCGGACTGCAATGCTCATGAGTTGTTTGAGGCACTGCGGGAGGCACATATTTTCGTGCGCTGGTTCGATGCGCCCAGAGTACGGGATTACTTACGGATCACCATCGGTACGGATGCTCAGATGGATGCGCTGTTTGATTTTTTGCGGAAGTATTTGGGGAAATAATTCAGGCAAGCACATACTCGTTGCAATGCAATACAGCAAAAAGAGGAGATTCTCGCATAAGGGGAATCTCCTCATTATTTTGGATAGGGTTCTTTACGATCAGTCAGATTTAGCAGATAATTCGTACTTGTTCCATAGTATTTCGCCAACTGAATAATCACGCTGACTGGTACTTCACGCTGTCCTCGTTCGTATTTGGAATACAGGGATTGGTCGCAGAACAGATAATCTGCAATTTCCTGCTGTGTTTTATCATGATCTTCTCGCAGATTGCGGATACGGATGAACATGCATATCACCTCACCTCACCAATCTTATAATAGGACAAATTTTTTTGTTTGTCAAGCATGATGTTCACGTAGAGGGAACTGTGTGTGATCATTGGAATGCAGCTGAAAAATTGCGGGCGAACATAGTTCGCCCCTACATTGAAAACGGCGATAGATTAGCACTCTGATTGTCGGATGATTAGCACTCTTTTTTACGAGTGCTAATTTTCATCCAGTTTTCACAATCGCATCGTAATTTTATCATAAAGCAGGGGTATGATAATACTTGTAAACGGAACGGGGCACGGAAACGGAAGAGATAAAAGCCGTGAACCAGATCCGCAAATAAAAAAATCTGTAAAAAATCCTTAGGAGGAATGCTTTATGATGACCTATTTGACACCCTTTGAACGTACCGGATATGACCTGTTCCGCTCCATGCGTGACTGGGAGAACGAATTCTTTGGCGGCAAGTCCGCACAGGTCAGCGCCTGCAAAACCGATATTCGGGATATCGGTGACAGCTATGTGCTGGAGGCAGAACTGCCGGGATTCCAGAAAGAGGAAATCAAGCTTGATGTCCAGGGCGATGTCTTGATGCTGTCTGCGATCCATAAGGAAAAGACTGAGGAGGAAAAGAACAAGGAGGGCACCTATCTCCGTCGGGAACGCAGCTATTGCTCCTATCAGCAGAAGCTGGACATCAGCAACGTGGATGTATCTCAGCTGCACGCATCCTACGAAAACGGTGTGCTGACTCTGACCATGCCGAAGAAGCAGCCTGCAGTACCGACTGCACGGCAGATCCCGATTCAATAACAATATTTTTTTCCTGTGGGTTGACGGAATCCACAATGATAACGCCGCAATATCTCCCCTGAAATAGAAGCCATAAAAAAAGAACCGATACAGCCCATTTCAAAGGTTGTGTCGGTTTTTTTGTATCTTTATGATTCCAGCATAATGCTTTTTACGGATAGCTTATGGATTTTTCGGGCATAGCAATACATGATCAACTCGTAGGTGACGAGAAATACTACAAGGGAAATGATGCACGCTTTCCCATCAAAATGATAGTCAGGCATTCCCTCTAAGTCAGCAAACACAAAAGTTACCATGACCTTTAACAGGATGTACTGATAGACAGTGCCAATGAGAAAACCAATATAGGAGATCGGTCGGTAGCAAGAGAGAATTGCCCGGCTGTATTCTCGCCGGGAATAACCAAACACTTTCATCATTGCCACAGTTTTGGTGTTTGCGTAGATGACACTGGTCAGAGACAGGAACAACGTTATAAATGCCAGGATCAGTCCGATGGAGATCATCATCCACGCAAAGCTTTCACTGGCAAGCGTTTTCATAGACATGGACATCTGAGTCATTGCCGAAAAACAAAACGCCGAAAATGCAATGAAAAAGACAAGGATCTTTCTGCTCTGCAGCGTGTTCCGTTTCAGCTCCTGCAAATAGGGCATGTCTCCGGCGTTTTTGTGGCGAGTGCTGCGCTTGATGGTCTGATATTCTTTCAGCAAATGTAAGGGCTGCTTTTTCAGCTTTAAAAAGGCGTAAAAAACGAATAACCCCATAAAGCACAGGGTGGGTACGACAATCAGACAGATTACTGTCCACAGATGAAACTGCGGCGTGATATCGGGGAGAAGTTTTTCTGCGTTTTGTACCTCATAAAAAGTAGGCAGATACAAAAATGCGCCCAGAAAGCCCAGGATACAGCCGATAAATACACTGCATCCGAATACCCAGAAATGTTTCGCCACCTGTATTCTGGAATATCCTAGAGCTTTCAAAATGCCTAGTTCTTTTCCGTGGGTGTCGATGTAATTTTTTATGTAGAACAACAGCAGGATCACTGAGGTAACCGCCAGGCAGCCGCCTGAAACAATGGCAACTACCTTGCCGCAGGCGACCTGGGCATCATACATGACCATGCCCTGGGGCGATGTGATTGCATCTTTCACAGTGATAATATCTGCATTATAATTGAGAAACAGTGCACATACAAAAACTGCACAGCAGGCGACAATGGCAATACCGAAGAGTTTGCGCGCATCTTTCCATCCAACGATCATGCTATCACCACCCGATCTCATAAGCGGTTTTCTGCGTCTCATTGTGATAGATCTCAGCAATGTTTCCGCTGTTCATTTTGATAATGGTTTTTGCTGTTTCGGCAATGTTCTGATTGTGGGTGACCATGACAATGGTAAAACCCAGAGATGCATGGAGCTTCAGGATATAGTCCAGAACTTGTCTGCCGGTATTCTCGTCCAGCGCACCTGTCGGCTCGTCCAGGAAGAGTACCTTGGGCTTTTTCGCCAGTGCTCTGGCAATGGAGACACGCTGCTGTTCGCCGCCAGAAAGCGCGCTGGGATATTTTTTTCGCTGGGCAGAAAGTCCCACTGCGTCTATGATCTCGTGGTAATCTGAATTATGGGCAAGATCGGCACCCATGCGGATATTTTGCTCGACAGTCATATTTGGCAGCAGATAATACTGCTGAAAAATAAATCCCACATTTTCCCGGCGGAACGCCGTCAAGGCATCTTCGCTGTATGTTGTGATATCTTTTCCATCATAGATAACGCTGCCGCTGTCGGGGTGTTCCAGTCCAGATATAATGTTTAGTAGGGTGGATTTTCCCGAACCGGAAGCCCCCAGAATGACAACGAGATCGCCGTCAGCAATTGTGATGCTGATGCCTTTTAATACCTGGGTGCTGTTTTCACGGCTGCCGTAGGATTTCACAATGTTTTGCACCTCAATCATGTTTTGTTTCTCCTTTGAATTCCTTGATAATTGCCGATCCCATTTCTGTCAGCATACGCCCGATCTCTGTCGGAGTAAAACTGCACATGTTGGTAGCGCACAGAACGGCAATGCCATGGGAATAGATCCACAAATGGCGATAAAGCCGTTCAGCATGTTCTCCGTCAAAACCATAGCAGTTTTTGACAGAGGAAAGGATCTGGGGGTAGTTCTCGTCGATCATCGGCAGAATATGCGTCACGCCGGGCTTTTCTGGCCTTTCGGACATAAAGAGCAGCTGGAACAGCTTCGGTTCCTCTATGGCAAACCGGATATACTGCACACCTACCCCTTGAAAAGCAGGGAACTCTTTCTGGTGCAGTCCGTCATGGATATATTCGCTGTAAAGCTTTTTTGCAGCGGCAAGTACTTCTTTCTGGACTTCATCCATGCTTTCGAATACGCTGAAAATGGGTCTTGCCGAAGAACCAAGCTTTGCACCCAGTGCTCTGGCAGTGACGGCTTCAGTTCCCTCTGTGCGTGTCATATCGAAAGCAGCTTTTATGATCTCTTCTCTTGTGAATTTCGCTTTTGGCGGCATGAGCCTTCCTCCTAATATAAAACGCATGTTTTAAAACGCATGTTTTATATTAGCATATTTCTACGGGAATGTCAATGGGGATTGTGTATAAAATAATCGTGAATTGAATTTTCATGAGAATTTATATAATTGACCGTTGAAAATGTCCCACCGGGACGTTTTCAAAATTTCGCTTATTGAAAAGTTCTTACAAGGTGGGGCAGTCTTGTTCGCCCCGCCTCGAAAAAGCTGTCGCTTTTTCTCACCACCCTCTCCGCGGCGCAAAAGGATGCGCCGGGGTGTTTCGCCGTCTGCGGACGGCAACCAGGGACGCTGTCCCTGGACTCTGCCAGCATTTTTGAAAAATTGCTGGATCAAAAAACTTCATTGCCGCCTGCGGCGTGTTTATGGTGAAACGAACATGCCGAATGATGGGGGATAGAATGTGAATACGCCGAAGCATATGGCGATCAGGGCGAACAGAAGTCCGCCCAGACGGCTGTCACCATGATCTTTCGGGGCACGATACCAGGTAAACCATGCAGTTACGGCAGCTCCGGCAACAAAGGTCAGAATATCTGCGGCAAGCCAGTTTCTGCCCAGAATACCAGTGTAGGTATAAAATAGAGTTACAATCGTCAGCATTCCCAGAAGCACAGCCTCCACTCGTGCCAGTACGTAGCCTTTCCAGCGGTGTCCGATCCAGAAGTATTCCCATATAGTATAGACGAGTACTGGGAAAAACAGCAGTTTCAAATGTTCCCAGGTACTTTCGCTGACGGCGGAATACAGCCCTACCACACGATTTTCTCCTGTCCAGGCGTATAAAAAATGGAGCAGCGTCCCGGTGACGATGCTCCAAAAAAATCCGATCCAGATACTCCGGCGGAATTCGTTCATAGGATATCACCTCTGCATTATTTTATGCAGAATGGTGTAAAAAATTGCAGGGTTTATTCTGTTTCTATTGCTGGCAGGTGGAATTTTTGCATTGCAGCGCCTGCGATTAACGCAGCAGAGTTTTCCACGCCAAGCAGATTGCTGTTAAGGAACAGATCCCGGTAGCGAGTGTTGTTCACTTCGCATCCAGTGTGGGAACGGTAATATTCCGCCCGTGCCTTGTCCACTTCTTCAATGATGCGCTGGGGTTCGGCGGTGGTGCAGCCCAAAGACTGGATGCTGTTGCGGATGCGTGCCTGATACGGCGCAAAAATATAGCATCGGATGACATTTTCCCGTTCACGGAGCAGGAAGTCTGCACAGCGGCCAATGATGACGCAGCTTTCCTGTTCAGCGTGTTCCAGTACAAGCTGGCTTTGCAGCTCGTACATGCGGTCTTGTTTCAGGCTGCTGCCGATGCCTAAGGGATATGCCATTTTATAATAGCCTGTGATGCCGTTTTCGCTGAAACGCACCAGAGAACTCATGGTTTCATCCAGGGCCTCTGCTTCTTTTTCCAGAACGCTGCGATCATAGAGCGGTATGCCTAGTTTCTTCGCTACGGCAACGCCGATGTCTCTGCCGCGGCTGCCGAACTGACGTGTAATGGTAATAACGTAATTTTGCATGAAAAAAGCCCCTTTCTCTTTGCTTTTCTCCGGCTGTCTCTCTGCCGGTATGTTCATCATACCACAATTTCTTCTGCTTGTCTATATGGAATTTTTGACGATTGCTTTGCGATTTTTCCACAAAACTTGGGCACTCTGCGGAGAGTAATAAATTGCGTAAACTGAATTTTACAATTCGATTACAAACCGGCGAAATCCATTGCGTTTTCTTTCCATATCGTGTATAATAAATATAGGAAAAAAGACTCGGAGGAACGAGTGAAAGGAGCGCCCACATGAAAAAGATTCTTTTGCTGACCATTCAGACGGCTGCGATATGGGTTGCTTTGGCGATGTTGGTACATGCATGGAATGGTGTGCATGTGAATCACTGGGAACTGCATACTTTTCATGTGAATTCCTTGTTTTCCGGGATGTGAAAATGAGGCAGATTTGCCGAAAATATCAGAATTCAGGGGCGGATGCGATTCGCCCTTTCTTTTATGCTGTTTTTTGCTGAAAAGTTCTGATATTGTAGGGGTGAACTACATTTGTCTGTTGGTTCATCTCCGGAAATTTTAGTCGCTCACAGTTTGTTTGAAACAATGCCTTCTGTTTTCGCACCAGCATTTCCTCTTGCTTTTTTGTGTGAAATGTGATAAAATATTATTATCCGGTGATCGCTTCCGGAAATTCAGAATGACACGGAGAACAATTATGGTTGTTATTGAAATGGAAAACGGAAAAAAGATCGAAATCGAGTTGTATCCTGAAATTGCACCGATTTCTTGTGAAAATTTTGAAAAGCTGGTTCGCCAGGGCTTCTATGATGGTCTGATCTTCCACCGGGTGATCCCAGGCTTTATGATCCAGGGCGGCTGTCCTGAGGGTACCGGCATGGGCGGTCCGGGTTGGAATATCAAAGGTGAATTTGCCGCGAACGGCGTAAAAAATGACCTGAAACATACCCGTGGTGTGCTCTCTATGGCTCGTGCCATGAATCCCAACTCTGCTGGCTCTCAGTTCTTTATTATGCATGAAGATGCGCCCCATCTGGATGGACAGTATGCTGCATTCGGCAAGGTTGTTTCCGGTATGGAAGTGGTTGACGAGATCGCTTCTGTGAAAACAGATTATAATGACAAGCCTCTGGAACCCCAGGTAATGAAGAAAGTTACCATTCAGTAAATGAAGACAAGGCTGTTTGCCGCAGTGCACTGTTCTACAGGTCACTGCGGCAATTTGGCATGAGAGGAAGAAGTTGCATGGGTTATAAGACAAAGCAGCGGGAATATATCCTGGAATTTCTGCGCAGCTGCGGCGGACGGCATATCACCGTGGTGGAGATCGTCCGGCATTTGCAGGACAGCGGCACACCGGTGGGCACGGCTACGGTCTACCGGAATCTGGAACAGCTGGTGGAAGAGGGCATGGTGCGGAAATATGTGCTTGACGGAAAAAGCGGTGCATGTTATCAGTTCCTGGACACCCTGCCCGAAGCATGTCAGGAACATTTCCATTTGAAATGCACCCAGTGCGGCAGGCTTTTTCATGTGAGCTGTGACTATCTGAGTCAGCTGGAGGGGCATCTTCTGGAGCACCACGGCTTTGTGGTTGATCACACCAAGACCGTGCTTTATGGACTGTGTGCGGATTGCGCAAAGAAAAACAGTGCGTGACAAGAGTTGTTGCAAAAAGAAACGGGACGATTCAGGATCGACCCGTTTTGTCTTTGAAAATCGTTATCCCAGGGGAGATGTGGGCTGGTTCGGCTTGAACGGCCGCTCATAGATCCGGACCGGTGCATGGTCAGATACTGCTTGGTTCTGGGTCTCCGCAATGATACGACGGGGCGTATAGATCTTCATTTCTGCTTCGTAGTTCTGCTGGGCTTTTCTTTCTTCTTCGTTCATGGTATCTCTCCTTTACAAATAGGCTTTCAGGCGTTCCATGTACGCCTCTTCATGACGAACGATCTCTTTCCCTTGATGCTTCAGGCTGTCGGAGATCTCCGGGCTGCGGTGCAAGACTTCAGTCAGCTGTATGACGCCCATGTTGGTGCCTTTGAGCATCAGCTTTGCAATTTCACCGGAACTGATACCGCCTGCGCAGTGCATCCGAATGCTGAGATCGGAACAGAACTTTGCCATTGTACCTTGTTCCTGGGGCTGCATACAGTTTTCCTGCATCTGTCTGCGAATGGAATCTCTCTGCGTCTGATAATACCGAAGCTGTTTGCAAAGTTCTTCCCGCAGTTCGGAATGTGCTGCCTTGTCCAGGATCGAACATGTGGCATCCAATCCGACAGAAGCGTTTTTATAAAATGCATCCAATACGTGCTTTTCCTGTTGTTCCATAATAGAATCCACTCCTTTCTTTGTTTCTATTGTTTCCGCAGGCGTGCGGAATATGCGGACAGGATATTGTATCATTTCCCCGTAGGAGGTCAAAAATGGAAATCAAAAATTTTGCAAAAGCCATAGGAACATACTTTTTTGCGGAGATCCTTTGTCTGTTTCTGGCACTGACACTGTCGGCAATCGGCGGTGGTCTGGCACGGCTCATCAGCTGTATTTGTACTATAGGTATACTGGTTTGCTTGTGTATCAATTTTGCTTTCAACCGTGCCAAAACCGATCAGCATCAAAAAATTGATGGTACAGTCCTGCGGCGGTTTCTGCTGAGCGGTGCAGTGACATTGCCTTATGTCATCTGGGGGATCTGTCTGCTTCTGGCACGGGGCTGCATACTCCCCGAGACATTCTACCGCTGGTACAAGCTGCTGGCCGCACCGTTTTTGCAGCTGTGTAACCTGTTCAGTGCTGATGTAACAGCAGCAGCCCTTTCCTGGGGCGAAGCCGGAATTCTGGTACTGGCAGATCTGCTGCCCTTTGTGGTAGTGTGGCTGACCTATACTTTGACACGGCGTGGCTTTGCGCCGGAAGAATTGCTATATCGGAAAAAATAGAACGAGGAAAGTGTTATTATGTATTATATTTACATGCTGCGATGTCAGGATGATTCGCTTTATACCGGGATCACCCCCGATTTGAAACGGCGTATGCGGCAGCACTGTGGGAGACTTCCGGGTGGTGCAAAATATACACGTAGTCATCCGCCGGCTGCACTGGCTTGTTGCTGGAAGACTGACAGCCGTACAGCGGCAGCACGGTTTGAACTGGCATGTAAAGGGCTGACACGGCAGAAGAAACTGTTGCTGATTGCTGCACCGGAAAAGTGGCAGGAATTTTTGCCGCAGCTGACAGTGCACGATTATATTCCCGTTCCGGTGAAGCCGTTGGAGCAGTATCTGACAGAGGATATGGAGAGGGAGAAAATCTAATTGATCCGACAATGATTTCAGTTGTGTCGCAAACAGCAGTTTTCTTGTGAAAATTGCTGTTTTTTCTTGCTTTTGTCCATCATTTTTTTCAAGATTATCCTGTTTACAAGAATATTTTAATATGGTATAATAAAATGGTTAGAATAGTTTCCCCATACGAAATAGAAAGGATATTTTACTGAGGTGTCAAAGAATATGAGTACAAAAAAAGCTACCCAGAAACAAGAAATTGTAAATCCTGCCCAGGAGGAAGATACCATTACTATTCCTGTAATTGATATTTTTCGCCAGCTGAAAAAATATTTTTTGCTTTGGATTATCATTGCAGTTGTTGCAGCAGGTCTGGTGTTCGGCTGTTCTATGGTAGTTTCCAATAGCCATGCTACCCCCCTGACAGCAATGGTAGGTTTTAGTTATGCGGGGATCGAGCAGGGATTAGACCCGAATGGGAATGAATTCGATGCCAATTCTATTAAATCGCCGTCTCTCATTGAAGAGACTCTGACAGACTTTGGTATGTCTGCGGATCTGGTGGACAATGTTCGTGGCGGCATTACCATTTCTGGTGTTGTTCCCAGCGAAACCATTGATGAATTGACTGCATATCAAAGCATTTTCGAGGCAACCAATTCTATTGAAGCGGCAAAGCAGCTCATGGATGTTTCCTATTATCCTACACGTTTTGAGGTACAGTTTTCATACCTGAATACAAGTATGACTCGTTCTCAAGCTGCGGATTTTCTCAATACGCTTCTGAGCAATTATAAGACCTATTTCATGCAGACCTATGGCTATAATGATGTTTTTGGTGATGCGTTGTCTGCTGTGGATTATGCTGGCTATGATTATCCTCAGGCAATGGATCTGTTCTACACAACGCTGAGTTCCCTGCAGAATTATGTGAGCCGTCTTTCTTCTGATGATGAGACCCGGTTCCGTTCTATTGAAACTGGCTACACGTTCTCTGATCTGGACGAAGCGATCAGTACCATGCGAACTGTGGATTATGCAACCCTGTCTTCCTATGTGTTCGGCAAGAATGTCACAAAGGATAAGGATGCACTGATGACCTATTACCAGTATCGGATCGATACACTGACACGGTCAAAGAAGAGTGCTGAAGAAAAACTAGCGTCTATCACAGATTCCATTACCAATTATGAAAAGGATTCTATCGTGATTATGGCAGGTTCGGATAATACTTCTGGCACTGCGCTGACACAGCCGTCCGAGGCATATGACGATCTGATCCAGCAGAAAACGGATACACAGGACAGCGTTTCTTCTTATCAGCAGCAGATCAATGACTATACCACTCGTCTGGAAAATCTGCAAAAGAAAACTCTGGGCAACGCAAAGGATAAGGAAAAAGTAGATGCAGACATGGCTGCTCTGGGCGAGAAGATCAATACGCTGGTCAATGCAGTGAATGAAACCGCTGACGAGTATTTCGAGACAGCTTCGTATGCAAATTCCTACAGCGTTCTGGTTCCGGCAAGTGGAAGTGTTTCCAACGCCATTTCCAATATGGTGCGTCCGTTATTGGTGGCAGAAGCCCTTCTCTTTGTAGCTTATCTGGTATTTGCAGTTGTCCGTGCATTTATGGTATCCTACCGAAGAAATACACTGGAGGCAGTAACTGTTGAAGCAGAACTGGAAGAAACTGATACTGCGGCAGATGCGAAGAAAACAGAAAAGGAATAAGAGCTCGTAAATTTATGATATAAAAAGGGATCGCTGTTTGATGCAGCGATCCCTTTTTGTGGTTTCTATGAAAAAAGACTTCCTTCTGCTTTTTGAACAGGGAAGCCTTTTTATATATGATTAGATAATTTTGATTAGTCGTTGAAGTAACGCTTCAGGAAACCTTCAAATGCACAGCCGTGTCTTGCCTCATCCTTTGCCATCTCGTGAACCGTGTCGTGGATCGCATCCAGATTCAGCTGCTTTGCCTTTGCAGCAAGTGCCTTCTTGCCGGCACAAGCACCGTTTTCAGCGGCAACACGCATCTCCAGGTTTTTCTTGGTGGAATCAGTAACGACTTCGCCTAGAAGTTCTGCAAATTTTGCAGCGTGCTCAGCTTCTTCATATGCAGCCTTTTCCCAGTACAGACCGATCTCCGGATAACCTTCACGGAATGCAACACGTGCCATGGCCAGATACATGCCGACCTCAGAACATTCGCCGTTGAAATTTTCACGCAGACCCTGTACGATCTCTTCGTCAATGCCCTGTGCTACACCAACGACATGCTGATCAGCCCACTGCATACTGTCTTCTTTCTGTTCTGTGAACTTTTCTGCCGGAGCACCGCAAAGCGGACATGCTGCCGGTGCTGCTTCGCCTTCAAACACATAACCACATACAGAACATACAAACTTTTTCATATAAACTACCTCCAGAAATCATCTTTTTCAGTTTGAACAAGTCTGTTTTGCACAGTGAAGTGCATCAGATCTTGTCTGATTGTATTATAGCATATGTCAATGCACTTGTCAATACTAGTTCTTAACTTATAATAAAAAATTCACATTTTTAGTGAGCGAACACAGATCACTCCTACGGAACACGTCAATGATACAGAGTAAGAAAAATTGCGCTTTTTGGGAATCCGTATTCCGCACTTGACAGTGTGTTGATTTTGCATTATAATAAGTATCACGATGCAAAAGTGACGGGGTGGAAAGGGGGAACTTGATATGAAAAAAAGATTCTTTGAACGATATCGGAAAAATGAGGATTCCTACGTGATGAATCCGGAAAATTATAATCATTATCTGGACTTGGTGGAAAACGGCGATATAGATGCACAAGAAACAGGCTATAGCTGGTTCCGGAGAATGGCGGACAATGGTTATGCGAATGCCCAGTTTATGACTGCAATGTGCCTGCGAGACGGGAGAGGTACGGCGGAAAACCCAGTGCAGTCTATGGAATTGTTGAAACAGTCTGCAGAACAGGGTTATCATGAAGCGCAGTTTTTGCTGGGCATGTATTATTTGCAGGGCAAAGAGGAACTCTTAGAGCAGGAAGAGGACACTGGCCTTATGTGGCTGGAGCGTGCCGTAAGGCAGCACGACCATGAGGCAGAATTTGTTCTGGGGCTGTACCTGATCAACCACAGCGAAGCGGAAGAAGCGCAGCATCGTGGGCTGCTGCTTCTTCAGGCGGCAGCAGAGAGCAGCGATGCTCATGCACAGTTTGAAACAGGGCGCTGTTATTATTTCGGCATAGGAACAGAGGCCAACCAGGAAGAGGGCTTTTCCTGGATCACTCGTGCTGCCGAAGCAGGAATCCCTGAAGCGCAGGATTTTGCTGGTATGTGCTGTCTGTACGGCACTGGTACCGAGGTGCAGACGGAACAGGGTATCATATGGCTGAAACAGGCAGCGGAGGCAATGCTGCCTTCTGCATTGTATCATCTGGGTGACTGCTATTATCAGGGGATTGGCGTGGAAATGGACTTCTCCCAGGCATTTCATTGGCTGTCTCTCGGCGCAGAAAATGATTCTCCAGAAGCACAGTTTGCAGTGGGCATGCTTCTGCTGAACGGGGAACATATGAAACCGGACGAGAAAAAAGCAGCGGAATGGTTAGAACGCTCTGCGTCCCAAGGAAACGATGAAGCCATTTTGCAGCTGGGTATTTGTTATATGTCCGGTACCGGTGTGCAAGAGGATGCAGCTCATGCGTTAGAGCTGTACCGCCAGGCGGCGGAGATGGGCAGTCTGGAAGCGGTGAATATGGTGGGTCGCTGCTATATGGATGGAAATGGTGTAGAACAGGATCAGAAAGAAGCGTTTTCCTGTTTCCGGAAAGCAGCAGAAGGCGGCAACGGTGCGGCACAATATAATCTGGGAGACTGTTATTTCAATGGCCTTGGCACAGAAATGGATGAGAAGTCTGCCGTGCATTGGTATGAAAAATCTGCTGAGCAAGAAGTGCCCATTGCCCAGTATCTGTTGGGGACATGTTATCATTTTGGCAGGGGCGTGGAGCAAAATGAAAAGCTTGCCCAGCAGTGGCTGGAACGGGCGGCAAAACAGGATTACCGGGACGCACAGTATGCACTGGGAATGTGCCTATTTTATCAGGATGTGACCTCGGAGGAAGAGGACAGGCAAGCGGTGTATTGGTTTCAAAAAGCGGCAGAGCAGGGCGACATCCCGTCAAAATGCCAGTTGGGCGTTTGTTATGTGGAAGGCAATGGCGTCAAAGCAGATCCGGTATATGCAGTGAAGTTGTTTCGGGAAGCGGCAGAAGCTGGAGACAATGAGGCGCAGTTCCAATTGGGAAGCTGCTATCGCTTTGGCGTTGGCATAGAGGCAGATCTGGAAGAGGCAGTCTATTGGTTGGAACTGTCTGCAAAGCAGAACAATCCTTATGCGCAGTTTGCACTGGGAACGTGTTATCAGGACGGCGATGGTGTGGACGAGGATATTGACACGGCGTTGGATTGGTTCGAGCGTGCCGCAGACCAGGGATTTTCTGATGCGCAGTGTGCCATCGGAACATATTATTTTGACGTAGAAGAGGATAAGGAAACGGCACTGGAATGGTTCCGAAAGGCGGCGCAGGACAATGAAAACGCCCAATATATGATTGGTATTTGCTATTATGTGGGCGATGACGGCGAGGATGATGAAGAGGCAGTGGACTGGTTTGAGCGTGCTGCCGAGCATGGTCATGACGGTGCCCAGTATATGATGGGGTATTGCTATCTGAATGGTACTGGTGTGGATGAAGATGAGGACGAAGCAAGGTACTGGCTGCATCTGGCGGCAGCAAGAGGCAACGATGATGCCAAGGAACTGCTGTCAGAGTTCTTCTTTGAGGAATTTGAAGAGGACTATGGAGACGAACCGGATGAGATATTTGAAGAGTAATATTACATTGTGTATCACAAATATTTGAAAGTGTTTCTTCCACCTTTCCAATGAAGTTGCCCCTCTTGACAAGCTGCATACCCAGTGATATAATGAAAACGAACAGAAACGAAAGGAGCGATAGTCCAATGCGGGATTGTTTTTGCTAAGCATGTATAATACATTTTGTATGATTTGTAAGACGGGTGAGGTGTACCTTGCCGTCGGTCTTGCGCTGCTTGCAGAAACGACCCATAGACTGTCACTCAGAAAGAAACGCCGGCGGATTTTTGTCTGCTGGCGGATGTGCTGCGCATAACCTCTGAGACGCTGTGGGAGGACTTCTCCTGCGGCGTCTGTTTTTGTGTAGGAATCTGCCTACACAAGAAAGGAGGAACTATGCCTTATATTCATATTTCAGATGTAACCTTTGCCTATGAGGGGCAGGAAACGCCTTTGTTTGACCATGTTTCTCTGCAAATTGACACTCGCTGGAAGCTGGGGCTTACGGGGCGGAACGGCAGAGGAAAGACCACCCTGCTGCGGCTTATGTGCGGTGAACTGCCCTATACCGGGAGTATTCGCAGCGACTGCATGATCCGTCGTTTTCCGCCGCAAGTGACAGATCCTGCCTGGCTGACGTGGGATGTGCTGGAGGAATGCGCTGCCGGAATCCCGGACTGGCAGATACAGCGTGAATGCACCAGATCGGGGATCACAGAGGAAATGCTGTATCGTCCTTTTGAGACATTATCCGGCGGCGAACAGACAAGGGCACTGCTGGCAGTTTCCTTTTTGCAGGAGGATTGCTTTTTGCTGCTGGATGAGCCGACAGTACATCTGGATGGGCAGGCACGGCAGCTGGTGGCGGATTTTCTGGCACGGCAAAAAGGCTTTCTGTTGGTATCCCATGACCGTGCTCTGCTGGATGGCTGTGTAGATCATATGCTGGGACTGAATCGGAGCAGTATGACGCTGCAAAAGGGGAACTTTTCCACATGGTGGGAAACTAAGGAACAGAAGCAGACACGAGAACTGGCGGAAAATCAGAAGCTCCGCCGGGAGATCGACCGACTGTCCGAGGCATCACGCCGCACGGCGAACTGGTCGGATAAGGTGGAACAGACCAAAAACGGCACACGTACCGGCGGTCTGCGGCCGGATAAGGGCTACATCGGACATAAGGCGGAAAAAATGATGCGCCGTTCCAAGTCTATTGCAGCACGGCAGGAAGCGGCAATGGAACAAAAGGCGGCGCTGCTCCACGATGTGGAAACTATGGATACTTTGAAACTGCCTCAGCTGCCCTGCCGTGGAACATCACTATTGGGACTGCATCAGGTGCAGATCACATATGACCCGTCCCATCCGGTCTGCCAGCCGGTACAGCTGACGCTGGAGCCAGGAGAACAACTGGCACTGTGCGGTGCCAACGGCTGCGGAAAGTCCAGTCTGTTGCGGCTGCTCTGCGGCGAGGATGTACCTCATACCGGCGAGGTATACCGCCAGAGCGGTCTGCGAATTTCCTATGCTGGACAGGATCCTTCCCACTTGAAAGGCTCTATTGCTGCATATGCCGAAACGCTGGGTGCTGATGAAACGCTGCTGAAAACCATTTTGCGCAAGCTGGGATTTGAACGATGGCAATTGGAAACGGATGTGGATCTCCTCAGTATGGGGCAGAAGAAAAAAGTACTCCTGGCAGGCAGTCTCTGTACCCCTGCCCATGTGTTCGTTTGGGATGAGCCGCTGGGCTTTCTGGATGTCTTTTCCCGGATACAGCTGGAACAGATGTTGCTACAGGCGAAGCCGACGCTGTTGTTTGTGGAGCATGACGCCATGTTTACAGATCAGATCGCTGCACGGCGTGTGGAAATCACTGGGGCGGGAGCGTGAACTGTGTCATATCCAATCCTTCCAGGGTCAGCAGGCGTATCTTGCGTTCCATGCCGCCGAAATAGCCTGTCAGATCGCCATTTGCACCGACTACTCTATGGCAGGGAATCAGGATCGCAATGGGATTGCAACGGACAGCACCGCCTACTGCTTGAGCAGACATTTTTGCCTTGCCCATTTCGATGGCTGCATGCTTTGCAAGCATGCCATAGCTTGCTGTGCACCCATAGGGGATATTTTGCGTCAAACGCCAGATGCGCTGCTGAAAAGGAGTGCCTTTTGGCGCAATGGGCGGCAGTTTTCCCGGATCTGTTCCTTGGAAATAGTGTTCCAGCCAACGGATGGTTTTCGTTAAGATAGGGGATTCTTCCTGGGGCATAGTGAGCGGTACATCGAAGCGGGCTTCCAAAAGTGCGGTTGCATCTGCCGTCAGCCGGAGATCTCCCAGAGGAGAATGGTAGATGGTTTGTGTTTGCATTAGCATGTCTCCTTTTATGAGTCTGTGGTTTAGAGATACTCTTATGATAGCATATGCTTGTGTGCGGTGTCAATGGAAGGAAATGATCTTTTTAAATTTAGAAAATTTCACCTTGACAACACGAAAAAAACATGGTATAATTAAAATAAATCTATCCGTGATTCACGGAAGAAATATTTACAATCGGGGTGAACACACAATGAATCAATCCAACGGAAAAGCAACTGCGGCGCTGGTGCTGGGTATCGTTTCTCTGATCGGTATTTGCATCCCTATTGCTGGTATTATCTGCGGTATTGTTGCTATTGTACTGGCAATGATGGCAAAGAAGGAAGGCGTGACCGGCGGTAAGCAGACAGCTGGTCTGGTACTGGGCATTATTGGTATTATTTTAGGTATCGTAATGTGGATCGTCAATGCAGTTATCCTTGCTGGAAGCGGCTTGATGGATGCTATTCAGAGCAATATGTAATGGACATAAAAAGGACACAAGCGGTCGTACGCCTGTGTCCTTTTTTTGTAAAATAAAGCGCAGAGAACCAGTTCGGAACTCTGCGTTTTTTGTTTTAATACTATTTTTATAAGTTGATCTGATAGTTTACTGTAACCGCATGGTGATAATCGCAGAAAGCACGGTCAGGAATCCGCCGCCTACACCCACGATTGCCGGGAGAATGCCGCCTTTTCCTACCATGAGGCTGGCAAAACCGCCAAGCACAGCGCAGCCGCCCAGGATCGCAGCGACCAAAGTGGAAACGTATATCAGTGTGATCACTGCCAGAATGGCAAGTATCAGAGAAATGACACCCAGCATCAATGCTGTAGCTTCTTTCGGGGTACGTTCTTTCTTTTCGCGTTTTATTTTTTTCGGTTTCGGCGGTTCTGCTGTTTCTTTTTTCAGCTTCATGACAGCTACCTCCGTTTATTCACGCAGAGAAGCGCCGATGCCAGCCAGAGCTTTCAGCACACGTTTCATAGCGGCATCTGCCTGTTCATCTGTCAGCGTGCCTTCGTGAGAACGCAGTCTCAGAGAGAAGGAAACGCTCTTTTTGCCGGCGGCGATCTGGTCGCCCTGGTATACGTCGAACAGGGTCACCTGTTCCAGCAGCTTTCCGGCAGCCTGTTCAATGGTTTGTTCCATCGTACCTACCGGCAGTGTTTCGTCGCACAGCAGGCTCAGGTCACGGGTGATCGCCGGGAATTTCGGCAGAGGCTTGTATGTCACCTCTGCTTCTGCCAGTCCGGACATTTCCTGAATGAGCAGCTTTGCCACATAGGTTTTTGCACCGATGCCATAGGTTTTCTGTACAGCGGGATGCAGTTCGCCCAGGTAACCGATCGCCGTTTCACCGCAGAAGATCACAGCACTTCTGCCGGGGTGGAGCGCACAGCATTCCTCGAAAATACCCTCTGCCTCGGACGGACGGATATAAGTGCATCTGGGGAGATTCAGTTCCTTAAGCAGGGCATCTACTGCGCCTTTCAGCTCGAAGAAATCCGCATTGCCGCCGTACATGCCGATGGTCAGGCGATTTGGTTCTTCCGGCAGGGTATCCGGTCCTGTGGGCAGATATTCCTTGCCCATCTCATAGAGGCAAACTGCCGCATTGCGGTTTTTGTAGTTGGTTGCCAGCACATCCAGCATACAGGGCAGCGTAGTAGTACGCATGATACTGGTGTCCTCACCCAGAGGATTGGTAATGGTAATGGTTTTGCGCAGCTTACTGTCTGACGGGAGACAAATGCGGTCGAAACACTTGGGGGATGTGAACGAATAGGTCAGAGTGCCGTAATAGCCCAGTCCCACCATGGTCTGTTCTGCCTTGCGCAGGAACTGCTGCTGAGGTGTCAGCTGTGCCTCAGCCACACCACGGACAACGGTAGACGGAATATTGTTGTAACCGTAAATTCTTGCGACTTCTTCGGCAATATCTGCCGGACGTTCCAGATCGATACGGAAGCTGGGAGAAGTACAAGTGTTGCCATCTACATGAATTTCCAGTGCTTCCAGAGTCTTTACCATGTCCTCACGGGAAATTTCTGTGCCCAGGAATTTGTTGATCCAATCCGGATCAAAGGAGATCTGTGCAGGTGTATTGTTCCGGTTGTCTACTTCGATGGAATCCGCCACCGGTTCACCGGCACCCAGCAGTTCTACCAGTTCCATTGCACGGTGCAGTGTCCGTAGACAGCCGTCCGGGTCGAGTCCTTTTTCATAGCGTGCAGAAGCATCTGTACGCATACCCAGTTTCTTGGCGGTACGGCGAACCTGTACCGGCTCGAAGTATGCGGATTCAAATATCACGGTAGTGGTATCGTCCATAATGCCGCTGTATTCGCCGCCCATGACACCTGCCACAGCAATGGGCTTTTCGGCATCGGCAATGACCAGCATTTCCGGAGAAAGCTTGCGCTCCTGACCATCCAGCGTTGTGATGGTTTCTCCGTCCTTGGCATTGCGGACAACGATCTTGTTGCCCCCTACATAGCGCAGGTCAAAAGCGTGCATAGGCTGACCATATTCCAGCATGACATAGTTGGTGATGTCCACCAGGTTGTTGATGGGACGCACGCCGCTGGCACGGAGCCGTTCCCGCATCCAACGGGGAGAGGGACCGATCTTTACGTTCTTCACCATGCCGGCAATATAGCGAGGGCACAGAGCCGGATTCTCAACGGAAATGGAAATGGTATCGCTGAGCTTTTCTGCAGTACCGTGGAATACCGGTTTCTTCACGTTTAGCGGCTTGCCGAATGTGACAGCAGCCTCTCTTGCCAGTCCGACAACAGACAGGCAGTCCGGACGGTTGGAGGTGATCTCGAATTCCACAGAGGTATCATTCAGACCGATGGCTTCGTGAATATCCTGTCCCGGCTTACAGTCCTCTTCAATGAGGAAGATGCCGTCCTCGATGGCGTAGGGGAAATCATGCTTTGTGAGCCCCAGTTCACCCAGGGAACAGAGCATACCATTGCTCTCCACGCCCCGAAGTTTGCCCTTTTTGATGTGTACACCGCCGGGCAGATCGGCACCGATCATGGCAACAGGCACCAGCGCCCCCTCTACAATATTCTGGGCACCAGTAACGATCTGGATGGGGGCTTCACCGCCAACGTCAACCTGACACACCTGCAAGTGGTCAGAATTTTCATGGGGGGTAATGGAGATCAGTCTGCCTACAATGACGTTCTTGACAGCCTCGCCCTCAGTCTCATAGGTTTCAACTTTGGAGCCGCTCATGGTCATACCGGCACAGAAATCCTTGACGGAAACGCCGCAGTCCACATAATCGGCAAGCCATTTCATAGATAAATTCATTTGATTTGCTCCTCCTTCCGCTTAGAACTGTTCCAGGAACCGATAGTCGTTCTCATACAGCAGACGCATATCGCCGATGTTATACCGGCGCATCGCAATACGCTCCAGACCCAGACCGAATGCAAAGCCGGAGTATACGCTGCTGTCAATGCCGCAGCCTTCCAGAACCTTCGGGTGTACCATGCCTGCGCCCAGGAGTTCGATGTATCCCTCACCCTTGCACATACGGCAGCCTGCACCGTGGCACTGGAAGCACATGACGTCAACTTCTGCGCTGGGTTCTGTGAAGGGGAAGTGGTGAGGACGCAGACGGATCTTGCAGTCCTCGCCGTAGAGACGCTGCATGAGCAGTTCCAGCGTGCCTTTCAGGTCAGCCATGGTGATACCCTTGTCCACCACAAGTCCCTCGATCTGATGGAACAGCGGAGAGTGGGTGGCATCCACAGCATCGGAACGATATACACGGCCCGGCGAGATCACACGGATGGGCGGCTTCTGATTTTCCATGACGTGCACCTGTACGGAAGATGTCTGGGTGCGCAGCAGGATGTTGTCTGTAATATAAAAGGTATCCTGGGTATCCCGTGCCGGGTGATCCGGCGGCAGGTTCAGGGCTTCGAAGTTGTAGTAATCGTATTCCACTTCTGGACCGTCTGCCACGGAAAAGCCCATGCCCAGGAAGATCTCCCGGATCTCGTTTTCCACAATGGTCAGTGGGTGCATGCTGCCCACCTTCTGTGATTTGCCCGGCAGGGTGATATCCACAGTTTCTGCTGCCAGCTTGTGTGCCAGCATGGCTTCGGACAGCTTCTGCTGCTTTTCTGTCAGTGCCTGTTCAATATCGGTACGTACCTGGTTTGCCAGCTGTCCCATGGCAGGACGCTCTTCGGCGGACAGTTTTCCCATTTGCTTGAGAATGGCTGTCAGTTCGCCTTTTTTGCCAAGATACTGCACACGCAGGTTTTCCAGTACCTTGGAATCCGCACAGTCTGACAGCGCCTGTTTTGCGGCAGTGCGGATCGCTTCGAGTTGTTCTTTCATGATACCGTTCCTTTCTTTCGCAGGCTGCATACCTGCAATATTCGGCTCTTCCGAGGGCTGCCGCAGCATTTGCGGCAATAAAAAAATCTCGTCCTGAAAACAGGACAAGACTGACTTGCTTGCAAAAACCACCCATTTTCAAAGAGCCATCACTCTTCTGTCCTTAATGCGGACATGACATCCGAACCTACTTTGCCTAAGGCAACATCGCCCAAAGTCAGCAGTTCCGCCCGGCCACTCAGAAGGGAACTTCAGTATGCGCCTGTCGGACGGGCTCTCAGCCAATGACCCGTTCTCTGTGCCGGAGGTTGCATACCTACTCGCTTCTTCACCGTGTTTCCAGAACATTATACCGCATTTTGTTGAAAAAATCAAGTCATTTTGAAATTTTTTTCTTGAAATTTTACAATATGTATGGTAGAATAGAAATAGACTTGGTGAAAGGAGTCTTGTTTCATGGACAATTTTGCAGAATATATGGTAAAAAAACAGCCGGACGGGCGGGATAAAGCGAAAAGAATGGGTATCATTCTTCTGGCGGTGCTGCTGTGCGCAGTGACAATCGCCGCTGTGTTCTTCACCAAAATCCCGTTTATTCTGCTGATCACCTGTGCACTGATCTATGGTGCTTATTTTCTGCTGTCCAGTCAGTCGGTAGAATATGAGTATGCAGTGACCAACGGAGAAATGGATGTGGACAAGATCGTGGCAAGGCGCAAGCGTGTACATCTGATCACGGTAGACGTCTCTAAGTTTGAAGCCTTTGGCGAAATGACGGATGATGTGCCGGACGATGAGACACGGACGCTTGTGCTCTGTTCCGACAATACCGGGGAAAGGGAATATTATGCCGATCTGGACACAGATGACTATGGCCCCACCCGTATCATCTTTTCTCCCAATGAGGCTGTGATCGACGTATTGCAGGAAGCACTGCCGAGACAACTGCGCCTCGGACACTAAGGGGCGAAGGACAATGGAACAAATTGGGCTTCGCAGCATCCTGGGTTATCTGCTTCTTGTGAGCACTATCGCATTCTGCCTCATGGGCGTGGACAAAAGGCGTGCCAAACGGCAGGCGTGGCGCATCCCGGAAAAGACACTGCTTCTGGTGACATTGCTGGGCGGCGGTATCGGCGGCACACTGGGCATGTGGTGTTTTCATCATAAAACACGGCACTGGTATTTTCGGTATGGCTTTCCGCTGATCGCACTGCTTCAGATAATCGGGCTGGCGCTTCTGGCAAGACAGTGATCTGCTCAGGTCTTGAAAAAGACTCTTACACATATGACACATATGAGCAAAAATGATTACCGCGATGTACCTGTTCTATGGTACATTTTAGGAGGTATTACTTATGGCAAATCCAATTCACAGGAAACTGGCAGGCATTCTGACCGCCGCTGCATTATGCACTGCATCGCTTCCCCTAGGCGGCATGGCTGTGTCTGCCAGTGAAGTTTCTTCGTTGGAGGAAATGCTCGCTAACACAGCACATGATGACTTTTCACAACTTGCATATATCACCTTGCAGGCATACGCCGGCATAAGTGTCGGTGGTGATAATGCGCTTTCGCTGAAATATCAGATCCTGCTGGATGTGGACAACTCTGGCGGGCTGGATGTATCGGATGCCTATTATTTTTTGAACTGGTATGCCCAGTATAGCGTCACTTGCATTCTGCCGGAAGATGCTCAGGCATTTCTTGCTCGGTGGGATGCCGCAGATCAGACGGATACGACTACGGCAGCAGTCGAGACAACGACTGTATTGACAGAAACCACTG
Source organism: Ruminococcus sp. (assembly GCF_019417665.1). Classification (GTDB taxonomy): domain Bacteria; phylum Bacillota; class Clostridia; order Oscillospirales; family Ruminococcaceae; genus Ruminococcus_C. The sequence continues at coordinate 26,797 of NZ_DXUU01000026.1, forward strand.
ATGTATCTGTCATAACGACGGCTTCGGCGCTGACTACCCAGTTGACAGAGACGGAGGAAACGGTCTCAGTGACAACGTCGGATACCACAGAACCGATCGTTTCAGAAAGTACTTCAGCAACGGAGACAGCTACATCAGCGGCGGCTGAGACAACTGCTGTATCGACTGTTTCTGTGTCAACTGCAACGACTGTAGGAACAACCACATCTACTTCAATGATCACATCGGCAACGACAACGACGACATCTGCTGCGACAACGACTGCACCATTGCAGGGTGCGTGGGCGCAGAAAGATCGATATGACGGCATTGATGTTTCCAAGTATCAGGGAAATGTGGACTGGGAGGCAGTCCGGGCAGACGGCATAGACTTTGCGCTGATCCGTGCCGGCTATGGCAAATATGCCAGCCAGGAGGATCCTTATTTTGACCAGAACATGCGAAATGCCCAGAATGCCGGTATCGCCTGTGGTGCCTATTGGTTCAGCTATGCCGAAACGGTAGCAGATGCTAAGCAGGAGGCTGAGGTTTTTGCCCAGGTGATCGAAGGTTATCAGTTTGAATATCCCCTTGTTTTTGATATTGAGGCATCTGTTCATGTCAGCATGACCAAGGAGCAGGTTTCCGCAATTATCACCGCATTCTGCGAAACCATGGAGGAAAAAGGCTATTATATCAGCCTGTACAGCTATGCCAGCTTCTTAAACAATAAGGTATACCAGTCTGTTCTGGAAGAGTATGACATCTGGGTGGCACACTTCGGTGTCAGCACACCGTCCTATTCTAAAACCGCATATGGCATATGGCAGTATTCCAGCACGGGCAGTGTCAACGGTATTTCTGGTAATGTGGATCAGGATTACAGCTATCGGTGCTATCCAAGCATTATGACGAAAAATAACCTGAACGGATTCTGACGAAATTCTATTGAATGATCATAGAAAAACGGTATCCTGCGAACTGAGGTTTGCAGGATACCGTTTTTTGTGTTATGTTTTGTACAAGATCAATATTCACCCAGGCACTGCCCGAATAAGATACAGCGTATACCGTCATCTGCACCAGAATTGCACGTCTGGAGTGCAATCATGTGATCGCCGTATGCAGGGATGTCATCTTCCGGCGCATACCAAACCAGGGCGGTGGAGCGGATATCTTCAATGTATTTCGTGAATTCATCCTTGTTCAAATCGATGCGGTTCCAGTAATCGAATGCTGCGCCGTCTTCACCATTCAATACAGAACATGCTACGATTCGGTAGAGATAGCGTTTGTCCAGAGAAGCAACTTCAAAATAGATGTGCTCTCTGCCCCAGGCTTCATCCTTGAAGCTCTTGACGCTGTGGAACATGGAGCCGTTGCCCATATTATGTCCGTAAAACAAAGTGTTCTCTGTCTTTCCGATTTCACCTCGGAAATCTTCAAAAATACTTCCGGCGGAACTGTAATTTCCCTGCCAGTCCTTGTCAATATAGTGCGCATTATCCTCACCCTGTACTACGGGGTAGTCAATGGGCGTATCGTTAACATAAACCCAGCCGACAACATCGGGATTGACATCGTGGTGCTGTTTTACTTTTTCCATGTCGATTTGCATGGTGTAATCGTAAGTCACAGTGGTAGTGGTAGTCACCGTTGTGGTAGTCGTAGTCGTAGTTGTTGTGGTGAGGACGGGAATGGCATCCGGTGCGGACACCTTGTCTGCACGACTAAATAATATGAGACATACAATGATAACTGCCAGCAGTGCAATGCCAATGCCAATAAGTACTTTTTCCAATCGTTTGATATGATGAATTGCCATTTCTAATTCCCCCGGATATTTGATTCGACCAATGTCAAAGTAAAAATTCTCTTTTCAGTATATCTTTTTTTTACGGTTTTGTCAAGTGCTTTTCTTGTTTGTCATGCAAATCTATGTTTTTTGTTTTATCTTATGAAATTGTGTGAACGCAGAGCTGACCATTGGCCGCCCTTTACATAAAAACAAATTTTTGTGTGTTTCTGTTCGCTCATTTGCATTTTCTTGGATTTTATGCTATAATCATAGCAAATCTGAATTGCAAACGAAAGGAGAAGATCCTATGCAGGAACTGACATGGAAGGACATCTGCACAATGCTTCCCAGGCGCAGACGGGATGCCCAAAAGGGCGATTTCGGGCGGCTTTTGTGTATTACGGGGAGTCGGAATATGCCCGGCGCATGTGCCCTTTCCACTCAGGCAGCGCTGCGCAGCGGTGCAGGATTAGTGACAGTTGCCACAGCGCCGGAAAATCCTATGCGTCTGGCAGCGGCGGAACCGGAGGCAATGTGGCTTTCTTTGGAAACAGACGAGGACGGCTTTTTGCGCAATGCGATGAATCAGGAAAAGTTGGCGCCCCATTTATGCCGTGCGGATGCAATACTGATCGGCTGTGGTCTGGGCGTGACGGTGGAGACACGGGGACTGGTGCGTTGGGTTTTGGAATCGGCGGCGTGTCCTGTGATTTTGGATGCAGATGGTCTAAACTGTGTGACTGACTGCATAGATTTAAGCAGACGGACGGGGACAGATTGGATCTTGACGCCGCATCCGGGAGAAATGGCACGGCTGACAGGGCTATCTATTGCAGAGATCCAGGCAAATCGTGTACAGACGGCGGCAGAATTTGTCCGGAAATATCCGGTGACGCTGGCGCTGAAAGGTGCTGGAACACTGGCAGCCCAGAGAGACCGTATGGTGAAAAATCCCACGGGAAATCCGGGCATGAGCCGGGGCGGCAGCGGTGATGTGCTTGCCGGAATGATCGCCGCTTTTGCGGCTCAGGGTTTGTCTCCATGGGATGCTGTCTGCGCTGGTGTCTATCTTCATGGTGCAGCAGGAGATCTGGCAGCAAAGACCTGTTCGGAGCAGGCAATGCTCCCACGGGATCTGCTGGCATGCCTGCCGAAGGTACTGCTGGAATTGGAACGGACACGGGACAGCTGAGGCTCTGTGATCTGACACCCCGTCACAGGATGTAGAATCGTTGGTATAGATCAGAGATCCTGTGAGGAGGAGTACATATGAAGCGAAATCGATATGCGGTTCTAGGACTGGCGCTGGCTGGGAGCATGGCTGTTTTCGTGGGTTGTTCTAAGCCCGGCGGAGAGGATGCCAGTGCAGCCCAGAAGCTGGGGGGCAGTTTTACAACGGAAATGACCTTGGATATGGAGGATCTTCAGGCAGCTGGGACGCTTTCTCGTATGGGAAATGGCGTCTGGAGTGTTTCCTTTGGGGAACCGTCCACTCTTGCCGGGGTGGTGTTGGATTTTTGTGACGGCGAAGTAACAGCGTCCTATAAGGGATTGGCGTTTTCTGTACCTCAGACGGCAATGCCGGCAAAGTCTGTTCTCGGCAATCTGATCCAGGTAGTGGATTCCCTGGCGCAGCAAGAGGAAATTACCGGTGAAGCCAGTGATGGATATGTGTTGGTGGAGGGCGATCTGGAGGGCAATCCCTACATCCTGAAGCTGACAAAATCCGGTGAGCTTGCTGGATTTGAGATGGATAATCTGGATGCGACATTGGGATTTGAACAGTTTCAGTCTGGCGCATCGGTTGCCACAGCAACCACAGCAGTGACTGAGGTGGAGACGGAAATGTCAGCAGAATAAAGAAAAATCGGCTTGCCGTATTTGCGGTAAGCCGATTTTATTGTCAATATGAAAAAATCAAGAATTAAGAGGTAAGCTGTCTACGATGTGTACCAAAAATTGAAGCAATAACAGTACATCGTTAGAATCAATAATTTGGTCTCCGTTGCAGTCTGCAATATGAAGTAGATCTGGTGTGATTGTCAGCTGATCTCTTGCAATCATCTGACTCAGGCGGACTGCATCGCATGTATCGACTCTTCCATCTCGTGTGATGTCTCCGCAGATAAAATCAGTATTTTCGTCATCCAGAAGAACATAAGTACAATCAATAATAGATAAGTCGTCCATCCAGCTAACGCCAAAATAAGGAGATTCGCCTTCGAAAAGTGAACTGTACAGATACAGCATTTTATCGGTTTTTTCCCCGGCATAAGCATCAGCATCTAAAAGAACCATCAAGTTTGAAGGAGAAATTCGCAGTTGTTTTGATTCAAAATAAATTGTATCACAGCTTTTTGAAAGCTTTACGATTTGATTGACTGCATCGTTTGATACGATGCCTGTTTCATAGTTACTATAGATGTGTAAGGCACGATTCAAGGTATCGCAATACCAAGAAACAGAGTCCTCTATCTGACCGCTTTCTGTGTAGAATGGTGCAGTTGCTGTGCCATTTGGAATATATGTTTTTGTATCATCCCAATGAACGAGCCATTCTGTATAAGAATATCGGGGCGCAAATATGACATCAGCGTTTTCGATCATATCATCATACGAAGTTTTTCTGTTTGGATATCCACCCCATTGCGTATCGAGACTTTTTGAAGAGACACGAACTGTTTCGACGTTTTTGAAATCTTCAAAGAAGCTGTCATATACAGTAAGATCGGCTTTGCATAAATCGATTGTTTTAATTTGGTCATTCCACATCGCCCAGGGCAAATCATCACTTGAAACATCATCGTCATGTTCAGGAAAATCCATTCCATCTGAACCAACAGTGGACAATGTCAATGTTTCATTTTCAAATGTCCATGTTGTTCGATTGGCTATGCCGCAAGTACCAGACGTGACGGCACTTTCTTCGGCGGATGCGTTGATTTCCGATATTCCATGAACTGAGGCGGATACTGTGAATAAGCAGAAGGAAAGTAAAAATGCAATTGAATGGCTAAAAAATTTCTTAGTTTTCATTTATAGCCGCTCCTCTCAAAAATATTATAGCTTAATTTGACTTGAAGTAACCTTTTCCGAAACAAAAGTCATAGAATGTTTTTAATATACAAAATCAAGAATTAAGAGGTAAGCTGTCTACGATGTGTACCAAAAATTGAAGCAATAACAGTGCATCGTTAGAATCAATGATTTGGTCACCGTTGCAGTCCATTGCTTGTGTTTGCAGATCGTTAAGAACAATACTATTGTTTGTTGCTTTTTTCAGTAGAACGGCATCCGTAATATCCACAACACCGTCTAAATTGGCATCTCCGCAGATCGGAGCATTTTCAATATAGGTGCAGGAAAAGTCACTAGAAGGGTTACCGTGGCTGGAAAAATAGGATACTACTTTTTCATATTCCTGTGCAAAAGGACTCCCTGGATAACAGTAAACCTTCTGCTTCCCCTCGCTGATGAATAAAAAGGTGTGGATATAAACATATTCATTAAATTCGAACGTAGTAGTCGAGTTTTCGGGAGGAATGAAATCGGATGTGAACACGATGGTGTCTGCAGGAGGCATAATATCATTTGCATCAACTGTGCCCGGTCCGCTGATGGTCAGCGTATTGGTTTCATAATTGAAATTCCAGGATGCGCCTTTTTCTGACGTTCCAGACGTAGGATACAATGGATCTTTTGCAATGCCAGTTCCTACAAAGCGAGGAGAACTTTCACATTGATAATAAAATTTTGAACCGTACAACCCGTAGTAGATGCAAGATTTTTGCACATATTCCAAATTGATGTTTTCCATACTTTCTGGTACGGTGATTGTGCAGTAAGTTGCATTCTCCCCGAAAAATTCTTTACAAACATATGCTGCATCGGTGATACCTTCTTCAAAAACAACATGTTTGGCATTGTAAGAAGGAATGCGAGAATCTGTCAGCCATTCTGGTATGATGAGCTCTTCTGGTAGCTGTACACCAAGATTGTCTATATTAATGCCGTTTAAGTAATAAACTTCCATAGCGCCTGTACCAGAAAAGGTCATGGTTTCTGTGCTTGTGTCATATGACCATGTGATATTTCCATTGTCTGCGCCGCAAGTACCTGTAAAGAGCGTTTGCTGCTCTGCCGCAGAAGCAATCATTGGGATATTAGATATAAATGGGTGCGTTGCAGAAACGGATGTAAAAATGGTTAACATCAAAGCAAGTGCACGGATGAATTTTTTCTTTGATTTCATAGGAATTCCTCCTTTCTAAGTCTTGTGTCATTGAATTTACTGAACTGCCCACTTGTTAATCAGGTTGGCATCTGAAATTGTGATGGAGCCGTCCATATTGGCATCAAGTGCTAAGAAGTTCACTGCACTAGCAACGTTGTCATGTACATTTGTATACTTAAATACTCCATCAAATGAACGAACCAAGAATTGTAGAGCATAAGTACCATCTGCATCATCGACTTTGCCGCTATGATCAAAATCGCCAAGTGCATAAGTATGAAGTTCAAGACCTGTTGTTTTTCCGTTTAGTGCTGAACTGGAGTAGCTAAATTTAAAAGCTCCCTTAATATTTGCTTCACTTGTCGAACTTATAAGACTGAAAGGAAATGTAAGTAATGACCTAGTATACAAATCATTTTCTTCAATCTGAGGCAACATTCCATAAGCTCCCACTGTAAATCCTTCTTTTTCTACTTCTTCTGTTGCTATAGCAGCTAGACTGGGATATCCATTTTTCATTTGACAAGTTGCCAAAAAACTTGCACTGTCATTTGGACAATTTATCTTAGCAGTATCCCATCCTAATTTTATTGTTGTGACTGTTGACGAACTAGGATTGTCTACAATAATGACACCGTAATGTTGCGTGCTTGCAACATTTGTAGCACTATAAAAAGTTCTTCCTGTACTAACGCTTGCAGTAGAAATTCCGTTGTCTTCTGATGTCCTGTTTTCAATTAACTCTAATCCATGTAAATAATGAGTCATGGTATCTTTGGTTTCTTCTAATGTCATGCCATTATCAAGACAATATTGGGCTACTTGTTTAACCTCATCATCATCAAAAGAAGCCACATATGTATTTGCCATTGATGCTTCATATTCCGAAGCAAAAGCCGGAATCGTTGTTGCGGACAAAGCTGCACTTACAGCTACCGCAGAAATACCAGCAGTGACTTTTTTCAACATATTCTTCATTTTTATCGTCCTCCTAAATTTTCTTGTTTGATTGTATTTTTTCTTTTATAGGATACTCTATACTTATATTATAGTCATAAAAGAAATTTTTGTCAATAGCTTTTCTTCGAAAATGAAAAAACGAAAGAAAGGAAAGGAATGGTTTAAAATATTACTTCTATTTCATATCGCTTTCTTTAGATACAACTGTTAAATATTTCAACTCTTATCGAATCAATGTATAATAATCAGCGTGCGGCTTCTTTGCAGAAGTACGCACGCTGATTAGATTATTCTTTTTCTTTTTTTACTTTCGGAATAATTCGAAGGATCATGCCGCTAAATGACGGCAACTCGACTGTAAATTGTGTTCCAGTACGTGTTCTGTCACCGAGGATCATGCTCCTGTCTTCCGGTACAGTCCCGTGGAATCGTTCCCAATCGGTGTGCAGCAGTGGCTGGAGTGATTCGCAGTCCGACAAGGTAAAAGTGTAGGGCTGTGTGCCCTCATCGGACATATGCAGCAGTACCAGCAGGCGGCTGTCTCCCGCACGGCGTTCCATGGCATAAATACAGTGCTCTTCCTGGTGGCAGTCTACCCACCGGAATCCGTTTTGCTCATAGTCCTCTGCATAGAGTGCCGGTTCAGTCAGATACAGATGGTTCAACTCTGTTATAAAATGGTGGAATGCATCGTGAATGGGATATTGCAGCAGTTCCCAGTCCTGCTGCTGCGCCTCTGTCCATTCCCGGAGCTGTCCCAGTTCGCTGCCCATAAACAGCAGCTTCTTGCCGGGATGGGCGTACATGTACAGATAGAGCAGACGTGCCTGTGGGAATTTTCCATCATAGTCGCCGAACATTTTCTGCATGACGGTAGCTTTCCCGTGGACATTTTCATCGTGTGACAGGGGGAGCAGATAGGATTCGTTGGGAAAGTACATCATGGAAAAGGTCAATTTGTGGTATTCGTTTTTGCGCTCCCAGGGATATTGTCGGAAATAATCCAGAGTATCGTTCATCCAGCCCATATCCCATTTATAATCGAAGCCGAGTCCGCCCTGTTCTATGGGACGTGTCACGCCGCTGTAGTTGGTGGAATCCTCTGCAATCAGCATTGCCGTAGGGTTTAGCCGGTGGAGTCCTTGATTCATGCGCTGTAAAAAAGTGATGCTCGCCGGGTTTGTGCCACGGAATTCCTCACCGCCCCAATAGATGAGTCGGCTCACAGCATCCATGCGAATGCCGTCAAAGTGAAACACCGACAGCCAGTAGTTGGCACAGGATTGGAGAAAACTGCATACCTCGCCGCGGGCGTGGATGAAATTACAGCTGCCCCATTCGCTGTAGTTGGTATCCTTTTCCGGATATTCGTACAGGGTGGTGCCGTCATAGTGGTTCAGTGCATAACCGTCTACGGCAAAGTGTACCGGGACAAAGTCCATGATCACGCCGATGCCTGCCTGGTGACAGGTCTCTACCAACTGCATAAGCTGATGTGCAGTGCCATAGCGGGAAGTAGGACTGAAAAAACCTGTGTTCTGATAGCCCCAGGAACAGTCTGCCGGATGTTCGCTCAGCGGCATGAACTCAATATAATTGTAGCCATGCTTTTTGACGTAGTCCACTAGCTTTGGCGCAATTTCTCCATAGGTGTACCAGCCGTTGGGATCGTCGGGATTGGTGTGCCAGGAGCCAAGGTGTACCTCGTAAATATTTACCGGTTTGTGTTTGTGATCGCCACGGTTTTTCATCCATTCTTTGTCGTGGAATGTGAAATTCTCCAGATCCCGGATGATCGAAGCGTTGTTAGGGCGCAGTTCCATGCCGAAACCATAGGGGTCGCAGTGGTCAATGGTTTCCCCCTGAGGATTCTGGGGTGTAATACGGTATTTGTACATCTGTCCAGGCATAGCATTGGGAATCGTCAGCTCGTAGATGCCGCCGTCATGAATGCGCCGCATGGGTATGGGTTTCCAGTCACCGCCTTCCCAGATCAGGGAGACTTCTCTGGCGTTGGGGGCAAGAGTGCGGAAAACGACGCCGTTTTTTGTGACATGTGCGCCGAAATAGGTGTGGGCATCAAAGGCATTGCCCAAAAAGAACTGATGAATATCCATAGGAAAACTCCTCTCATAATCGTAATATCATAAAAAAGGTTCAAATGTAATTGGTGCAGTAATGTAGGGGCGAACTGTGTTGGAACGTGTTTCCTATCGGCAAAAGATTTTTCTGCGGACGGATATTGGCAGTTTCGGCATCTACCTGCATAACCAGAATATACATTTATTATACAAGAAACCGGTGCTGTTCTGCAAGCATCAAATTTCGATACAGCGTCGATTTTTCGACAAAGCATCAAATAAATGTTGATTTGGAGCAGCTGCTTTTGGAATGTTGGAAAAAAATTTCGGAAACCCATTGCATTTTGACAGAACATGCGGTATAATAAAAGAGCAGACGACTCGTCCATGCGGTGCATGGACAACTGTTGCAGTATAATTATTAGGAGGATATTCATTTATGTTAGTATCGGCAAAGGATATGATGCAGGCTGCTATGAACGGCAAGTATGCTGTCGGTCAGTTCAACATCAACAATCTGGAATGGACAAAGGCAATCCTGAACACAGCTCAGAAACTGGGCTCTCCGGTAATTCTCGGTGTTTCCGGCGGCGCAGGCAAGTATATGACTGGTTTCAAGACTGTTGCAGACATGGTAAAGGCAATGGATGAATCTCTGGGCATTACTGTTCCGGTTGCACTGCACCTGGATCACGGTACCTATGATCAGTGTTATGACTGCATCAAGGCAGGCTTTACATCTATCATGTTCGACGGTTCTCATTTCCCGATTGAAGAGAACATTGCAAAGACCAAGGAACTGGTTGCAGTTTCTCACAAACTGGGTCTGTCCATCGAGGCAGAAGTTGGTGCCATCGGCGGCGAAGAAGATGGCGTTATCGGCAAGGGCGAATGTGCAGATCCGCAGGAGTGCAAGACCATTGCTGACCTGGGTGTAGACATTCTGGCTGCTGGTATCGGCAATATCCATGGTGTATATCCGGAGAACTGGGAAGGTCTGAGCTTTGAGACACTGGAAGCTGTCAAGAAGGCTGTCGGCGATATGCCGCTGGTACTCCACGGCGGTACTGGTATCCCGGATGATCAGATCACAAAGGCAATCTCTCTGGGCGTTGCAAAGATCAACGTAAACACAGAGTGCCAGCTGGTATTCGCTGAGGCAACCAGAAAGTATATTGAAGAAGGCAAGGATCTGAAGGGTAAGGGCTTTGACCCGAGAAAGCTTCTCCTGCCGGGCTATGAAGCAATCATGGCAAAGGTTGAGGAGAAGATGAACCTGTTCGGCTCTGTCGGCAAGGCATAATCTTTTTTGAAATAACGCTCCGAGTAACAAAAAGGAATGTGTGATATGAAAACATTGAGAGTAATTGTATCCGTACTTGAAATTGTGCTGAATGTGCTGGGGATTTGCTTGGCAGTAAAAGCTTTAGTCGGTCTGACACATTCTGAAGAGGAAGAAGCGTAAAGATCAGCTGGGATTGTTCCGGCAGATCTGTGAGAAAAAACCGGTTTGCGGTGTGTGCCGCAGACCGGGTTTTTGTTGTATTATAATAGGGTTCACCTTATGAAATGATCGTATCCCAGCTGCAATCTGTACCCACAGAATGTCGAGTGTAATAGCACAGGATATAATAGGCATCATTGGCGTTGATACTGCCGTTTTGATCCACATCCATGGCGGAAAGTTGGGCATTTGTAAAGCCCGTGGATGTACCAACAGACTGTTTCGCATAGGCAGTAAGCGTCAGATAGGCATCGTTTGCGTCAATATTTTTGTCGCCGTTGATATCACCCCGGGATGGCGTACCGCCGCTGCTGATGTTGTATGTAGTATCGCTGGCTCGGAGCACATAGTCACTGCCTTGCAGTTTTATGGTTTTGCCGCCAGAGGCAGTGATGCTATAAGTACCGTCAGCATTTTTGGGAATGTTGGTGTAGGCGAATAGTGCTGCGGAATTGGATAGGCGTGGGTTTTCATATCCCACCAGGAACAGCCCGTTGGTAGCGTCTAGATAATACCATTTTTCTGAAGAAGTGCCCACATTCAATCCGATGATGTTCCAGACGTGATTGGCACCATTTTTGCGGAATGTTTGCAATGTGGCGGACATATTTCTCTGCTGCACCTGTTCGATCATTTTTTCTATCAGTTCTGTATATGCTGAACATACGCCTACCCCGGCAGTTACAGGACCGATCGCATTGTTGGAAAAGTAGTTGCAGAAAGACCAGGTGCCGGTTTTCCTCTTGACATCGCCGTAGGGATCCTCAATGTAGCTGTAGCCGTAGACGGTGTTCTGTCGGACATGCTGATAAACGGCATTGATGATGCCGGCATCTGCCATGCCTGCATTGCAGTGGCTGCTGATGAGCATGTTGTAACAGTAGTTGTCAATAAGCGTATTCATATATGGTGTGTTATATAGAGCATTGGCAAGGGACATGGCGGAATTGTCTTTGGTATATCCCCATGCTTTGGTTAATTTGCCGGAGGTATCATAAACTTCGATCTCCTTTCGCAGCTTTCCAGCGTTTTTAAAATCGTCTACGGGAATATCTGTTGTCTGTCCGTTCCAGCGGACATGTTCAATATGGCTGCCTATAAGAGCCTGTTCAGTATCTTTACACCAAGTTCTAAAAGAAGTATAATAAAAA